>JAJFFD010000092.1 GCA_021776805.1 Planctomycetota bacterium
GGGCGTGCCAGGGCAGTTCTGATGCTCGACGAATTCTCGCTGCTGCCGGGCACCTTGGCAGAGCTCATCGCCTCGTCGGGTGTCGACTTGCAGGCGATTGCCCATAGCCTGGATACCTTGCCCCCGGGGCGGCCGGCTCTGAGTTGGGCGAGTCTGCTGCAGCCACTTGCGGGACCCGCGGTAGTCGATGCCCAGCTCAAGGCCTTGGCAGCGCCGCGTCGTTTGCGTGCTGAGGTGCTGGCGCTCTGTCGCGCGCAGGAGAAGCTCGCCGAAGGAGAGTGGTTCAGCTGCCAGGATTCGGCAGAGGACCATGTTCAATTATTGCAGGCACGTACGGGAATCCCTGAGATGCGTGTGGCTGCTGCTCGTGAACTCAAGCGTCTGAATACCATGCAGCGGCTGGGCAAACTGATCACTGGTGATGATCTCATCGCGATGGATGTTCCCCCAGGACCCATGCGAAGGGAGATTCTGGGGGAGCTGCTCAGGGCCTGTGAAGGTGATGAGATTTTGGACAGGGATACTGCTCAGGAGCGCCTTCGCGTGCTAGTTCGTGCTCGCATAAAGGCCCCCTCCCCGCAGGTCGATAAGAAGCGCAGAGGTCAGTAGGGACGCCTGCTGGAATCGCCGCAACTCGGCCCGACAACGAGCTAGACCATGGCACGGAACATTCAGGATTCTGGTTTCGAAGACTATCGCCGCGAACGCAAGAAGCACCGGCTCAATTCCGGCCCCAGGCGGGACCTGGGCAAGAATGCGCGTGTTCTGCAGGAGCTCGAGGCGGCTGAGATCAACGAGGCTCGCAACCAGCAGTTGACTCGTGAGGTGCACGACTTCTTCTCAAATGCAACTCGTACGGCAGCCGGCATTGTGCAGAAGGTCTCTGCAGACCAGGTGCACCAGATCGAGGATCAGCTCCATGAGGAGATGGCTGAGTTCCTCGCCACGACTATTCGTCGTGCGCAGGAGTTTGTAAGCCTCATCCAGATCACCACCAATTCCAACGTGGCCGAGACTGAAGTGCATGCCAACATGCAGAACCTGGTCGGCGAGACCCTTGATCAGTTTCGTGCCGAGGGCACGGCCCAACTCTCTGACAAGCACCTCGGGCTCGACCCCTTCGCACAAGAACTCGAGCTGCAGGCAAAAGGTGGCCCGGAGCTAGAAGAGGATCTGCCGCAGTCCGAGGAGCTCCTCGAGCTCGAAGATGTGGAGCCGATGATCGATACGGTGCCAGAACTGTCTCCACAGTCGAGTGCCAGCCCCTTGCCTGAGGCGGCAGATCTGCCGGCCGCAAGCAAGCCGAGCATGGATGAGCACCTGGCTGCCGACGAGGGTCCTGGCTCTGCCCCTGCTGCCGGTAGTCTCGATTGGTTCATGCGCATGAAGGATGAGCCTGAGAAGCTCAAGACTTCCCTGAAGGTGCTCGTACGCACAGGCATGATGAGCAAGGACGAAGCTCTGGCGGTGTATCGCCAGGTCTTGAGTAGCTGAGAGCTGCTCGGAGTTTCTTGCGACGCAGCTTCAGGTGAGCGCGATCGAGCGCGAGATCCGTCGGGCGAGAAGCGCGCAGACAGCGATGGATGCGCATTCCAACCAGCGCTCTGTGGCCATGCAGATCAGACTCGTGAACAGCATGGTTCCCAGCAGGAGCCAGGTCATGGATCCGCGTATCGCCGCCTGATTCCAGACCATTTCCCTGCGTCTCAAGCGGAGGGAAAAGAGCAGCGAGGCGAGAATGGCGATGCCGGTGGCGGGCCAGGGCTCGGGGAGGCTGAACATGGCCAGGGGAACGACGAGCACCGGGATGGTTTGCACACCGACTACCGCTCGGGGATCCGGCCGCTTCTCGTCCTCGAAGATGCCCAGGAAGGTCACGGCAATGATGTACAGGGCGTAGGCAGCGGCGAGGATCTGCACCGATTCTGGTGGGGCTGCCTGGCTGAGGCAGATCGGCGCTGCCATCAGGTTGAGCCCACGCAGACTCCCCATGATCAAAGCGCCCAGGGCAGCGAAGCGCTTCACCCCGTAGTTGTATGCCAGAATCAACATGCCCATGCCTGCATAGTAGATTGGCCAGGGGGCCAGGCTGATGGCGGCAGCCATGAGCAGGATGCCAAGACCAAGTGCCCGAGCTGGACTTACTTGTCCGCTAGGAATCGGTCTCTCGGGTCTTTGCCTGGCATCTTCCCCGCGGTCGGCGTGGTCGTTGAGGACCATTCCAGCGGCGTAGATGAGAATGCTCGCGAAGAGGGCCCGGATGGCTTCTGGTGTCCAGGGCAGGCCTGCTGCGCAGAGGCCGGCTACTAGATCCGCTCCCGGTGAAAACAGAGTGCCGGCGCGCAGCAAGCGCAGGTAGGGCATCAAAGCAGTTTGAGGATGTCGTTGTAGGTTACGAAGACCATCAGGGCGATGACGAAGACCAGGCCCAGTACCTGAGAGTAGGTGAGCACGCGGGTGCTCACCGGCGAGCCCTTGATTCGCTCGATCAGGAGGAACATCAAGTGTCCGCCATCGAGCACGGGGATGGGCAAGACGTTGATGAAGGCCAGGTTGATGCTGAGCAGACCCAAGAAGTAGAAGAACACCGCCCAGCCACTCTGGGCGTAGTGGTAGCTGACTACTGAAATCTGCACGATGCCACCAAGGTTGCGTGCGGCCACGTCGCCGGTAAACAGCTTCTTGAGGGTGACGTACAGGCTCTTGATCAGGTCCATGGAGCAGACCATGCCCGCCACGATTGCGGCTCCAGCTGTGTCCACCTTGTAGACGCTGGTGAGTCGGTTGAGCTGAGTGTCGAATGCCAGGTCTGCCAGGACTTGGCGGTCCGGACGGATGTTGAATTCCAGGCTCTGGTCGCCGCGTCGAACAGCGAAGTGGAGATCGCGGCCGCTCTCTCCTTGCACCGCATCCACCAGATCCTGCCAGACTCGGACCGCCTTGCCGTCGACCATGGTGATGCGATCGCCGGCCTGCAAGCCAGCTGCCTGCGCTGGTCTGTCCTCAACCGGAGTCACGACGGCTTCGCCATCCTGTTCGAATGCGACGAGGGTCGCCAGTTCGCTGATTTCGGCCGAATTCAACCTAGCACTGAGGCTTAGCGGGCGGTCTTGGCGGCGGATTTCCATGACCAGTTCCTGGTCATCCCCAGCCTGGGGAAGGGCTTCGAGGGCAGCACCGAGTCCCCCAAAGAAGCCTTGTCCAGCGATGCTGTCGATGGAGTCGCCAACCTGTAGACCGAGCTTGTCGATCACTGGGCTCTCGCCGCGGAGGCGGGCCACTTTGCGAGCTACCGAGAGGACGCCGATGGTGGCGACTTCCGCGCGGATGCTCTCCGGTTGAAACTCGATGCTGCGCCGGCCTGCTGCGTCCTCTACCTCCAAGCGAACGGGAGAGCCGGGGTGATTGCCGAGATCTCCCAAGGCGCGACTGGCGTCTGCACCCTGCAAAGTCTCACCCTGGATGCTGATGATCTTGTCCTGGGCGCGGAGGCCGGCCTGTGCTGCCGGGCTTCCCGATGCGACTCCAGTCACCACGAGTGGGCTTTCCTCCACTGCCGGTGTGATGCCAATGCCGTACAGACCCTGTTCTTCCGAGTACTCTGCGCTCGCTTCCAGGAATAGCTGTTCCTCGCCGCGTCGAATCTCGAACTCGATGGGCTTGCGACCGCTGAGGGCGATCTCGACCCGAAGGTTTTCGAAGCTGTAGGTCTCCTTGCCGTTGATCGAGTCGATGCGATCTCCGGGGAGGATCCCAGCTTCCCAGGCGGGGGATCCGGGCGCGACCGAGCCTACTTGCGGTGCGAGAAACTTGACGCCGGATCCAAAAACGATGGGGAAGGTGACCAAGGCGAAGAGCAGGTTCATCAACACTCCACCGCTGAAGAACCATGCTCTTGCCGCAAAGCTGGTGGAATACAGATCCCCCGGCAAGGCATGCTCTCGATTGACCGGGTCTTCGCCTGCAACTCTCACGTAGCCTCCGAGGGGGATGAGGGAGAGGCGGTAATCCGTGCCCTTGTAGACGAAGCCGAAGAGGCGTTGACCGAATCCGAGGGAGAAAACTTCGACTCGGACACCCGCCATTCGTGCGCAGATGTAGTGACCGAGTTCGTGGATGAAGATCAGCAGGCCGATGCCCAGCGCTGCCAGAATAATTGGCATGAAGATTCCCTTGGATCAGGCTCTCGCAGGCTCGCAGGGTTCTGCGGTGCTTGCGTTCACTTTGAATTGCATTGCTCGAGGGCTGCCGTCCGAGCGGAGCGGTCAGCGGCGAAGACGTCGTCCAGATTGTCGATCGGGCCAGGTCTGTGATCGCGGAGGATACGGCCCACGGATTCGGTGATCTCCGGGAATCTCACGTGACCATCCAGGAATTGGCCAGTCATCACCTCATCGGCAGCATTGAGCACGGCTCCTGAGTCACCCCCGGCTGAGAGGGTTTCATAGGCAAGAGGGACGGCCGGAAAACGCTCATGATCCACAGGCATGAATTCGAGATTCGCAAAGCGAAGGGGGTCAAATGGCTCGAATTCGAAGCTTGTCCGCTCTGGATAGCTGAGGCAGTAGAGGATTGGCACGCGCATGTCCGGCAAGCCAAGTTGCGCGATCATCGAGCCATCGATGAACTCGACCATCGAGTGCACGATGCTCTGCGGATGAATGAGAACCTGAATCTGCTCGGCCTCGAGGCCGAAGAGCCATCGGGCCTCGAGGATTTCGAAGGCCTTGTTCATCATGGTTGCTGAGCCGACCGTGATTCTTGGTCCCATTTCCCAGGTTGGATGCTTAAGGGCCTGCTCCGGGGTGATTTCGCCGAAGGTCGACAGCTCCCTGCTGCGAAATGGGCCACCCGAAGCGGTCAGGTAGATTCGGCGCAGCTTGTCGATCCTCTCCCCGCGCAGGCACTGATGAATTGCACAGTGCTCTGAATCCACGGGCAGGATGCTCGCGCCACTTTCTGCGGCGAGAGCGAGGAGGTAGGGTCCCGCCATGACCAGGGATTCTTTGTTGGCCAAGGCGAGGGTAAGGCCCTGGCGTAGGGTCCACTCGGAAGCCGGCAGTCCGGCGGCGCCGGTGATGCCGTTGAGCACTATGTCCGGTTTGGCGGCCTCGAGGGCTTCGAGGATACCCGTAGAGCCCTGGAAGCATGCGGTTTCCGCCGGCGCCCTCACTTCGCCTTCTACCAGGCAGGCCGCAGCCGGCTTGAATTGCCGAATCTGCTCCTCGAGCTGGGCCGCGGAGCGGTTGGCAGTCAAAGCTACCAGCTCGAACATATCGGGACGATCTGCGATGATGCGCAAGGCGCTGGTTCCCACTGAACCAGTGCTCCCTAGAACCGCGACTGGTCTGGACATGGGGCCAAGAATCCTGCAGAGCCGGCGGATGTGCAACCACGAGAGCCCTTCCCTGCCAACGATAGCCTGGATCCATGGTCGCTAGCTGGGAAGATCGTGCGGGGCATTGCATCGTTTGTGGTGCAGCCATGGCCCCCAAAGAGCGCTTCGGTGCTCTCCGCCCCGCATGTACCAGCTGCGACTATGTCTTCTTCCGAAACACCGCTGGGGCAGCGGTAAGCGTGGTGGTGCAGGCCCGTCAGTTGCTCCTGATCAAGCGGGGGATCCAACCCTACAAGGGCTCCTGGGGTTTCCCCGGCGGCTTTCAGGAGTATGGGGAGAGCCTGGAGCAGACTGCAGTCCGCGAGACCAGGGAGGAGACTGGTGTCGAGGTGGAGCTCCTTCGACTCCTGGGCCTGCACTACACCACCGATGATCCCAGGAAGCGGGTAAACACAGCGATCTATCTGGCCAGACCCTTGCAGGAGGATGTTGCTGTCAGCCTGATTCCGTCGGATGATGCCAGCGAGGCCGGCTTCTTTTCGATCGATGCCCTGCCGGAATCGATTGCCTTTGAACACAGCCGTGCGGTGTTGAGCGAGCTACTGGAACAATTCCCTGCTGGAGAAATCCGTTGAGCGACAAACCTTCTGCCTACCGCGATGCAGGCGTCGATATCGATGCCAAGTACCAGGCCGTTCAAGGCAGTGGTGAAGCCATCCGCTCGACCTACGGTCCGGGTGTTCTGGGAGACGTGGGGCTCTTCGGTGGGCTCTTCGATCCGAAGGCGGCAGGTGCGGAGGGAGAACTCCTTGTGGCTTCCAATGATGGAGTCGGCACCAAGGTGATGCTTGCGCAGCGCAGCGGGGACCTTTCCAGCGTGGGCGAAGATCTCGTCAATCACTGTGTTGATGACATTCTGGTTCAGGGCGCCAGACCGCTCTTCTTCCTCGACTACATCGCTATGGCGAAGATGCGGCCAGAGTCGGTGCAGCAGATCATCTCCGGTCTCGCCAAGGCTTGTCGGGAGAATGGTTGTGCACTCATCGGCGGTGAGACCGCGGAGATGCCGGGAGTCTATCGGGACGGTGAAGTCGACATCGCTGGCACGATTGTCGGTGCGGTGGCCCGTGACCGTGTGCTGGATGGCAAGCGCATTACCCGCGGTGATCACATCATCGCCTTGCCGTCCTCGGGTCTGCACACCAACGGATTCTCCTTGGCAAGGAAGATACTCGCCGATGCCGGTGACCCGGACTTGGGCAGCTGTCCGGAGGAATTGCAGGGGCAGAGCCTGGCACAGGCCTTGCTCGCTGTGCATCGGAGTTATCTGCAGCCAATCATGCCACTTCTGGACAAGAACCTGCTCAACGGCATGGCTCACATCACCGGTGGGGGGCTCTTGGACAATATTCCGCGCATCCTGCCAGCGGAGCTCTCCGTAGAGATCAGGACAGGGGGCATGCCACGGCCGCCGATCTTCGACTACCTGGTGAGCAGGGGTGGGATCGCAGCGGAGGAGGCATACCGAGTTTTCAATATGGGTTTCGGCATGGTTCTCTTCGTCGCCGGAAACAAATTGACTGCAGTTCTGGAGAGTCTGGAGTCCAGAGGCGAGCTTGCCCAGGAGGTGGGGCAGGTGATTTCTGGAGCACGCGAGGTACGGTTGATTTGATTCGGCTTGTGCTAGCCCTGCTTGCATTTGTCCTGCTGCTGCAGAGGCCCAGTCCGGCGCAGGAAGCTTTCGCCGAGATCTACGCGCGGGCGATCGAGCTCGAAGCTGAAGGCGCCCCGCCAGAGAGTCTACGCAGTAGCTATGCGGCCGCACTGCGCGCCTTTCTACGGCTCCCTCCGGATTCAGCGGAGCATGGCAAGTTCCTCGCAAAGGCCGGTCGCGCGGCCTTGCTCGCAGGTCGCGAAGCCATGGCTTTGGAGCTATTGGCCGAGGCCTTGGGCGAGAAATCCGCGGATGGATTCACTCGTCGCTGGTGGCTCGAAGCCCAGCTGCGCGCCGCTGCCTATGCGGCGCTCGTCAGGCGCGCCAGGGAGTGGGATAGGGAGCAACCCGACATGGTCCTTGCCTTTCTTGCCGCCGGGGATGGCAGTGGCCGTCCTGAGCTTCTCGAGGCCGCTGGGAGCTGGTTGCGGGGGGGGGAGCGCGATTTCGGACTTTGGGTCTTTTCTCGGACAGCTGACGCGGGCAATCCCATCGCCATCGCCAATCATGCGCTAGCTCTCCGGAATCTTGGCGAGCTTCAGGAGAGTGGAGATCTCTACCGGCGAGCCCTCGAGATTGCGCCACGCGATCCCGTTCTCTGGAATGACTACGGCTTGCTCCTGAAGGGCAGTGGCCGTCTGGATGAGGCATGGGAGGCCTTTCACAAGAGCTTGAGCCTGGATGTGGAGATCGGTCAGGGGCCAGCGACTACCAACCTCTTGTTACTGATGCGTAACGGCGGGCGGACTTGGTCGCGTGCAGATGCGAGCCTGCAGTCTCTGCTCCGCCTGCGACCAGCAGCGGCCCTGCCTAGAAGGCTGGCTATCGAGCGGATTCTCGCGCAGAAATGAGTTTTGAGCTGGGATCCCGGGATCCTGATCCAAACCTGACAGATTCACGTCGATTGGCTATGTTTTTGCCTTCAACCCCTCCATTGGGGGTGCCGAATCTGGCCCCTTTCGGAGCGCCCGGGGCCCGGCATCCCTGCCGCCCCTAGTCCGAGTTCTCGCAGCCAAAGATCGGAGTTTGCCCATGGTCCTCACCCTTGCGTCCCTAGCCCTGACCTGTCTGCCTGCCGTTACGATTCCGCAGGATGATCCGAAACCGATTCTCAGCGCCAGTGAGATCAAGAGCCTGAACAAGAAGGCCAAGAAGTGGTACGACACCTGGTTCGAGTGGGATGCAGCCGAGGGATCCAAGAGGCCACAGAAGGGCAAGGCCCGCGTGAAGGCGCAGGATGACTTTCGTAAGGACTGGGATAGCAAGTCGGAGAAGAAGGGTGATCTCTTGGCCAGTGTTCCCGACATGGAGGGCATCTTCAGCGATGTCTTTCCCTATGACCGCGTTTCGGGACTCTCCGGTGTGCTGAAGCAGGTCAAGGCCAAGACCGGTCCGACCTACCACCACGTGGTGCCGCGGTCCTACAAGCCGGACAGCGCGATTCGGACTGTTCTCGTGCTGCCTAGCTTCGATGACAACAAGAGCGCGTGGTCTGACCCGGCGACGAGTTTTGAAGGGCGATGGAAGGGTTCCACTATGCTGGCGGACACAGCTTTGGTCTTTCCGCTCATCGACGATGGCATGGATTTGGACTCAGCCCCCGAACTGGACGAAGAGGGTGACCTTCTCGAGCGCAGCCGAGTTGGCGCGGTGCTGGCGCCTGCCGGCGCCTTTCAGAAGCAGTTCAACATGGATCGCAACGCCTTCTATCTTGACGCAGGGAAAGGTTCGAGCGCCTTCGGTCTGCGCATGGCGATCAATTTCCCCAATCGCTTTGCCGGGATCATCCTGAGATCCCCGGTCGACAACGATGATCTGCGCCTGGGCTCCCTTACTGGCCTCCCGATCCTGATGGTTGCAGGCGGGGACAGCAAGCAGGATTGCGATGCCCTGGCGAAGCGATTGAATGATGTTGAGGGCAGCAACTGCACGGTGATCGAGGGTGAGGGTGAATTCCCATACCTGGCCTCGAACGCAAAGATCGTCGAGTGGATGACTTCGACGGATAATTCGACTCGTCGCGAGCTGTTTCGCAATCGCGTGGTGATTCAGCCCATCATGGATCGCTTCAGGAAGGCCTATTGGGTGGAGATGGGCACTGCGGAGCCACTCTCCAGCCTTGCTCCGGAAGACCGTCCCTTCATCGAAGCTGTGGCCGATCGTAAGACGAACCGGATTACCGTGACCACCAAGGCGATCTCGGACTTCACTCTGCTCCTCAACGATGAACTGATCGACCTGAGCAAGGAATTCACCGTGGTGATCAACGGCACCGCCTACACGGAGCAGCGCGATCGCAGCTTCCGCAAGATGACCGATATGATGTTCACCAAGTTCGATACGACTTGGCTCTTCCCCGTCATCTACGCGGCACCAGTGCCCAAGTCCGACGGTTAGATCGGCATTGATCTTGTTCCTGGGCCGGCAAAGCCCTGAAGCGGCGAGCCTCATCGCCAGGCTGAGTCTATGAAGCCTTCGGTCGCTGCCCTGGTGGCCGGGCTTTCGGGCTTCGCTGTGATGAGCCTGGAGCTGACGGCGATTCGGCTGTTGGCGCCTCACTTCGGGGACAGCGCCTATGTCTGGACCAATGTGATCGGTGTCATGTTGGTTGCTTTGGCCCTGGGTGCATGGCTTGGCGGGATCCTCGGGGATCGCAGCAAGGCGGGTAGGCGTCTCGCCATGATCTTTCTGCTTGCGGCCATCCTGGCGGCGCTCATTCCGCTGCTTACCTTGCCCTTGGGCACGTGGCTTCTGCCCCACGATCTTCCCCTGGATGCTGCGACACCTGCTCTACTGCGTGGGTCCCTGGCCGCCACAGTCATCCTCTTCGCGCCGCCAGTCTTGCTCATCGGCATGGCGACGCCCATGTTGATCTCGCTTCTGACCGCTTTCTACAAAGCTCCAGGACGTGCCAGCGGATTGGTGGGGGCCGCCTCGACCATCGGTAGTCTGCTGGGGACCTTTGCCACCACTCACTTGCTGGTGCCTGATCTCGGGAGCCGGATGACCGCCTGGATCTGTGCGGGCATGCTGTTAACCTGCGCCTTGCTCATGGGTTCACGCAAGTCAGCGAGTGCAGCCGCCCTCGCGCTCCTGAGTCTCTGCCTCATTCCTCTGGGTGCCATGCGACCTCCTCCCGAGGGGCTGACTGTTCTGGCTGAGAACGAAAGCGCCTACCAGTTCCTCCAGGTTGTCGAGCAGAAGGACGAATCTGGGCTGGTCATGACGAGCCTCAAGATCAACGAGGGTTTGGACTCGTTCCATTCTGTGCGCCTGGCGAATTCCCCGTACACAGCCGGGCGATACTACGACTTCTACACTTTGCTGCCTTACCTGGCTGGTGATGGCCAGCGACCTGATGGTCTGCGCGTCCTCTCCCTGGGTGCAGCTGCCGGTACCTTCGAGAGAGTGCTGAATGCTGCCCATCCCGGCGTCCATGTGGATTCTGTGGAGATCGACCCAGTAGTCGTGAAGCTCGGTCGACAGCACTTCGATGCCTTTGCAGGAGTCTCAGGGCAGGTGTTCAGTGGGCTCGACGCGCGAGTGTTCGTCGAGCGAAGTTCGGCGAGATATCACGCGGTGATCGTCGATGCCTATGAGCGTCAGGTCTACATCCCGGCGCATGTAGCGAGCCAAGAGTTCTTCACGGCAGTCAAGGCGCGACTTCTGCCTGGAGGTCTGGCGGCGGTGAACGCGGGTGGTCGCAGTTTCGATGACCCGGTGGTGGTGACTCTCAGCAGAACCATGGCATCTGTCTTCGGTGATGCTCAAGCCTTCCGAGTTCCTAATTCGCGCAACTACATGCTCCTCGCAAGGCGGGACCGAGAACTCGATCCTGGGATCTTGGCGGAGCTGCAGGTCGAAGGCGAGAGCCTGGCAGCCATCCTTGCGGCGACGAAGAAGACAGCCGACTGGCGTAGGTTCTCGGCGGAGGAACCAATCTTGCGTGACGATCGGCCATTCCTGGACCAGGCCCAAGATCGCGCACTTTTGGCGAGCGTCGAAGCCACTGGCCCAATAGCCATGCAGGGGTCAAAGGATCCAGAGGAGGTCGGAGTTGAAGCCCGCCGCCTGTATCTGGATCGTGCTCTCGCTGCTGCGAAGGAGGAGCTGGGCAAGGCGGAGAGGGAAACCGCGTACCTGCGTCTCCTCGCTGGTGATTGTCGCTGGCTGCTGCACGATGAGCGGGGAGCGGAGGCTGAGTATCGTGCTGCCCTAGGCCTGGTGCCGCCGGAGAGTCTCGAACCACTTCTGCGCCAGCGCTTGAGCGATCTTGGACAGCGTCTCGCATCTCTCGATCGCGCTGCGGTACGCGCAAGCGCGAACAGCTGGGTGGCCTGCATTGCCGCCTTCGGCCTGCTCGTAGGCTTCACAGTGTTGCGCTCGCGCTTCCTTCGACTCGCCTAGAAGAACCGTCCTTTGCCCGCCGCTAGAGGATATCGAGGATACCAGCCGCCCCATCCGTCAGAGTCTCGACGTTCGCTCGGTAGTTGATGTTCTGAGCCAACTTGCTGTTCCATGGCAGAAGTTCCTTGTCGGCAATCCCACCGAGGGCGACGGCCGCGAAGGCGCGGCTGAGAGGGGTGAGCTCATCATCGAAGAGAATCTCCAGGATTGGATCGATGGACCTTCTGTCACCGATGAGGCTGATAGCAGAAGCCACGGCGCTGAGCTTGGCCAGGTTTTGGCTACCGGTCTCCAACAGATCGACCAGGTCGACTGCACTCCGCTGATCGCCCAGCCTGCCTAGAGCGGTGGCCGACTGTCGCAAGAGCTCGGGACGGCGGCTTGATGATCTCATGATTCCTCGCAGATCCGCCGTGGATCTGAAGTCATCCATGAGTGCCAGAGAGATGCAGAGATAGCCCGCAAACTGGTCTTGGCTCTTGGCCTGCAGTAGTTGTTCACGCAGAGTGTCAGCTGACTCGGTGTATCCACAGAGCCCGAGCCCGAGGGCGAGGGCGGCTTTGGCGTCCGGGTTCTTGAGCTCATCGAACCAGCGCAGGAGAGACTTGCCAACTTCTCGATCTGGCTCCTTCTCGTGACTGCGCAAGCGAGTTTCATGAGTGAGGATTCCCAGGCTGATTGCGGCCCATGGCTTGACCAAGGCCCGCCCACCATTATTCAATATCTCGAGCAAGGCTCTGCGGTTCTCCGCGCCCCCAATCTGGCCGAGTGCGATGAGGCAGAAGTAGCGGCTCTGGGCGTCCTTGCCTTTCAAGAAGTGTTGAATGAGAGCTTGGTTAACCTCTCGGCAAAGCTTCTCATCACGGCACAAACCGGCGATTCGGCCAATGCTCAGAACCACGGATTGCAGGACGTAGGAGTCACGATCCCTGCCACGTCGATCCGCCTTCAGGTCCGCTATCAGGATTCTGAGTAGATGTTCTGGCCAGGCGCTGAGCGCTGAAATCTGCTCATCCCCGAGGATGCGGGCGAGGGCAGTGGGCACATGTGCTCGCATGAGTTGACTACCTGCGCCTACCTGATTGGCGTAGTACGTCGCGAGGAATTGCAGGCAGTCCTCCATAAGCACTCTGGCGGAGTAGCTTTCCCCCCGTGGGTTCAAGAGACTCAAGCCCTGAATGGCCGCCACTTGCAAGTTGCGGCTGACGTGATCCTCGTTCTGCAGAAGCTCTGAAAGGCAGGCGAAGACTCTTCGTTTGAGATCCAGATCTTTGCTGGAGTGGGCTAGAAGGCCGAGTCCGTAGGCTGCGAAGGAGCGGCTGCGCTCGTCCACTTCGCTTCGATCCATCAATTGACGCCCACGTGCTTTGTCTTCGACTAGATCGATGAGGTCTTCGAGGCCTCCAGGCATTTGTGAGATTCCCATGGCGAGTGCTGCCGTCTCACGGATTTCCTGATCACTGCTGCGCAATTGATCGCGCATGAGCGGCAGGATTCTGAAGTTTGGATGATCCATCCCGATTTTGGCCAGGGCAATCATGCAGGCGGACAGCATGTCTCTCTGGTCCCAGCGCAGGATTGCTTGTCGTAGCCGTGGGAGGATTTGATCGCGGATGTTCCTTCGAGTGGGTTGCAGATTGTCTCGGACCTTCAGCTTGTCTCCTGCGGCCATGTACGATTCATCCGAGGCTTCAACAGTCAGTCCGAGCTGTCGTTTCAAGTCGAGGTATGGAGCCTTGTTGAATTCCCACCAGAATTGCCAGCGACTGAGATCCGGTCCGAGTGGGATGCTCGCGGGTCGCAGGCCACCGGCACTCGGCAGAGTGGAACCGCCCGAGGGAGTTCGGTTTCCCGGGCCACCAGCGGCAGAGTTGCCTCCGGAGCCACCTGCGGGATCTGTTGACGCTGGTGGCTGCACGTCACCCGGACCTCGAAACTGGCCACCATGAGCTAGCAGCTGGGTGTTGCTGAAGACAGATAGAAGGACGCAGAGAATGATGCTGTGCTTCTTCATGGCCAAAGCCTTGTTCAGACTAGAGGGCCTTTAGGCCGGAGAGCGGTAGATCACTCTCCGGCTTGAGGCAACTAGAGGATGTCGAGGATCCCGGAGCTTCGATTGGTCAGGGTTTCGACCGCTGCTCGATAGTTCATGTTGACGGCGATCTTGCTATTCCAAGGTAGGAGTTCCTTGTCGGAGACTCCGCCCAGGGCGACAGCTGCGAAAGCACGGGTCAATGGTGTCAGTGAGTCATTGAAGAGCATCTTCAGAAGAGGGTCGATGCTGCGGCGATCGCCGATGAATCCGAGGGCGGAAGCAATCGCGCTCATCTTGGCCAGGTTTTGGCTGCCCTCCCGCATCATCTTCTGCAAGAGGGCGGTGACTCCCTTGTCGCCCAACTTGCCCAGCGCGATGGCCGCTTGTCTGAGGCGTTCCGGACGGCGTGTCGAAGTTCGAACGATATTCTCGATGAGATCTATCGAGTGATCGTCCTCCATCAGAGCGAGTCCGATACATAGGTACCCAGCGAGCTCCTCTTGGTTCTTCTCCTCGATCAACATGCTGCGTAGGTCATCCGCGGCATCGTCATACTTGGCTAGTCCGAGTCCGATTGCCAGGGCGCTGCGGGTGTCAGGGTTCTTGAGTCGGCCAAGCCAGCCCTGTAGCGCTCGTCCGATGACGGGGTCCGCGTCTGCCTCGGGGTTCTGGTCGCGAAGTTCGAATGCGTAGACTCCCAGGCCTAGGGCTGCCCATGGCTTTTCCAATGCCTTGTTGCCTGTCTCCAGTGCCTTGAGCAGGGCGCTGCGGTTCTTCTTTCCGCCGATCTGCCCGAGGGCTAGGAGTGAGAAGTACTTGGCCTGCTGGTTCTTCCCATTCTCAAAGTAGGCCTCAAGAGCTTTGGATACGCCGGCGTCACTGGAACCTTCGTTCTCGTACGGCTCCGCCATCTGCCCCAGTGCCAAGACGGCAGCTTGCAGGATCTCATTGCTGCGCCTGCCTCGCTTCGACCGACCGTCGAGTTCGTTGACGAAGTCTCGCTTGTATCTCTGCTTGCGCTTGCCAAGTTCACCACTAATGCCGACTCCGCCGAGCAGCTTGGCAATTGCCGGTGGGACGTGAGACTGAATGAGCTCCTCGCCTCTGCCCAGGTTCTTCTCGAAGTACTTCTCCAGACAATCGAGTGCCGAGCTGAGCAGTTCCCTACTCTTCTCGTCCGTCGGCGCGACATTCAACTGGGCGATGCCATTGATTGCCGCGACCTTCGGATTTCGATTGACGATGTTCTCGTCTTGCAGGATTCCCTTGAGTGCTTCGAAGGCAGCAGCCTTGATCCGCAGATCGGAACTTGCAGTGGCGACCAGGCCAAGTCCGTAGGCTGCGAAGGAACGCGTGCGGTCGTTGACTTCCCCTTGATCCGAGAGTCTGCGACCACGAGGGCTGTCAGCAACCAGATCTACGAGGTCGGCGAGAGCATCGGGCATTTGGGTGATGCCCATGGAGACCGCGGCGGTCTCTCGGATCTCTTGATCGCCACTGCGAAGTTGCTCGCGGAACAGGTCCAGGATTCGGAAGTCGGCGTGATTCCTGCCGATCTTCGCCATGGCGATGAGGCATGAGGATGTGATGTCCTTGTCATCAGAGCCATCCATGGCCTCTTTCAGCTTGGGAAGTACCCGCTTGAGAATGGTCAGCTCTGTTGGCTTCAGGCTGTCTTTGCTGCGTACCCTGCCCCTCCCCATGATGAAGTCATCCGAGTAGGTGACGGGTCCAGTGTCATGGATCGCAGCCTTCAAGTTGATGAAGGGGTCCTTGTTGAATTCCCACCAGAATTGCCACTTGGTGAGATCCGGGCCTGCCTGGACACCGGGGCGACCGGTGCCTGGTCGATTCGGGCCGGCAGAAGAGCCAGCCCCCATGGGGCCAGCTCCTCGAGCAGATCCGGGAGTCACAGGTCCGCTGGGGCTGGAGCCGGTGGCACCGGGGCCTGCAGGACCGGTAGGCCCCGTTCGTCCCGCATTTCGACCAGCGGCACCTGATCCGGGATTCGGGGGCACCATGTCACCCGGGCCAAGGTACTGACCACCATGTGCAGGGAGATAGTTTGTCAGGCTGAGGCTGGCCACGGCCAGGCCAGCGCATAGGAAGGTCTTCATCGAGGAGGGTCTCCTGGTTCGAGTTGCAGGAGGCGGACTCCCATCCAGCATCCGGGACGTTGCAAAGCTGGTACCGTTTCGCAGGAAACTCGCCAGAGCCTTCCATCTCGGCAGGATTGCCGCGTTCTCTGCGGATGGCCGTTCCCTACAGACCCTCCTTGTTCCGCCTTCTTCCCATCAAGGGCTTTGCCGAGTCGGAGGTGTACGGGGCTGTCGAGGCATTAAAGAACACCGCCCGGCAAGTCAGACTTGCCGGGCGGTGCACAGGGTTGGTTCTGCTGAACCAGCCACTGGGTCGCTTATGAACTACAAGATATCGAGGATGCCAGCCTGGCCGTTGGTCAGGGTTTCAACCGCTGCCCGGTAGTTCATGTTCTGGGCGATCTTGCTGTTCCAAGGCAGGAGTTCCTTGTCAGCGACACCACCGAGAGCGACGGCTGCGAATGCGCGGCTCAATGGCGTAATGGACTCATCGAAGAGCATCTTGGTCAGAGGGTCGATGGTACGACGGTCGCCGATGAAGCCCAGGGCCGAGGCGATTGCGCTCATCTTCGCCAGGTTCTGGCCACCTTCCGTCATCATGCCCTGGAGAAGCTCTGTGACGCTCTTGTCACCTAGCTTGCCAAGTGCGATGGCTGCCTGCTTGAGGCGGTCAGGACGACGCACAGAGGTCTTGACGATGTTCTTGATGTCTTCGATCGAACGCTGATCGTTCATCAGTGCGAGCCCGATGGCGAGATAGCCGGCGAGTTCGTCCTGGTTCTTCTCTTCGATCATCATCGTGCGGAGGTCATCGGCCGAGTCAATGTACTTGGCCAGTCCAAGAGCCACGGCGATGGCGCTGCGAGAGTCCGGGTTCTTCAGCTTGCCGAGCCAGTCCTGGAGCGCGCGACCGACAACGGTGTCGGGTTCGGCACTGGGATCAGCCTGCGCAATGTCGAAGGAGTAGACTCCGAGGCCGATGGCTGCCCATGGCTTCTCGAGGGCCTTGTTGCCCTTCTCGAGAGCCTTCAGCAGAGCACTTCTGTTTTCCTTGCCGCCGATCTGGCCGAGGGCGAGGAGAGAGAAGTACTTGGCCTGCTGGTCCTTGCCCTTCTCGAAGTACTGGTTCAGAGCCCTGGAGATATCCGCGTCGGGGGAGCCCTTCTCCTCGTACGGCTTCGCCATCTGACCGAGGGCGAGTGCCGAAGACTGGACAACCTCGTTGCTGCTGCGCTTGACCTTGGAGCGGCCATTCAGCTCGTTGAGGAACATCTTCTTGTAAGCTTCCTTCTTGCCGCTCAGGTCGCTGTCGCCCTCAACGTTTTGGAGAAGCTTGGCAATCGCCGGAGGCACATGCGACTGAATCTGCTGCTCACCGGTGCCGAGATCCTTGTTGAAGTAGGTCTCGAGGGTAGTGAGAACGTTGTTCAGCAGTGCGGTGCTCTTCGGGTCACTGATGTCCGGGTTCAAGAGGGAGATACCGTTGATTGCCGCGACCTTGGGGTTGCGGTTCACAATGCTCTCGTCCTCGAGGACCGACTTGAGGGCTTCGAAGGCTGCGGTCTTGATGTCGACGTCAGCAGTTGCGTAGGAAACGAGGCCAAGGCCGTAGGCTGCGAAGGATCGCGTGCGTGGGTCGACTTCACCGCGATCGGTGAGCTTGCGACCAGCGGGGCTGTCCTTGACCATTTCTGCCAGGTCGTTTACCGCATCGGTCATCTGGGAGATGCCCATTGACACGGCTGCCGTCTCGCGGATCTCCTGGTCACCGGAAGTCAGGTGCTCCTTGAAGATCTCCAGGATCTTGAAGTTCGGGTGATCCTTGCCGATCTTCGCCATGGCGACGATGCAGGAAGAGGTAATGTCCCGATCACTGGTGCCGTCCAAGGCCTGCTTCAGACGCGGCAGGACCTGATTCATGATGGTCTGCTCGGTCGGCTTCATGGTGTCCTTGCCGCCGGAGACCTTGCCAGCACCCATGAAGAAGTCGTCGGATTCGGTGACGGTTCCAGTGGTGTGGATGGCTGCCTTCAGGTTGATGAAGGGATCCTTGTTGAACTCCCACCAGAACTGCCACTTGGTGAGGTCAGGGCCTGCCTGGACACCGCCGCGAGCGGTTGTGGGGCCGGCGGGGCCAGCGGTCGGACCTGCTGCAGCAGGGCCAGCGGGACCAGCGGGACCGGGGGTGGATGGGCCAGCGGGGCCGCCACCGGAGGGGCCGGAAGGACCAGGTGAGGTCGGGCCGGTCGGACCAGGGGTGCGGCCGCCGCCACCTGAACCCGGGTTCGGGGGGACGACGTCGCCAGGACCACGATATTGGCCGCCGTGCGCGGAGGCGGTGTCGGGCATAGCCATCAAAAGACCGATGCTTGCCATGCTCGATAGAACCAATTTCTTCATCTAGATTTACTCCTGCTGAGTTGGGTGCCACCGGTGAAGAGGGTCCACCGGGAATGCCATGGCGCCCTGCCTGCAAATTGGGGTCCGGGTCAGGGCACGAGGGCACATTATGCGCTTCAGTCTTGCGAGGACCAGGGGATGCCGGCGGATCTCCCTGATTCGGCGCAGATACCCTGCCCTGAACCGTAAGGGACTGGGGCCGGGGCGTTACGGCTGAGGAACAGTTAGGGCTCTCGTGATGGCTGTAGAAGGGGAATGATGGCTGCATGTGCCTGCTGGCCAGCCGCCAGACTCGGGTAGTGTCGATCTGCGCCAAGTTCTGCAAACGGAAAGATGTCTCGTCCCTGCCAATCGCTGAAGATGGCCCCGGCTTCCGCGGCGATGAGACCGGCGGCGGCAATATCCCAGATCCGGCCCTGCTCCTGCAGGTTGGCCAGCAGGCGGCCAGAAGCCACGTCACAGAGTTGAGTGACGCTGCTGCCCATAACCCTGACACGAGCCCCTCCGTCCAGGAGCTTTGGGAGGAAGGTGAGGCGGTTCGGGCCTCGGAACCACTGCACTCCGAGGATGGCAGCATCGTCAAGAGGGGCATCCGAAATCCTCAGAACCTGTTCCTCACACCAGGCGCCGCGGCCAAGCAGGGCCGAATAGGTTCTTCGCTCCGGGGCGCAGTGCACCGCGGCAACCAGTGGCTGCCCCCCTTGTAGGCAGGCAAGGGAGACCGCGAACTGGGGCAGACCCGCGGCGAAATTGCTGGTGCCATCGATGGGGTCTACGATCCAAACATGCTCAGCCCCAAGCCGGTGCCCGCCGGTTTCTTCCCCGAGAAAGCCATGCTCCGGGTACTTGCTGAGAAGCAGTCTGCGAAGCTCGCTCTCCGCCTGTCGATCCACGGCGGTCACGAAATCTCCTTCTCCTTTGCGCTCAGTCAGGATCGGGTCTGGTCCAGCCCGCTTCTCCAGAACGGTTTGGCCGACCCTGCAGGCTGAATCGCGGGCGCAAGTCAGGAGCTCTTCTGCAAATTTGCTCATGAAGTGATCATCGGCTGGGTCTGCCCTGGCTACCAGGAAGTCCCAGCTTGGCTCATGCCTGTGGCTTCCTGTAGGCTCCCGAGCTTCCATGCGCATCCTTTGGGTGACCACTCTGCTCTTCGCTGCCTGCGATTCGGTTTCACAGCCAATCGATCCAGCCCTCCTGCGGCCACTGCCGCCGAAGACGGCAGTGACAGTGGAGCCCGGGGCTGAACGGGAAGGGCCTCCGCCTAGGGCTGCAAGTCAGCCCGATCAGAATCCGGCAGAGCCCCCTGAAGCCGGAGTGCTGCAAACCGAGCCAGCCGCGGAGCCAGACTCGAGCCGACTGCAGGAAGGATTGGATCTCATGCAACAGGGCGATTATCGCGCTGCGGATCCGATACTGAGGCAGGAGTTGGTGGATGGCGAGGGGTTTCGCGAGGCGGCCTTGGCCCTAGCCAGCCTTTATCAGAGTCGTGAGAGTCACATCGATGCAGAGGCGATTCTTCTTGCGGGCCTCTCGAGGGATCCGGAGGACTTTTTCATGTGCATGTTCCATGCCAGAATCCTCTCCGATCTGAACCGCTGGGAGGAGTCGGCCGCGATTCTGCGCGAGCTGGAGTCAAGGCACCCTGATCGCCCGAGCCTGCTCATAGCCCTGGTAGCTGCGGAACGTGCTCTGGTCCGTTTGGATGAGGCTGACGAAGTCCTCAATCGTCTGCTCTCAGACTTCGCTGATGACAGCTTGGTCATGGCGCGGCGCAGTGAGTTGGATTCTCTGGCGGAGGATCTGGCTGAAGAACGAAAACAGGGCGATCGTCTCAGGCCGACTGCCAGCGAACTCTTCGCTCTTGTTCGCGCCGGTGAGACCCGCGCAATTCGCATGAAGGCCTTCAAGATCTTGGTTGCTCGGCCTAGCACTCGTCCTCGTGCGGTGCTGATTGCATACAGCCAGGATGATCCAATCCTGAGAATTCAGGCAGTACGCGCATGGCCCGCCGATGAATCGGATATGCGGGACTTGCCCGAGAACCTGGGCATTCTCTTCGCGGATCCTGATCCGCGAGTTCGCGCCGAGTCTTCGGCCTTGGCAAGGCGTCTTCCGCCACCTCAGGCCGCAGACCTGGTTCTCGCGGCGATGGAAAAGGAAACTGACGGCTATGCTTTCCGAGTGATGCATGCAGACATGATTCAGATCCTTCAGAAGCGGCTAATCCTGCCGCCAGGTGCCGAAGATCTGCCCGAATCCAGGAAGGTGATTGTGCAACGCTGGAGAGAGCTATGGGGTCGGTGATTCTCGTGACTGGCGGAGCGGGTTACATAGGCTCGCACACGGTTAAGATGCTGCGCGCAGGTGGGCGCGAAGTTCTGGTTCTCGACGACCTTTGCGAGGGCCATCGCGAGGCCTTGCTGGGCGCAGAGCTGGCCGAAGGCAGCATGCTTGATCGTGCCTTCCTGGCCGATCTCTTCGCATCACGGGATATCGCCGCCGTGTTCCATTTTGCGGCTCGCTGCTATGTCGGTGAGTCAGTCACAGACCCTGGCAAGTACTACCGGTTCAACGCGATCGGCACGCTCAATCTTCTCGACGCGATGGCGGCGCAGGGTGTTGATAAGTTTGTGCTCAGCTCAACTTGTGCCACCTATGGTGAGCCGGAGAGCATGCCCATCGTGGAGGGCATGCCACAGAGCCCGGTCAATCCCTATGGTGCGAGCAAGTTGGTTTGCGAGTGGATGCTCCGCGACTTTCACCGTGCGCACGGCATGCAATCAGTCAGCTTGCGCTACTTCAACGCCGCCGGCGCGGATCCTGCTGGCGAACTCGGTGAAGACCATGCACCGGAGACGCACCTTATCCCGCTGGTCATTCAGGCGGCCATGGGGCAGCGGGACAAGGTAACGGTCTTTGGCGATGACTATCCAACCCCAGACGGAACTTGCATCCGCGACTATGTTCACGTCTGTGATCTCGCGGCAGCCCATATCCTTGCCCTTGAGGCGATGGAATCTTCGCAGCTGGGAGTCAAGGCTTTCAATCTGGGGAATTCCGCGGGCAGCTCTGTTCTCGAAGTGATTCGCGCAGTTGAAAAAGTTTCTGGCAAGAAGGTGCCCTACGAAATCGGCGGGAGACGCGCTGGCGACCCGCCGCGTCTGGTGGGGAGCAGCGAGCTGATTACCTCGGAATTGGGATGGCAGCCACGACTTGGCGATATCCACCAGATCGTCGAGAGCGCCTGGAACTGGCACAGCAAGCATCCCAGTGGCTATGCCGGCGAATGATCTCATGGATACCGCCCGGGTGGCGGGCTAATCTGCGCGTCGATGCTGAAGATCCTGCCAGCCATTCTGCTGTTCGCGCTCTTGGCTGTTGGCTGTGCCGGTTACCGCACGGTCATATTCGAGTTCGACTCGGCCACTGGCCTGGACCGTCAGACTGGAGAGCCGGAAAAGCTTCACTACAACCCGACACCGGAACGCTGGCCTTGGTGGGTCCGGCATACGGAAGGATCTGGATTTGATTGGTTCGCTGTCTTTGCATTCGGACTCGCGCCTTCGCCGCGAGTGGTCGAGAACCCCAGTGGATATGCCCGGGAGCGACTGGCGGAGTTGCCCGAGCTGGCAGCTGGTGACCTGCAGAGGAATGCACAAGTTGCGAGCCGCTTGCTCTGGATCGCTGAATCCGACGAGGATCACGCTCTCAATCAAGTCATCGCCATCCGCGGCATGGCGGTGATCATGCGTGCATACAAGATCGACCCCTTGAGCCTGCCGCGGCCGAGGGAGGAGAGCCCTGCTGTCCAGCAAGCGCATCTGCGCGATCGACGATTCCTCGCCAGCATGTGGCCAGGCCAACGCGCGCGTCGCCTGACTGCCGAAGATCGCAGCGCCTACATTGAGGCTCTGCAACGACTATCCGCCTTGCCAGCCAGTCAACCACGGATGGGCAGAGACCTTCTGCGCGATCTTGCCTATCGCCTTCCACAGGAAGGCGATAATCAGCTCTACCGTGGGACGCGTGAGGCTATGCGCGCTGTCCTTGGAATGGAACTCAGCGAAGGCTTGAAGAAGGCTCTTGGTTCTTCGGCTGCAGTCGTTCGCGAAGAGGCAACACTCGCTCTCTACGAGCTTTCCGGTCCAACTGCCGTGCCCTACTGCCTTGCCGCACTACAAAAGCGCAGCACCGGCGCGGCTCTCTTTGACCCGAGTCCGGAGATGCGCCGCAGCCTGATCCGAATCTGTGGGCAGTTACGTGGTCCGGTGCTGGATCAGTCCTATCCACTGGTGCCTGGAATTCAGGGACCGAGCCCACTCCGCTTTCTTTACGAGACCGCGCACAGTGATCGTGTGGAGGGGCTACGCACCGTCGCCAAAGAGGCGATCTCCTTTTGCACGGGTCGCCCGATCAGCTTTGAGTTGACGGAAATCGACCAAGCCTGGCGGGAGCATATGAATACTCTCGCCGAGACATCCAGAAGCGGCACAGAGGGGGGGCGGTAAGCCATGCGACGTCACCTGGTGTCCGGCATCAAGATTATCCTAGTCATCGCCTTGATGACCTATGTGGCCACATCCATCGAGTGGCGGGACACCTGGCTGATTCGCGGCCCTGACAATCAAGTTCTCGAAAGCCACAGTGGAAGCATTGTCGGTGCATGGGATGGTCCCGAAGTAGATTTCGCGGACGAAGGCAGCGATGCGATTATTCGTGTGCGTCGCGGATCTGAGCAAGACGGCGGAGTGGTTGAGCTCAGTCCGGGCTTTCTCACTTATGTCCGACAGATGGACCTGTGGTTGTTCCTGCTCGCCACTCTCTGTTACCTGGTCTCGGTGAGTGTCGCTGCCGCCCGTTGGTGGTGGTTGCTGCGAGTCAATGAGCTTCGTGTCAGCCTTGTTGAGGCAGTCCGACTTACCTGGCTCGGCATCTTCTTCAACAACGTTGTGCCGGGACAGACCGGTGGCGACCTCATCAAAGCCCTCTACATCATGAAGCACTGCCCGGATGGTCGGGTGCCTGCTCTGATGTCGGTGATCGTTGATCGAATTCTCGGTCTGGCCGCCCTGGCTCTATTGGGCGCAGGCGCGGTTCTCTTCTTCGACGAGTTCTTTGTGATCGCGGTTGGCATTTGGAGCGTGCTTGCCGCGGTCATCCTCATGGGTGTGGTTGCCTTCAGTCGCAGGGTCCGGAAGCTGATTCGCCTTGATGTGATGATCGCGAAACTCCCGGGGAAGCTGAGTGGAATTCTCTACCGGGTGGATAGAGCTGTCTTCTTCTACCGGGGATTCAAGCTAGGGATCATCGCCTGCCTGGCAGTGAGTGTGCTTAACCATGTGATGGCGGTTATCAGCATCATTTTGGTTGGCGAGGCCATCGGCGTCGGCATGCCCCTGGCGAACTATTTCGTGCTCGTGCCGGTGATCAACATTCTTTCAGCTGTGCCCATCGCCCCCAATGGCTGGGGGTGGGGTGAGGCTCTCTTCGGTAAGCTCTTTGAAATGGGTTCCCCTGAGGGTATCAGCTCTCGCGTAATGCGTACGCGTGGTGTTGCTCTCTCCGTCGTCTATCGGATCATGCTCACGATCCTCTCACTGCTCGGCGGTCTGGCCGTCTTCTTCGAGCGGGACAGGGTCACTCGCGATGATGTGCAACGCGAGTTGGCCATGGAAGAAGAGGAAGATCAGGGGAAGAACGAAGACGCGAACTAGTGCATTATGTAAACCCTCCCAAACTCGCCCTTCCCACCAAGCAAACATCATGACTCTCCTCGTCGTTGGCTCCACCGCATTCGATACTGTTGAGACCCCTTATGGCGTGGCGGACCGCTGTCTTGGCGGATCTTCCACCTACTTCAGCCTGGCCGCGGCCATGTTCGCCGACGTGCGCCTCGTGAGCGTAGTTGGCGAAGACTTCCCAGACGAACATCGCCAGGTGCTGCAGGAGAAGGGTGTCAATCTCGAAGGTCTGGAGGTGAAGCCGGGTAAGACCTTTACGTGGAGCGGCCGCTACTCCGCGGACATGAATGATCGA
This sequence comes from Planctomycetota bacterium, assembly GCA_021776805.1. GTDB lineage: Bacteria > Planctomycetota > UBA1135 > UBA1135 > UBA2386 > JAJFFD01. The sequence continues at coordinate 24,030 of JAJFFD010000092.1, forward strand.
GATACGGTCGATGTCCAGCTGAATACCTTTGGCGAGTTCAATCCGAAGGTTCCGGAGTCCTTTCGCAATAGCCCCTATGTGTTCCTGGCGAACGGCGCCCCGAGCACCCAGGCTTCCGTCCTCGATCAAGTTGAGTCGCCGGTCTTTACCGTTGCCGACACCATGGACCTTTGGATCGAGACCCAGAAGGACGATCTTCTTGCTCTGCTCGAGCGCATTGACGGGCTGATCGTCAATGATCAGGAGATCAAGATGCTCACCGGCGAGAGCAATCTCATCCGTGCCGGTCGTCGGGCTTTGGAACTGGGACCCAAGTTGGTCATGGTCAAGAAGGGCGAACACGGTTGCTTCCTCTTCAGCCATTTCTTCCAGCACGCTCTGCCCGCATATCCCACGGAGGATGTGCGTGATCCAACCGGCGCGGGTGACAGCTTTGCCGGCGGATTCATGGGCTTCCTCGCCGGCTGCGACAGTCTGAGCCTTTGGAACATGAAGCGGGCCATGGCCTATGGAACGGTGACTGCCAGCCTGACCGTCGAGGCCTTCGGCGTGAATCGTCTCGCCGAATCGCGCCGTTCTGATGTGGAGCGCCGCTACCAGGAACTGATTCAGTTCGTTTCGATCTAGGGTCCGGGGCTCCGCCAAGCCTTGGTCGCATGGAAAATGTTTGGTCTTTGTACGGTTTCCATGTAGCCTTCCCGCTCGGTCAAACACAGTCAGTTGATCGCCGATTCATGGCGGTCCATACAAGAACAAGTCGCAGCCAAAATAGGCAGATACCAAGCATTCGGGAGGGCAATCGATGAGCGCTAAGTCCAAGAAGAACAAAGGTGTACAACAGGGAGAAGGAGCGCTCGATGAAGCCATCCTGTCGATCGAGAAGTCCTACGGCCTGGGCAGCATCATGCGGATGGGGGATGGTCCGGTCGTGCCCATCGATGGCATTGGCACTGGATCAATCGGCTTGGACCTGGCAGTCGGCGGGCGAGGTTTCCCTCGTGGCAGGATCATCGAAGTTTACGGTCCGGAGTCTTCCGGTAAGACGACCCTCACCTTGCATGTGGTCGCCAACGCGCAACGCAGCGGTGGAATGGCGGCATTTATCGATGCAGAGCACGCTCTCGATCCTCAGTACGCCAAGCGCCTGGGCGTGAACTTGGAATCACTCCTGATCTCACAGCCAGACAGTGGTGAGCAGGCCCTGGATATCTGCGAAACCCTGATCCGGTCCGGTGCCCTCGATGTCATCGTGATCGATTCTGTGGCTGCACTCGTGCCCAAGGCCGAGATTGAGGGCGAGATGGGGGACCACTTTGTTGGCTTGCATGCACGCCTGATGAGCCAGGCCATGCGCAAGTTGACCGCTGCAATCAATCGCACCAATACTTGCCTGATCTTCATCAATCAGATCCGCGAGAAGATCGGTGTCATGTTTGGGAGTCCGGAGACGACCACTGGTGGCCGGGCGCTGAAGTTCTATTCCTCCGTGCGAATCGACATCCGGCGCATTGGGCAAATCAAGAACGGTGACGTGCCTGTGGGGGCGCGGACCAAGGCAACTGTGGTCAAGAACAAGGTGGCTCCCCCCTTCCGCAAGGTAGAATTTGACATCATCTTCAATCAGGGAATCAATTTCCGCGGCGAGCTTGTCGATATGGGCGTGGATGCAGGGGTCATCAAGCGCAGCGGTACTTGGCTTAGCTATGGAGATCAGCGGCTGGGGCAGGGTCGTGATCGGGCCTGCGCTTTCCTAGCCGAAAACCCGGAGATGACCGCCGACATCAAGCGGCAGGTCTTCGAGAAGGTCGCTCCCGAGCTTCTTTCTGCCGACGGCGCGAAGCCGCCGGGCAAGGCGGAAACCGCGGGGGCTGATGAGGGCCAGGGAAAGACCCCGCATGCACCTGGAGCATCGAAGGGCTCCCCTGGAGTGTCCAAGAATGGAGAGCCTGCCGCCGGGACGTCTGGAAGCCCGGCAACTAGGAAGGCAGGCCTTTCGCGAAAGGTCCCGGCAGCTGGCGGGAGCAGAGGCGGGGCAGCTCGGGGCGCCGGTCTCTAGAGAGCAGGCCGTTTCGCTCGAGAGAGGCTTCTCGGTGTAAGGGGCAGGATTCTCGGCGGGGCTGATAGGCCCCTTCGCCAGAGATGGTCTCTGGGCGGGAAAAGCAGGTCGTCGTCAGCGGCTGATTCCGCACGGAGGACATTGTCGACCGGCAGACTCTCGCCATGCGGGGGTCGATCGGGCATCTTTAGCGGCCCCATGAAGCCCCTTCCTGCAGCAGAGATTCGCGAGCGCTTCTTGAAGTTCTTCGAGGAGCGAGGGCATGCTCGCATGCCTTCCGATTCTCTGGTTCCCAGCAATGATCCAACTCTGCTCTTTACAGGAGCGGGCATGAATCAGTTCAAGGACATGTTCTTGGGTAAGGGAGCCTTGCCATACAAGCGTGTCACCACCGCGCAGAAATGCTTGCGAGTTCCCGATCTGGAGAATGTCGGAGCCACAGCTCGCCACCACACCTTCTTTGAGATGTTGGGCAACTTCTCATTCGGCGACTACTTCAAGCAAGACTGCATCCGTTGGGAATGGCAGTTCTTTACTGAGGAGTTAGGGATCCGGGAGGAGAACCTGGTTGTCACGGTCTACCAAGACGATGACGAGGCGGCTCGCATCTGGCAGGAAGAGATTGGTTTGGACAAGGCCAAGATCTTTCGCTTCGGGGAGAAAGAGAATTTTTGGCCAGCGGAGGCTCCGAGCAAGGGGCCCAATGGTCCCTGCGGTCCCTGCTCTGAGATCTACTATGACAATTCTCCAGGCCAGGCCTATCCAGAGCAGGAGGGTCTAACGGAGCTTCCAGAGGATCGATTCACCGAGATCGGAAACTGCGTGTTCACCGAATTCAATCGCCAGGAGAGTGGCGAACTGGAGCCCCTGCCGCAGAAGAACATCGATGTCGGTCTTGGTCTCGAACGGATCACGGCGGTGCTTGCAGGCGTCGACACCAATTTCGAAACCGACCTCTTCCGGCCCTTCATCGCTGAACTCGAAAAGCGCAGCGGCAAGACCTACGGCAAGGACCCCGCTGATGACGTGCGCTTGCGCCGTATCAGTGATCATCTTCGGGCAGTTGTCTTCTGCATCGCTGACGGTGCTCTGCCTAGCAATGAGGGTCGGGGCTATGTAGTGCGCAAGATCCTTCGGCGTGCTGCCCGTGATGGCTTTGACCTTGGCATAGAATCGGCCTTTCTGCATGAGATGGTTGATCTAGTGGCTTCGGTAATGGGGGACGCCTACCCGGAGGTTCGAGAGCACGCCGCCCAATGTCGTTCGATCATGAAGGGCGAGGAACAGGGCTTTGCCCAGGTCTATGGGCAGGGGATGAAGCGCTTGGAGGAAGCGATCGGCGCTCTGCCCTCCGGTGAGGCTCTACAGGAGAGTGGTGAGTTTGCTTTCCAGCTCCACGACACCCATGGCTTCCCAGTGGACATAACAAGGCAGATCCTCGCAGAGCGTGGTCTAGAGCTCGATGAGTCTGGGTTCAACGTTGCGATGGAGGCCCAAAAGACCCGGGCGCGAGCGGCTTCGGCTACCTCGGAGGATGTCTTCGCCGGGCATGTTGGTGTGAGCCTACGCGACTCTGGAATCAAGGCGACAGGTTTCGTCGGCTATGAGGAGCTGACTTGCACTGCGCAGGTCATGGCGATCCTCGATAAGAAGGACAAACTTCTGGATCGAGCCGAAGCCGGCGATCGCGTCCGTGTTGTCTTTGATCGTAGCCCTTGCTATGCCCAAGGCGGCGGACAGCTTGGGGATCGGGGATGGTTCCGGAGTAGCGCGGCCCAGGCGGCGATTTCGAACACGAGTTCTGTTGACGGCTTCTACTTGCATGAGCTTGAAGTCCGCGAAGGCAGATTGAGCCCAGGCCAAGAAGGGACGCTGGTGGTTGATGAATCAGCTCGGCGAGCAACCGAAAAGAATCACACCGCCACGCACCTCTTGCACGCGGCGCTAAAGAACAATCTGGGAACACATGTGAGTCAGGCTGGATCTGAAGTTGCGCCGGAACGACTACGCTTCGACTACACCCATGGCGAGCGACTGAGCAACGAGCAGATTGCTGTCATCGAAGATGAGGTCAACGGCGAAATCATGCGCGCTAAGCCTGTGGTCGCAAGAATACGTGGACTCCTCGAGGCCAAGGAAGCCGGGTTTGTAGCGATGTTCGGCGAGAAATACGGCGACCAAGTTCGGACTCTAAGCGTTGGGGAATACAGCCGAGAACTCTGTGGCGGAACCCATGTCGGTAATTCGGGAATGATCGGCAGCTTCCGCATTCTCTCGGATTCTGCCATCAGTGCGGGTACCCGGCGAATTGAGGCGATTACAGGTGAAGTCGCCGCTCGTGTTGCGAGGGAGGAGCAGCGCAGCCTCCAGGGCATTGCCGCTGCTATGAAGATTCCGGTCTCCGAAGTGCAGAAGAAGGTTCTGGATGGCCTGGACGAAACCAAGCGTCTGCGGCGCGAGCTCGCGAAGGCAACTGCCGCAGACGTGGGTGCCATTCTCGAAGATCTGAGGAAGTCCGTCCGTTCCGTCGGGGAAGCCCAGGTGTTGGTACTGGAAGTCTCCGGACTGGAGCCCAGGGAGCTTCAGGATCTGCTCTCTCGGGCCAGCAAGAGCCTCGCGCCCTTTGCAGGCGTAGTCTTCGTGCCGAGTGATGCTGGGGTTCTGGTTGCTGCCGCTGTCGATCCCCAGCTACACGGGAAGCTCAAAGCGGGGGACTTGGTCAAAGCGGTTACCTCAGTTCTCGGCGGAGGTGGTGGTGGACGGCCGGAAATGGCACAGGGCAAGGGGCGTGACCCAAGCAAGCTGCCCGAGGCGAAGAGCTTGGCCGAGTCCATGCTCCTTGAGGCAGGGTTCTAATCCGCCTCGAATCTACATGGTGATAATACGGTAGGCCGTAGTTTTTTCTTCCCAGACGCCATGCTGAAGCCAGGGGACTGAGATTGACTTCGCAGCGAGCAAGCGTAGAGTCCCCCCTTCATTGGCCCATCAGGTACGCTGAATAGCGGCCTTTCCGCCCTAGACCGACTCTAGCCATGGCAAATCCGAAGCGCCGCATCAGCCCGGCCCGTCGCGGTAACAAGCGCGCGCACCAGAAATTGCGAGCTATCCAGCTGGTTCGCTGCAGCAACTGCGGCAGCAGTATCAGGCCCCATCACATATGCCCCTCCTGTGGTTTCTACCGCGGGAAGCAGATGATTGTCGGTGAGAGCGCCTGACGCACGAGTGCCTTCTTCTGCATTCTCCCGGACACCGGTGCTGAATTGGGTTCTGATTAAGGTTCTCAAGAGGAACTCGAAAGAGGATCTAGATTGATCAAGGTCGCACTGGATGCAATGGGGGGCGACCATGCCCCGGATACGGTGATTGATGGTGCTCGTCTTGCCGTCGAGAAGGGTTATCTCGAGCCCGAGCAGCTCGTTCTCGTCGGGAGAGAGCGCGATCTCGCCCAGAGCTTGTCAGCCCTTGGCATTCAGGGAATGACCATCGTCGATGCTCCTGATGAACTTGTTGCTGGCGGTTCACCGATGGAAGCGATGAAGAGGAGCCCCCGGAACAGCATTTTTGTTGGCCTGGAGCTGGTCAAGAAGGGTGCCGCTGACGCTTTTGTGAGCGCAGGTAACACGGGCTTGGTAGTGGCCAGCGCCACTCTTGGCTTGCGTTGTCTCGAAGGCATTCGGAGGCCTGGCATCGCAGTTACCCTGCGATCAGAAAGTGGGCCATGTGTGGTCGTCGATGTTGGGGCGAACCCACACGCCAAGGCCAGGCATTTGCTCAGTTACGCCATCATGGGATCGGCGTACTTTCATGATCTCTTCAAGAAGGATCTTCCCCGAGTCGGCATGTTGAACATTGGGTCGGAAGATCAGAAGGGCAACTCCCTGGTTCGGGAGGCCGGCGACCTGCTCAAGGAAGCGGAGCTCAACTTCGAATTCGTCGGCAACGTTGAGGGCGTCGATATTTTCGGTGGGGCCTGCGACGTCGTAGTCTGCGACGGTTTTACAGGCAATGTGCTCTTGAAGTCCTGTGAAGGGGTGGCTGAGTACCTGCTTCGCTCCACAATCCGACTTCTCAAAGAAAACGACGCCCCGGCGGATCTGATGCAGAGGGTCGTTGGGCCATTGACGCAAGAAGTTGATTTTTCTGAGTATGGCGGTGCTCTCCTTCTAGGTGTCGAAGGCATCGTTACCATCTGTCATGGCCGCTCTGAGGGCCAGGCCATATGCAACGCAGCCAGATTTGCTGCGAAGGCTGTCGGTGCGAGAGTTAACGAGCACATCACCAATGCAGCCAAGGCTGCTTCAGCGGCCTCATGAACCATAGGAGATATGCATGATGGGGCTCCGGAAGGTCGGCATCGCTGGTCTCGGCAAGTATCTCCCTGATGGCCGTATCACCAATGCGGATCTCGAATCGTTGGTAGAAACGACTGACGAGTGGATCGTACAGCGGACGGGGATCCGTGAGCGCCGGAAGGCTGGTGAGAACGAGCTGACCAGCGACATGGCGGCAAAGGCCGCAACTGCTGCTCTTGCCGACGCGGGAATCGCTGGCGACGAGGTAGACCTGGTCATCTGCTGCACGGTTACGCCAGATCAGCCATTCCCGGCGACCGCTTGCACGATCAGTGAGCTAATTGGCGCCAAGCGTGCCGGGGCCTGGGACCTGGTAGCAGCCTGTAGTGGTTGGGTCTTCGGGTCTCAGGTGGCCGCGCAGTTCATAGCCACTGGCACCTTCGACTGCGTGGTGGTCATAGGCGTTGAGAAGTTGACGACTGTGCTTGACTACAGCGATCGAGAGACCTGCGTGCTCTTTGGCGATGGCGCGGGCGCGGCGGTTTTCACTAGCCACGAGCGTGCTGGTCAAGGTGAGTATCTCGGCGGGACTATCGGTACCGAGGGGCAGAACGAGGAAGTCCTCTGTATTCCAGGAGGCGGTACGCGCTACCCAACCAGTCATGAGAGCGTGGAGAAGCATCTGCACGCCATTCGTATGGGCGGCAAGAAGGTCTACCGATTCGCTGTGAAGACCCTGGTGGACCTCGTCGAGACCGCGATTGCTGACTATGGCATCGACGAGCTCGGGCTGGTTGTTCCACACCAGGTCAATCAACGAATCATCGAGTCCGCGGCAGACAAGCTCGGTCTCTCCGTCGACAAGATCGTGGTCAACATCGACAAGTATGGAAATACATCGGCGGCTTCAGTCCCGATCGCCCTCTGCGAAGCTCGAGACGACGATCGTCTAGAGAAGGGCAAACTCATATGTATGCCAGCCTTCGGCGCCGGCATGTCCTGGGGCCAAATCTCAGTGAGGTGGTAGGGTGAGTGACGAGCTGAAGGGTAAGCGTGCTTTGGTGACCGGAGCCTCTCGAGGGATTGGTCGTGCCATTGCCGTCGATTTGGCTGCAAAGGGCGCAATGGTCTATTGCCTCTCGACTCGCGAAGGAGGCTGCGATGAAGCGGTCGCGGCCTGCAAGGAGGCCGGTGGTTTGGCCTCTGCGCTCGGCGCGGATGTATCGGATGGGGCACAGGTCGCGGCGATTGCTGAGACCGTCCTCGCGGACGGAGCTCTGGATATCCTGGTCAACAATGCCGGTATCACTCGGGACGGGCTCTTCATGCGGATGAGCGAGGAAGACTTCGACTCTGTCATTGCGACCAACTTGAAGGGCAGCTTTCTGCTGTGCAGAGCTTTTGCCCGGTCAATGGCGAAGGCGGGATCGGCCCGTATCGTTAACATTAGCTCCGTCGTGGGAGTCATCGGAAACCCTGGCCAGGCAAACTATTCGGCCAGCAAGGCTGGGCTCATCGGCCTGAGCAAGTCTTTGGCCAAGGAGTTCGGTGGGCGCGGCATGACCGTCAATGTGGTCGCGCCGGGCTTCATCGAGACCGATATGACGGCAGATCTCTCCGAAAAGATGCGCTCGGAGACCACAGCCAACATCACCCTGGGACGTCTGGGAAAACCCGAGGATATCTCCGCAGTGGTGACCTTTCTCTGCAGTCCATCTGGTGCCTACATCACGGGTCAGGTTCTTGTGGTGGATGGAGGCCTGAGTCTGTAGTTTTGCGAACTTCGGAGGATTCTCCTCGTCGTCCTTGCGCGCCAAGGCTTGAGAGGATCCCATTCCCCCTGTCATAAACCATCGATACCCTCGGAGGGGTCGAGCCGTGTCGGATACCGATACCGTCGAACAAAAAGTCCTGAATATCGTCTGCGAGCAACTCGGCACTAGCCGGGACAAAGTCTCTGCAGAAACCTCCTTCATCAACGATCTTGGAGCAGATTCACTGGATACCGTTGAGTTGGTCATGGAGTTCGAAGATGAATTCCAGATCAACATCCCCGACGAGGATGCTGAGAAGATCCAGTCGGTCGGTGATGCGGTGAAGTACATCAAAGAGAAGCTCTGAGCTTTTCGGGGTTGTACACAGCTCTGCCGCTCCAACATGAGTAGGCGACGCGTTGTAATCACTGGTATGGGCGCTCTCACGCCCATTGGACTCGATCTGGAGACGACCTGGTCGAACTTGCTCGAAGGCAAGTCGGGTGCGGTCCCTATCACCAGATTCGACGTTTCTGGACACAGCGCAAAGATTGCCTGTGAGATCCAGCGTGAAGGCATGTACTCGCCGGAGAAGTACTTCACCAAGAACGAGATCCGCCGCCTCGACATCTATGCCCAGCTGACGCTGGTGGTATCTGATGAGGCCATGAAGAACTCTGGTCTCGAAGTCGATAAGGGCGATGCGACTCGGATGGGTTGCATCCTCGGCACTGGCATCGGGGGCATCAACGAGTTGGAGGACAACAAGGTCCTCTTCATGGAGAGGGGCCCCAGGCGGATCAGTCCGTTCTTCATTCCCAAGCTCATGTCCAACGCCATGGCTGGCCAGGCTGCGATGCGACATGGCCTCCAAGGCCCCTGCTTTGCGACCTCCTCAGCCTGTGCAAGCTCCAGCAACGCCATGGGGATGGCGATGCGAGCCATTCAGTGGGGGGAAGCTGACGTAATGTTGACCGGAGGCTCCGAGGCGACCACGACAGCTCTCGCACTCGCAGGCTTCTGTTCGCTCAAGGCACTGTCCACCCGCAACGACGATCCGCAGGCTGCCTCGCGACCCTTCGATCGGGACCGTGACGGCTTCGTCATGGCGGAAGGTGCCGCTGCTCTGGTTTTCGAAGAATTGGAGCATGCGCAGAAGCGCGGCGCTCCGATCCTTGCTGAAGTTGTGGGCTACGGGTCAACTGACGATGCCTATCACCTGACCGCGCCCATGGACGACGGTTCGGGTGCTTCACGGGCGATGACCCTCTGCCTCAAGGATGGAAAGCTCAGCCCGGAAGACGTGCAATACGTCAATGCGCACGGGACGAGCACCTCCCTGAACGACAAGATCGAGACCTTGGCGATCAAGAATGCCTTTGGCGACCATGCCCGCGCCCTGCAGATATCGTCGACAAAGTCGATGATTGGGCACCTTCTCGGGGCTTCGGGAGCTGCCGAGCTGGTCTTTTCAGCCCTTGCCATCAGCCGTGGGGCGATCCCGGCGACAATCAACTACGAGACCCCCGATCCTGACTGCGACTTGGACTATGTGCCAAATGTCGCCCGCGAGGCGAGAGTCGACGCGGCCATCAGTAATTCCCTAGGATTTGGCGGCCACAACACCTGTCTGGCCATTCGGCGTTTCGAAGGATAGAATCGCCGGCGCGGTGTTTTTCTGTGCTTTAGTCCCCTGCAACCATCCCCCCTCGATGGTCCAGAATCACAGCTGAGGATCCCCCGTGAAGAAGAAGTTTCAGGAGTTGCTTCACCAGTACAAGGTGGAAGCCTTCAAGATCTCTCACAACAACGAGCAAGTCGCTGAGCAGACTAGCGAAATCCTGCGCTTCACTGAGGAAGCGCTCAACAATGCTTACCACTATCAGTTTCGAACTACCCCGGACAAGGAGCGGCTCGAGACCTTTACCAGGATCAAGAACTTCACTCTCGAAGCTCTTCTGCCACCAGTCCTCGAGAAGATCATGCGGCGAGTAGTCGTCTTGGAATGCCAGCATCAGGAGATGGTTAAATTGGTCGACACCCTCCTCGAAGCTCTCTCAGAGGATGAGAAGATGGGACGCCAGGATTCGGACGTCGGCTGAGCGAGAATCGACGCGCGAGTGATCTGCGATGAAGACTGTTCTCAGCGCGGATCTAGGTGGAACCAAGTGCCGTTTCGCGCTGGTCACAGAAGATCTCGCTGTGATCGGCGAGCGGCAGATTCCCACCCCTGATGATCGCTCGGCCTTTCTGGCTGAGCTGAGTTCGAACTTCTCAGCGTTGCGAGAACTCGCTGTGGAGCACGGCATGCCGGCGCAAGCCATAGGCATCGGCACTGCTGGAGTGGTTCACCGCGGCGGGAGGATTATCGATTATGCGCCGAACCTCCCGGTGGAGAAGGATTGCGCCTTGGCCGAGGCTATTGAAGCAAGTCTTGGCCTGCCGGTAACCCTGATCAACGATGGGCGCGCGGCGGCCCTGGGTGAGTACCGGCAAGGTTATGCCAGCGGCTCGGATCCACTGCTGGCCCTCTTCTTTGGCACGGGGATCGGGATTGGTTTGGTCCTGGAGTCGGCCCCCTATGCGGGGGTTAGCAATGCCGCCGGGGAAATCGGTCACACGATCTTCAGGCCGGATGGGCTGCCCTGTGTTTGCGGGCGAAGGGGCTGCTACGAGGCCTATTGCGCCGGCGGCCCCATGTGCGCCCGGGCCCTGCAGGAACTTGGCCACCCGCCTGAGGGCGAGCAGAGTTGGTCCGTGGGAGCTATCCGCGCCGCGGCCGCCAGGGATGCCCGCTGCGCGGCGATCTTGGAGGACTGTGCGCTGGCCGCAGGGGCAATGGTTGCCTCAGCCTGCATGCTTCTCAATCCCCAGGCGGTAGTCCTTGGGGGTGGTGTGCTCAAGGGCTGGCCGGAATTGCGCAAGCGTATTGAAGACTTCGCCCAAGGCTGGTGTTCGCCAGTGGTTCTGCGCGAGCTGAGCTTTGTACCCAGCTTGGGGGAGTCGGACGCCATCCTCTGGGGAGCTGCAGCAGAGACCGGCAAACTCTGGTGAGTTGGTCCTGCCTCCAGGTAAGATCGGGGTTCAACCGAGCCTGGAGGGGCCTTGATAGACATAGCGGTACTTGCCGGTGGGCGTTCGTCGGAGCATGAGATCTCACAGCTCTCGGGCTTCCAGGTCCTGCAGAATCTCTGCCTGCGAGAATGGCGCCTTTGGCCAGTGTACATCGATCGCGAAGGGCGCTGGTCCTTGCCCGAGCAGCCATTCAGTCACGGTGATGCGGATCCTTTTCAGCTGGCAAGCAAACGGCGGGCACGGCCCGGAGTTGCCCTCGAACATCTTATCGAGAGCTGCGGGGTTGGCCTGGTCTTTCCGGTATTGCACGGGCGTCATGGCGAGGACGGCACCGTCCAAGGAATGATGGAGTTGCACGATCTCGCCTTTGTAGGTAGCGGGACCGCTGCATCGGCAGTGGCTATGGACAAACTCCGAACTCGGGAGTGTCTACGTTCCCAGGGTCTTCCTATGCCTGCGGCCTACATGCCTCATGCTAGTGTCCAGGAGGCAGATCCTCGTTTGGAGGCTGAGCACATTGCAGCCAGTGTTGGCTTCCCCTGTTTTGTCAAGATCGACCATTCGGGTTCCACCATCGGGGTGAGCCGGGTCAACAACGAATCCGAGTTGGCGGCTTTTCTCCGGGAGAATCAAAACAAGGGGCGGAGATTCCTCGCTGAACAGGCCTTGCAGGGCGAAGAGATCACGGTTCCGGTTCTCGGCAACGCGGGTGGTCACTTGGAGATCCTACCGCCAGTTGGCATCTACCCGGTCGTCGATGGCTTCTTTACCTTCGAAGCCAAGTACCAGGTCGGGATGTGCGAGGAAGTCGTACCTCCGCGAGGGCTCAGTGAAGAGCAGGTAGCAGATGCGATGATCCTTGCACAGCGATGCCATGAAGCGCTTCACTGTGACGGGCTCTCGCGAACGGACATGATTCTCGATGCGGGTGGGTTGAAGATCCTCGAGGTCAACACCATGCCGGGGATGACCGAGATGAGTCTCCTGCCGCGTTCGGCCGCGGTGCATGGACTCGAGTTTCCTGAGCTGCTCGACCGTCTCCTGTACCTGGCCATGGAGCGCTGGGGGTTGCGGAGCCGAGTCTCGTGACTCTGAGGGTTCATGTGCATGGCGCCGCTGGTCGGATGGGGTCCGCAGCGGCCAAGGCGATTGAGGCGGCGACGGACCTGGAGCTCTGCGGGCAGAGCGGCCGTGGAGATGATCTGCGTGAGGAGCTGAAAGCTAGTCGACCTCGGGTCCTGGTCGAGTTCACGGTACCCTCGGTGGTCGGCGCAAATCTGCGTATTGCGCTGGAAGAGGGAGTGCACGTGGTTTCGGGTACGACGGGGCTCTCCCTGGTCGAAACTGAGAGTCTTGGCGAATTCGCCGCCAGCAAGGATCTCGGCTGTCTGATCGCCGCTAATTTCTGCCTTGGTGTCCTGCTGATGCAGGACTTCGCTGCGCGGGCAAGCCGTTGGTTCGATGACGTGGAAGTGATCGAGATGCATCATGAGAAGAAGCTGGATGCGCCATCCGGGACAGCCCTGCACAGCGCCCGGCTCATCGCTGGAGCGGCTGGCAGAGGTCTCAACCAGGGGAGGCCGGAAACCGAGGAGGCTCTCAGCGGTGTCCGCGGTGGGCAGGAAGGAGGGATCCCGATCCACTCCATTCGCCTACCTGGCCTCCTGGCGCACCAAGAGATTCTCTTCGGTGCGACCGGACAAGTCCTCAGTATCCGTCATGACTGCCTGGATCGAGAGGCATTCATGCCTGGAATACTTCTGGGCATACGCCGCATCGGCGCCTCTCGTGGGCTGGTAGACTCGCTGGCCGAGTTCCTGGACGAGCCCCGCGACTAGCCCGCTCATCGCTTATGCCCCAGTACAGTCTTGCCTTGCCCTTGATGCTTGCGCTGCAGGATGAGAGTCAAGCGTCCAATGAGATGGGCTTTCTCGAGCGCATCGCCGCTGAACCCGCGCTGGTGCAGCTCTTTCTGGTTGTGGTCGGCTTCGGGTTGCTCTGGTTGGTCTTCGGCCGTCTCGCTCGCAGGGTCAAGGAAGCTGAGGCGCGCGCTGCGGTTCGGGACTACCTGCTCGCAATGGAGCAGACCCTCTCTGGGGACTTGAAGGGCGCGGCCACGAGGCTGCAGCGTGTCCTGAAGGAAGATCCAGAAAACTCCCACGCTCGATACCTCTACGGTCTGGTCCTTTCCGACTTGGGAGATCCGGCCGAAGCACATAAGCAGCACCTGCAATTGCAGCGAGGCATGGGTATGGAAAGCCCACGCAATGACAAGGCACTGGCCAAAAACCTGCTCGCGGTTGGGCATGCGGAAGAGGCTGTGGAACCTGCGGCCCGCGCGGCCCAGAAGTTGCCGGATGACCGCGAAGCACTGCGCCTGCTCTTTCGGGCACAGCTTGCTGCAGGCTATCCGGAGGAGGCCGGCGGGACCGGCAGGCGATTGGCTCACCTCTTGCCGGTTGGGGATGAGCAGCAGCGGGTCCTCGAAGAGTCCTCGGAAGCCTATGCGCTCGCTGCCAAGGTCAAGCTCGAGGCAGGCGATGCGCAACGGGCACGGGGGCTGCTCGATAGGGCCGGGCTTTCCAGTGGTGGTAGTTGGCAGATAGGCAGGCTGCAGGCGCAGCTGGCTCTGGTCGAAGGCGGAGAGCATGCCATGTGGCAGGGACTCGATGCTCTCGAGGTCAAGGACAGCAGTCAGCCAGCGAGTTTTCTTCCTGTCTTGAGGGAGTCGGGAGCGGCTTCTTCAGCGCGCGTTCTCGCCAAGCTCGTTCCTAAGAAGCCCTATCGCTGTCAGGTCTGTATGGGCGAGCTTCTTGGGCCTCTGCCCCTCTGCCCGCATTGTGGAACTGCTGGCAGAGTAGATGCAGTGGAGCCCCTGCTCTTCCGCGAGATCGCCTCTCCAGGTCGCATCATGGACGCGGTGGAAGAGAATCGCGCCCATATCGCGCGCTTGCTCGAGCAGGTTGCTGAAGGCGACCAGGAAGCAGAAGGGGAACTGGGCCGCTTAGGGGAGAGCGCGGTTGAGGAGACTCTGGCCTATGCGGTGGAGCACGGCTCAGGTGATTCTGCATTCGTCAGAATTCTGCAGGGCATGGGCGCAGCGATCATGCCGGCTCTCTTCGCGGCATATCGCAAGCGGAAGGCCGACTGGTTGGCGCGCTTTGGTGAGATTATCGGACGAGGTTCATCGGCAGCGGTCGTCGGTCGTGTAGTGCAGGGTTTTGGGGAGGAGGCGCTTCCGCAGTTTGATGAGTTGCTCGGCACCGAGGACAGGGATCTCCGGAAGATCATCATCGACTATTTCATTGGTCTCGGTGATCCGAAGACCTTCATGCGAGTACATGAGAAGTTCCCGCCGGTCGAAGTGATTCACAGGCTCAACGAAACCCCCGAGGTCATCCTGCGCAAGTTTCTTGTCGGAGCAAAATCCGGGAGCTTTCTGGTTGAAATGCTACTTCCCGATCCCGGTTTCTACCGAGACCTGGACGTCCTTGCAGTCATTCCAGATGCTGCGGATTCACCCGCCCTCGAGGCCGTTCTCATTCACCGTGGGTTCAACCGCAGCCTGACAACGCAGTTGATCGAAGATCTGGTCGACTCCAGGAGATATGGCACGGCCAATCGCCTGCTCGACAGCTTCGGCGACAAGACAATCGAGCATCAGATCTCGGCCTTCGCCGATCTTGATCGCCCGCTTGAACTACGAGTTGAGCTCGGCAAGCGCATACAGTCCATGGGGGCCGGTGTGGTTGACAAGCTCTGTGATTGCTTCGGCTCGGTGGCGACCGGACTCGACGGACAGATCGTGGACGCCCTGAGTAGTCTCGGAAGGGCCGCAGTAGGGCCTCTCTGTGAGGCCTACAGCCAAGGTAGTTTGTTGGAGAAATTCGCGGGTCCCTTGGTGAATCGCTACAACCATCGGCGAGTGATGATTGTTCGAGCTCTTGCCGCGATCGCCGGTGGACCGGCCGAGCGAGGCCTAGAGGCGCTGCGGCGTGGCGAGACCGATCCAAATTTGAAACTTCGACTGGCTCAGGCCCTCCATCAGATGAGTGAGAGTAAGAAGTCGGGAAGCAAGCCAGGGTCTGAAGATGGAGGTGGTCATGGCCAGGCTAGGTGACTTGTTCAGTCGAGCCTTTTGGGCGCCGGTAAAGGCAGTGATGCCCAAGAACCCATGGCTGCGCATCCTGATCATCGGCATTCCGATACTCCTGGTCATGGCCTTGCTCGAGCCGGTCTTCGGACTTCTCGAGAAGGCCGTGGATTTGATCGTTCGCTTGATCGCGCCGCTGATGGAGACCTCCGGTGGTCGCCTGCTTCTACTCAACCTAGTCCTTCTCGTCCTGGTCGTGATTGCATTCCTGGTGCTGCGATCACGTCTACGCAAGCTCTTCTCCGGGTTGATTCTCCGTCGTCACTTGGATGGCATTGGTCAGTTGTTGGATGACGAATCCAAGACGGCCCGGGATTCCTTCCGCCGAGTCGCCAAGAGTAAGGCCTTGCCCCCGAGCGTGTTCCCGCAGATTCGGGAGGATGCGAAGCTCAAGCTCGCTCGGCTGAGTATCGATCGGGGGCAGGCTAACGAAGCCATCCATTGGCTGACAAAGATCAAGGAAACCGGCATGCCGAAGGAGTTGAAGCGCAGTCTCGCTCAGCTACGCGCGCGTAGTTTCCTGGCTCAGGGAGAGATTCTGGACGAGAGCATGGAGGCGGAGTTAAGGGCTTCCCTCGAGCGCTTCCCCGGCGATCCGGTCTTGGCAGGGCTCTTGCGCAGCCAGATGTTACAGGCTGGGCGGTTGGAGGAGGCCGCGCGGGCCCAGGAGTTGGTCTTCAAGAATTCCCCTGTCAGTAGCCGTGAACACGAGCGCCAGCGTTTGCTAGAAGATCAGGTGCGCTGCGGCGACGAGGCCCTTTCCAAGGGCGAGCTGGAGCTGGCTCGCAGTTACGCCAAGAAGGCGCAGAAGCTGGCACCCAAGGCCCCTGAGCCCGGCTGCTTGCTAGGAAAGGTCTCGGTAGCCAAGGGTGATGCCCTGGGCGGGATTCGTGAGTGGGGTCGAACTCGCTCCGCTGCGGGATTCGAATTGCTTAGCGGCCTCCTCGACGAACACCCCGGAATCGTCAGTCCCCGTGAGCTGCTCGAAGCCTGTCCCATGGAGGGGACTGTCCTTTTGGTGGCTAGGGAGTATGCACGCCAGGGTGATACCCGGCGGGCCGAGCGGGCCGCGCGGGCCGCCACCCGAAACCTGGGTCTAACTCCCTCAACAGCCGCTGTTCTGGCTGAAGTGCTCGAGCTCTGTGGGCGGACCGAGGATGCCAGAAGTATCTGTCAGGAGGCCGTGAAAAGACTGGTGGCGCCGGAAGGGACCAACAGCTAATTTTCCGCTGCGCGCCGGTGTGGCGGAATTGGCAGACGCGACGGATTCAAAATCCGTTGAGGGTAATTCCTCGTGTGGGTTCGAGTCCCACCTCCGGTACCAATCCCCGAGGGGGCAGCAACCTAGTTGCTGCATCAGGCATGAGCGATCCCCGAGAAAGACGGTCAGGCTTTCTCTCCGATCCAGTTCTCGTGGACGGAGAAATCGATCCTAACGATTTCATGTACAACGCGACGAGCCCCGAGGCCTATCACCGAGGTGGGTCGACGGCCCTGCGCGCAATGCGCTTGGCTCTATTGGCAGCTGAGAAGGGCGACCCACAACGCATTCTCGACCTGCCCAGCGGCTATGGGCGAGTTTTGCGCTACATGCGTGCAGCCTGGCCGGATGCGGAGATCGTTGCCTGTGACCTGCTGCCGGAGGCGGTCAGCTTCTGTGCAAGCAAGTTTGCCGCAACGCCGCTTCTCTCAGTTGAAGATCCTGGGGAGCTCAGCCTAACTGGTCGTTTCGACCTGATTTGGTGTGGTTCCTTGCTGACGCATCTGCCGGTGACTGCCTGGGCAGGCTGGATGGAGGTATTCGAGAAGGCGACTGGAAGCGGCGATCTCCTCCTGTTCTCGGTGCATGGACGATATGTCGAGCACATCATGCGGAATGGTGGAAGCTATCAGTTGTCCCCCGATAGCGTGGCGCAGGTTCTGGCCGAACTGGACGAGACGGGAACTGGCTATGCCAACTACTCCGGGCAGACGGGATACGGGATCTCGTTGACGCGTGCTGAGTGGGTGGTCAGGGAGTTGCTAAAACGCGAGGTTTGGATACTCGAGTCGTACTCGGAGCGTGCGCTCAACGAGCATCAGGACATTGTGGTAGCACGCCGGGTTTGAGGAACGACCTGCTAACGAATCCCGATTGAGTGACTCAAGCCGTTGCTGACGGTCACTCCCAGTTCGTTTGCCGCCCGGTCGACGACAAGCACTTGCAGATAGAAGCGCAGGCCGGACAAGGTCGCTTGGTTGGGAATCGCAATTTCCCAGTCAGCACGTCCACCCAGTTTGTCCAGGGCGAAGGCTTTGTCGACGCTCGTCAGCAGGAGGCAGCCGGGAGCGCCGAAAGCTCCTAGGTCCATGGGGAGTGCCTGTGAGGCCCAATCTCGGTCCGAAAAGCCCAGGATTCCGATCGCCCCTTCGGAGGTCGTGCTAGTCAAGTTTGCGACCTCGAGGCGGTAGGTATCGTCGACCCAGGGCATGTTTCCTGGCTTCGCCTGCAGAGCTGGGCTGCCCGCTGTGCCGGAACAAGCAAAGCCGTGAGTGTTTACCGTGGCTTGGTTCTCGAGCACCAGCTCCCAGGTTTCGTCTGGCGAACGCGTGCTCGAACCCTTCCATCCACCGAAGAGCACAAGTCGCTGCCGCTGACTGTCCAAGGCCATGTCGTGTTCGCTGCGCTTTGGCGGGGAGCGGAAGGTCTCTATCTCGTGCCAGTTCTCGCCATCCCACTCCCATAGATCGTCGCGAATACCCGCTTGGCTGAGCCCACCGAAGACCGCGATGCGCCCGCGCTGAGTGAAGGACATGGAATGAAGAGCGCGTGCGGGAGGGCTGGTGGTCGGTTGACGTTTGAGCCAGGTGGTGCCAATCCACTCCCAGGTGTCGCCCAGATAGGTGCTTCCATCCCAGCCTCCGAACAGCAGGACTCTCTTTCGCACTGGGTCGTAGGCCATGCGCATGGCGTTGCGTGGTGAAGGACTTACCGGCGGAAAGATCTCCTCCCATTGACCATTCTTGAACACCCAGGTGTCACCGAGCTCAACATCCCCATCATTGCCTCCGAAGAGGAATAGGCGCCCCTGGTGTTGTTCGTCGACTAGGTCGTGGTTGAAGCGTGGTGGTGGGCTGCCGGGAGCATCGCGTGGAAAGAGCTCTTCCCAATTCAGGCCGTCCCAACGCCAGAGGTCGTTGAGGATGCAAATCCTGCCGCAGCGACCGCCAAAGAGAACCGTGTAACCGGATGCGCTGTTGTGGGTCAGCGCATGGGAGCCCCGTGGCGGTGGACTGTTTTGCGCAAATTCCGAACGCTGTGACCAGAGATTGCCATCCCAGACCCAGGTGTCGCGTAGATAGCTGCTCCCATCCCAGCCACCGAAGAGCACAAGGCTCCCCGTGTGGGAGTTGAAGGTCATTCGCGGGCTGAAGCGATCCTTGAGCAGCCCACCTTCTACCCAGGACTGGGACTGTGCGGACAGCCCTGCGCTGGCGAGGTAGGTCGCCAAGCACAAGCCGCTCAGTGGACGAATTGATCGCATGGGCGCCGACACGCAGGGGAGTCGAGTGAAACCGAAATGCAACCAGAGCGCCCCAGTTGGAACTAGTCGCTCAGGCGGGGACTACGGAAAGTTCGGAATCCACCTCGTGTTGGAGGAGGTTTTGGATGGCCATCAAGGTTCCGGCGATGGAGCTGGGACAGCTGCCGCAGGCACCCTGATAACGGATTTGTAGAGTCTTGCCGACGAGTCCGAGGACTTCGAGGCCGCCGCCATCGCCTGCCAAAGCGGGTCGAACGCGGTCGTCCAGCAGATCGTTTATTTGGACGAGCATTTCTGCGTCGTCGCCCGAAGCGGTTGCCTTCTCGTCGCCTTCTGAGTTGCTGCCCTCGATGACCGGTGAACTCGAGGCTTCGATGACTTTGGTGGCCTCTTCATGCACTGCTCGCCAGTCGGCGGCGGCCGTCATGGAGATCGTCACGAAGCGGTCGCAGAAGAAGAGGGTTTCGACACCCGTTATGGCGAATAGGGCCTTGGCCAGATCATTGCCCTCGGCCTGATCTACGTTTGCGAGATGCTGACTGCCCTGGCAGAGAACTTCGTCAACCACGAACTTGAATGCGTTCGGGTTGGGAGTCGATTGGATGCTTTGTACCTTCATTGCTTTTGTGCCGTGATTATCCCTGGCTGCTTTCGATGGGGGAAGCTCCCTCGGTGAATTCTGCCCGCATGAGAGCTGCTCTCGCGTGTCCAGGGAGGCCCTCGAGTGTCGCTAGATCGGCTGCGTCCCTTGCCAAGGCCCTTAGATCAGCTCCGCCTTCGAGTTGCAGCCAAGTGGTGATTCTCAGGAAGTCAAAGACAGAAAGGCCGCCGCGCTGCCTGGCGCGCCCTTCGGTGGGCAGGACGTGGTTGGGGCCAGCAGCGTAGTCGCCGAGGACTTCTCCCGTAGCTTTACCCAAAAAGAGGCTGCCATAGTTGTGCAGTCGGCTGCCGATAGCCTCTGGATTGATGGTCATCACCTGCAGGTGTTCCGGCGCGATAGCGTCAGCGAGATCGCAGGCTTCGGATAGTTCGGCGACCTTGATGGCTGATCCGGATTCGAGGGCGCGGCCAGCAATTTCGGCAGTAGCCAGAGATCTGAGCTGAAGCTCGATTTCGCGGCGAGCCGCGGCGATGAGATCCAAGTCATCGCTGAGCAAGTAGGGCCGAGCCAGAGGGTCATGCTCGGCCTGGGCGATGAGATCAGCAGCGATCAGACGGGGATCAGCATGCTTGTCAGCGATGATCAAGAGCTCCGATGGTCCGGCCAACATGTCGATGGCGACGCGTCCCGCAAGCAGTTGCTTGGCTGCGGTAACCCAGGCATTGCCGGGCCCGCAGACCATGTCGCAGGCCGGTATCGGGCCCGCACCAAGAGCCATGGCGGTGATGGCTTGGGCGCCACCGAGGACCACGAGTCCACTGGTATTTGCAAGGGCCGCGCAAGCCTGAATCAGTTTTCCAGGGTTTGGAGAAGCCACCCAAACCTCTTTGACGCCGGCAACCCTGGCGGTGCACACAGTCATGAGCAGGCTCGACGGCAGAGGGTGACGTCCCGCAGGCACATAGCATCCAACTCGATGCATTGCTTGGACCCGGTGCCCAGCCCTGCCACCGGGAATGGTATGGTCCAGGTCGCTGAGACTTGCCCGCTGAGCTTCAGCAAACTTTCGGATGCGTGCGGCGCTGCGCTCGAGGATTGCGCGTTCTTCGGGATCCAGTTCCTCGAGCGCTTGGGTCAGTTGGGGGGCTGGAATGATCAGAGCTTGATTCGGATGCAGATCATCGTGTTCCCTGGCCAAATCCCGAACAGCGCTCTCACCTTCGGATTCGATGCGGTCAATCATCTCCGCGGTCTTGGCGAGGATATCGGGTGAGAGGCTGCTACGCGGTCGATTCAGCAGCTCTTCGCGAGTACACAGCGGCAAGAGAGTTGCCATCTCAGTAGCCCTCCTGGACAGATGACCGCTTGGATTCTCGGTTGCGGCGCGCTAGCTCGCCTGCAGCTGCGGCGAGATCTACGCCGGAGCGACGCATGGCGACCATGGCGAAGTACAGCAGGTCGGCAGCCTCCCAGATCGCGTTGTCCAGGTTGGGGGCATCGGCGAGTTCGCCAGCCTCTTCGAGTAGCTTGGATCGCAGCAGATCGGGATCGGACAGAAGTCTCTGTGTGTAGGAATCTCCGGACTTGGCTTGGCTGCGCGAGAGAATTGTGCCTTCCAGGAGACTGAGTCCATCACTGTCATTCCAGCAGTTGCGAGTCTGGTGGTGACAGAATCCGGGTTCTGCTTGGCGTACGATGAATCGCAGGCAGTCGCGGTCGCAGTCGAGATCAATGCGCAGCAGCTCCTGGCTGGCTCCTGAGGATTCACCTTTGATCCACAGGCCCCGCTTGCGTGAATGGTAGACGCCACGCTTTGACTTGCAGGCTTCCGCTAGACTGGCTGAGTTGGAGTAGCAGAGCCCCAGGGCGCGGCCCAGTTCATCGCAGACCACAGTGGGCCAGAGACCATCAGGTCGATCTGAGAGGAGAGGAGCTGCAATCGCTGACGATAGCGGCAGGTCACCCTTGTAGATGGCCATGCCCACTTGGGAGTCCATACCAGCTCGATCAAGGGCTGCGATTTCAGCTGCCGTGCTGATCCCGCCGGCTATGGTGATTCGGGCCTTGGAGGCGAGCTTCGCCAACTCTTCAGCATACTTGAGTTGGGTTCCCTGCATGCGTCCTTCCGATTCGATGAAGGTGATCAGGAAGCCGCCAACGAGGGCATCGAGCTTCGGCAGTTCATCCTCGATCCGCTTCCCAGTCGCCTCCTGCCAACCTTTCACATGGATCTCGCCTTCACGGGCGTCGAGGGCCGCGATGACTCGCTCCCTTGGAAGTTTGGACAGCACATCGGGAGTTGCTGCCGTGCCAAGGATCACCTTCGAGGCGCCGTGGTCGAGCCATTCCCAGGCTTGGTCGGAGCTGCGAATTCCGCCGCCTACGCGGCAGCGGTACTTGCTGACGAGTTGCCTGATGACTTGAGTGTTGTCACCCGTGCCCATAGCGGCGTCGAGGTCGATGACGGCGATTTCACCAGCAAGGGCGAAGGCTTCGGCGATGGGCTGTGGATCTCCGGCATCGATGGCCAGAGTTTTGCCACCAACCAACTGTACCGCCCGTCCGTTCTGTACATCGATGGATGGGATGATCATGTTCGAACCTCTATGCCAGCCTTGGCCAAATCCGCCTTGAGAGCGGCCAGGGTGGTCGTCTTGTAATGGAGGATGGATGCTGCCAGGACAGCGTCGGCACCAGCAGAGAAGGCCTGCTGCAAGTGCCTGGCGTTGCGTGCTCCGCCGGAAGCGATGATGGGTATGCGAACGCGGCTGGCGATGGCTTGGATCAGGTCGAGGTCATAGCCTTCGCCAGTGCCGTCCCGATCATGGCTGGTGAGTAGAATCTCGCCTGCCCCGCGTGACTCGGCTTCGGCTGCCCAGTCTGCTGCATCGATGCCAGTCGCCTGGTTCCCCGAGTCGATGACGACATCCCAGCTCTCACTGTCCGCAATGCGGGCTGCATCTAGAGCGAGAACTGTGCACTGTGACCCGAAGCGAGCGGCAAACTCATCGAGTAGCTCCGGCTGGCGCACGGCGGCAGAATTACTTGCAACCTTGTCGGCGCCACGTTCGAGCAGGGCCGCTACATCACTTGCGGCTCGCACGCCGCCACCAACACAGAGTGGAATGGAGAGTTCGGCACGAATGGACGCGACTGTGTCCAGGCAGGCGGCGCGACCCTCGGCGGTTGCGGAGATATCCAGCATGACCAGTTCGTCGGCGCCTTGGGCTTCGTAGGCGGCAGCCAATTCTCTTGGATCGCCAGCATCGCGAAGGGACTGAAACTGAACGCCTTTGACGACCCGGCCATCGCGCACATCGAGACAAGGGATGAGTCGCTTGGTCAGCATGATCCACTCCCCTCCCTCGAGCTGGCAAGCCAGCGCTTGATGATGCCCTGGCCGAGGCGACCGGAGAGTTCTGGATGGAACTGGCACGCTAGTAGGCCAGGTCCCTCGAGTGCGGCAATGAAGCTCTCGCCGTGCCTTGCGCGGGCGGCGGACCATTTTGCTGGAGCGTGATCGAGTTTGAAGGAGTTGGCGAAGTAGCATGCGCCGGGTTGGAGTAACTGGCAGTTCTCGTCCGTTTCGATTCTGTTCCATCCGAACTGAGGGCTCGATACGGAGGCCGGGAAGCTCGTAGCGCGCCCTGGAATGAAGCCGAGGCCTTTGAAGTCCGGGCTCTCAGCACTTCCTTCGAAGAGGATCTGCATGCCGAGACATATGGCCAGAGTACTCCTGCCCTGTGAAAGGCGTTCGAGGAGTGCTTGGTCCAAGCCCTTCGCCTGCATTTCGCTGATGGCGGCTCCGAAAGCACCAACTCCTGGTACTACCAACATGGGTGCACTCAGAATCTGTTCGGGTGATGAACTCAGATGCGGTTCGATACCCTGTCTGCGGAAGGCGGCTGTGATCGAAGCCAAATTGGCGACTCCAGTGCGCATAATGACGAGTTCAGGGTTCGACATCACAGCTGCCCTTTTGTGCTGGGAATGGAGGCGCTATCGCCTCGCGCAATGGCTTGCCTGAGGGCGAGTGCCAAGGACTTGAACGCAGCTTCGCTACGGTGATGGTCGTTCTCGCCCTGCAACATCTCAGTGTGCAAGGTGGAGCGACTGGCCATGGCCAGGGAGCGCAGGAAGTGGCCGATGTTCTCGCAGGCGAGGCTGCCCAGGGTTGGCCGGACCAAGTCCAGTTCCACTCGCGCGTAGGGGCGGCCGCTGAGATCGATGACCGTTCTGGCCAATGCCTCATCCAAGGGTGCGTAGGCGGTGCCAAAGCGGGCCAGACCCTTGCGGTCACCGAGGGCTTGGTCGATCGCGCCGCCTAGAGTAAGCGCGCAGTCCTCCGCAGAGTGATGGTCATCGATCTCGAGATCGCCCCTGCATTCGAGATCGATATCGATACCCGAGTGCTTGCTCAATGTGGTGATCAGATGGTCGAGGAACCCGATCCCACTGGCAATGCGGCTTTCGCCCTGGCCATCAAGATTGATGCGTACGCTGACGCGAGTCTCGGAAGTCTGGCGCGTTTGTTCGGCACAGCGATCATTCATTGCAGGAGATTCTCCAGTTCGTCGGTCGCGGAAAGGACGCAGGCAGCGCCAGAGGCGATCAGCCTGTCTCGGCTGAGTTGGGGGTCGCTGCCGGGGGGCACGACTCCTATGGGGAGGACGCTTGCAGCTCTGGCTGCGGTGATGTCGTCGGGGAAGTCGCCGAGCATCCAGGCGCTTTGCACGCCCGTCGCTTGCATTGCCTTGTGCAGGATTGCGGGGTCAGGCTTGGGTGGGCCGTCTTCCATGCAGAGGACCGCCTGGAAGTACTGGCCTATGTCCTGTTCTGCGAGGAATCGTTCAGCATCTACGCGCGGGCGGCCGGTGACAATCGATAGAGGGTAGCGCTTGGCCAATCGAGCCAGAGTCTCGCATGAGACCGCCAGGACTTCGTTTTCACGGAGACCTGGACGGCCATCTCCTCCTTGGTAGAAGGACTCGAAGCGTGCGGTGACTTCTGAGAGGCTTAGATGCTTGCCGGCCCGCTCGAGAATCCGCTGGGTGAGCAGCCAGTCGTTGTTGCTACCGGCTTCCGCCTTTGCGCTGCTGATTGCCTGCATGCTGAGTTCGAGTCCCCAGCTCCTGGCGGTCGCCTGGATGGCCAGACGATAGGATCCGGACACATCGGCCAGGACTCCATCCATGTCGAAGAGCAGGCCCTCTGGTTGCAGGCAGGTAGAGATTGCCTGCCGTAGCCTGATAAACTTCCCCTCGGAGCAGGGGCAAGTGATGCGCAGGCTATCACGCAATTGTGGCTCACTTGGAAAGGCCCGAACGCTTATGCTCATGGCTGCCAGTCCCTGGTGCAGCCACTTCGCTCGTTTGCCTCTCGCGAGAACGAAATTCCCCTTCGACTCTTCTGCCTCGAAGCCTTGTTCCAGCAGGTCGCGGCGAAGCTCTTGTCGTTCAAATTGCACGCGAGGCACGGAGCGCTCTAACCAGGACTTGCCGTTTTCCAGGCATGCTCGAGCGATGGCGATCGAAGTGACGGAGACGGAGTAAGGGCTGCCAGCCTTTCTGAGGTTGTCGATAATGCTCTTGTCGGCAATCGCATAGCCGACTCGGATTCCAGCCAATCCCCATGCCTTCGAGAAGCTGCGGAGAAGAATGCCGTTGGGTGCCGCCAGAATGGCTGGAGTTAGATCAGTGCTATCGAACTCGGCATAGGCCTGGTCGAGCACCAAGAGTGAGTTGCCTGCTGAGGCAGCCAGTTCTTCTACGAGTGCTGGGTTGACACCGAGTCCAGTCGGGTTGTTCGGGCTGACCAGGAAGAGCAGGGTGGTATCTTGATCGATGGCCGCCTGAAACTGCTCGAGAGGAAAGCTCCCACTGGACCACTCAACCTTGCAGAACTCTCCTCCAGCGAGAGCAGTGTAACGAGGCAGCATTTCAAAACTGGGCCAGTGACAGAGGGCTTTGCGTCCGGATTCCAGGTATGCACGGCAGATGCGGTCTAGTGCTTCGTCAGCACCGGCGGTGATAAGAACTTGTTCAGGATCGACACCGTGCCGGCGAGCGAGTTCTGCCTCAAGTCGGCTTGCGCTTGGATAGCAGTTCCAGGAGTTCAGGTCCTGCAAGGTTGCCTGCAGGATCCGTGGATCGGGACTCGCCCCTTCGTTGCTATCCAGCTTGAGATCCGCTGGGACAATTGTTGGCCGCTTTCGGTACTCTGCAAATCCCTGCAGGCGCCTGGCTGCTGTGGGGAGTGGCTGTGAGTTGGTTCTCATTCTCTTCGCCTCATTCGACGATTTGAGAGATTTCGGTCACGACAAGGTCGCTGCCACCCAGTGCCTTGAGCTCTGGAATAAGCTCCCAGAGTTTGCTGCGCGGCACGGCGGCTTTGATGGCGAAACCAAGCTCGCCGTGTAGGGGGCTAAGGGTCGGTTCCCGCATGCAGGGGAGCCTGTTGACCACTGCCTCTACGCAATCTCGGGATACGTTGAGTTCCAGGAGAACTCGGCGCCGAGCCTCGAGAACCGCTGACAAGTGAAGAAGCAGGTCATCAATGATCTTGCGCTTTGCTGGCTGAGCCCAGGCTTGGGGGCTCGCATACAAGCGTGAGGAAGAGTGCATGATGGTCTCGATGACCTCCAATCCGTTGTCTCTCAAAGTGGCTCCGGTGGAGCTGTTGTCGATGATGCAATCAGCGTCCTCGGGAGGTAGGACTTCCGTGGCCCCGTAGCTGCGCAGCAATTGGGCATCGATGCCTTTCCGCTTGATCCACTCCTTGCTCAAGCGGAAGTACTCGGAGGCGACTACCAGTGGGCGATCGGGGAGTTTGCCTTCCTTCAGAAGGGCGCTGGGCGCCGCGGCGACGATACTCACTGGATTCAGTCCGGTATCGAGCACTTCGACCGCCTTGCTATCCAGTTCTGCTACCCAGTCAGCGCCGGCAAACCCCAAGTCGCGAGAACCCGTAGAGAGCATCTCTACGATGCTTTGGGGCTTTAGGATCTTGGCGTCGATCCCGGGCAGGCGAAGGCGGGGGCGATAGTCTCTGCCATCGGCCGAGACCGGGAGACCTGCATCACGGAGAAGGTCGAAGACTGCGGCTTGCATGCGGCCCTTGGGCAGCGCCAGTCGTAGAATTGTGTTGTTCTGCATCGCTGGGAATCTCATTGGGGTTGGACCCGGCTCCCGGCGTCTGTTCGTGAACAACAGTGTACACAAAAAACGCCGGCCTCCAGGGCCGGCGTTTGTGGCGGCATGCGATCAGCAATGCGCCTTCACCGAGCCCCGGAGTGGGGATGATGGTGATGGTGCAGGTGCTGAGGGATGCGGTCGTTCATGGGGGCGAGGAATATCTCAATCTCCCGGTGAGCTGTCAACTCCCAAGCTGGGGATTCCGTACAGTGGTTCGAGCTTGCGGCGTAGATAGCGAATCAAGCCCTGGGAATCCAAGCTTCGGCCAGTCACTTCACGGCAGAGATCACCTGCAGAATAGCGCATTCCCTGGGCGTGGACCTTTTCGTTCAACCAGGTCTTGAGGCTGTGGAACTCACCATTCTGGAAGCTGGTTGGCAGGTCGCCGAGTTCCTGGCAAGCCTGGTCGTAGAATTGCGCGGCGTAGAGGTTGCCCAGGGTGTAGGTGGGGAAATAGCCAAAGAGCCCGCAGGACCAGTGCACATCTTGCAGGCAACCCTGGCGGTCATCAGGAACCTCCACATCGAGATACTCGCAGTAGGCCTCATTCCATGCGGATGGCAGGTCTTCAGGGCTGAGATCTCCAGCGATAAGCGCCATTTCGAGATCGAAGCGGATCATGATATGAAGGTTGTAGGTGCTCTCGTCAGCCTCGACGCGAATCAAGGATGCTTCGGCACGGTTGCTCGCGGCATACAAGTCAGGGGCAGTGAAATCGGAGAAGGCCTCGCCGAAGAACTTCGGTAGCTGTGCATGGCACCAGAGCCAGAACGCCTCGCTGCGGCCCACTTGGTTCTCCCAGAGACGGCTTTGACTCTCGTGGATGCCGAGGGAGACTGCGGTTCCCATGGGGGTGCCCAAGTGTTCGGCCAGAAGACCTTGTTCGTAGAGGCCATGCCCGGCCTCGTGCATGGTCGATCCAAGGGCATCAAGAAAGTTATCTCCGCTGAATCTCGTAGTAATACGGACATCGGCGTAGTGGCTACCACCGCAGAAGGGATGCGCAGAGCGGTCCAGTCGACCGCGGTTGAAATCGAAGCCCATTTGCTCGCTGATCGCCCGCACCATGTTCTCCTGGGAGGAGATTGGAAGCTTGATCTTGGTGACGGTGCTTTCAATCTGCCGGCTGCTGCCGCGGATATCGTCGAGCAGCTTGCAAAGGTCAGTGCGCAGCGGTGCGAACAAGTTGGCGAGATTCTGGGCGCGCATGCCGGGTTCGAATTCTTCCGCAAGAGCGTCCCAGGCGCAGCCCATGTCGTCTTCATAGAGGCAGTCTGCCTTCAACTGCATGAGCTTGACCATCTTCTCAAGCCAAGGCTGAAACTGCGCGAAGTCGGAGTCCTGCCGGGCGGCGGCCCAGGCATGTTGAGCGCGGCTCGAAGTCTCGGCAATCTCGCTGACGAGCTTTGCATCCAGTCTCGTGCTTCTCGCGAAGCTGCGACGCGCTTCCCTGAGGTTTGCGTCTTGGCAAGCATCGAGCATGTTCTCGGGTAGCGATTCGAGCAGGTCGCCGAGTTCTTTGGCGGTTGCACGCTCATGGGCGAGACTGGCCAGCAGAGCGAGTTGATTTGCCCGATGATCGACAGCGGCGGGCGGCATCATCGTTTCCTGGTCCCAGGAAAGGAGTTCGCTCGTGGACTCGAGAAGATGGACATCGCGGAGCTTACTGATTAGCTCGCCGTAGCGTTCGGAGTCGTGCGCGCTCATGGACTACTCTCCAATATGAACGAGGAGGCTCCGGTTGCCACCGCGGTGCCGGTGTTCCCAGAGAAAGATGCCCTGCCAAGTGCCTAACCCGAGACGTCCGGACACGATGGGGATGGAGAGATGGCTGCAGGTCAAGGCCGCCTTGATGTGGCTAGGCATGTCGTCGGGGCCCTCGTGGGTGTGGGTGTAGATAGGATCCGACTCGGGGACGAGACGGCATAGCCATGATTCCAAATCTCGGCAGGCCGAGGGGTCTGCGTTCTCCTGAATGATCAGGCTGGCGGATGTGTGTTGTAGAAACACGGTGCAGAGACCTTCCCTTAGATTGGCCCTGCTGACGCAGTCCTTGATCAGCGCAGTGATTTCCTGGAGTCCCTGACCGGGCGCCCGAACCTGAATGCACTCGTTCATGCGAGCATGGTGGGTTCGGGTGCTGTCCTGAGCAAGAACTAGCTAAGGGAGGCGCTCTGTTCCATAACTTCTGCGCGGTATTCGGCGAGATCGAAGGAGTCAACTTGCATCGCTTCATCTCGGGCCAGCTCGGCCTTCTGGAGCTTCACGACTTCATCGTTGTTGATGATGCCATCGTTGGCTGCCTGTTCCAGGAGTTGAGCAGGGCGCATCTTCGGTAGCTTGCCCGCGCGGATAGCTTCCTTGATCTTGGTGACGACAGGTTCGGCCTCTACACAGAGTTGCATGGCGTGTTCCAGGCGACCCAGTCCGACACTGGAATCTTGAGGCAAGTAGATGCCCTCACTGAGACGGTCACGCTGTTCCCCGGGAACTTGCAGGCTACGTGCTACCTTTTGTCCGAGATGGTCCCCGGGCTTCTTGCCGATCGGATTCATGCGTGACCAGAGTGTCAAGGGTCCGCGGAAGATCCAGCTTGCACCCGGAATACGAATGTTTTGTAGCAGTCCGTCGAAGGCCTCCTGAATCTGCGCGAAGCAGTGCTCCATGGACCATGACATGAGGGCCAGATCTTCACGCCGTTGGCCCTCGGCCTCGAAGCGACGGAGAGTCGTGGTGCCAAGGTACATCCAGGAGAGGATGTCCGCGAAGCGACCGGTGATCTTCTCCTTACGTTTCAAGTCACCTCCAAGCCCAGCCATCGCTATGTCGGCAAGGAGCGCGAAGGAGGCTGAGGTCCAGGAGAGCTTACGCCAGTAGGCTGCGGCAGGCCCTCTGACGGGAGACTTTGCCAGGCGCCCGCGCGAGATGCTGAGCAGGGTGCTCCGGAAGGAATTGCGAACTACGTGACCGACGTGGCCCCAGAACGCGCGATCGAATGCGCTCTTGTCCCCGCGCGCTGCGGCTTCGATTTCCTTCAGAGCATATGGGTGACATCGGATGGCACCTTGCCCAAATACCATCAAGGTGCGGGTCAGTATGTTGGCCCCTTCCACCGTGATACTGATTGGGCACCCAATGTACGGTTGTGCAAGCAGATTGTTCGGACCTTGAGAGATAGCTGCGCCCCCAAGTACATCCATGCCGTCATTGATGACTTGGCGGAACATCTCTGTGAAGTTGTACTTGGCCATGGCCGTCACAACTGGTGGCTTCGCACCTTGGTCGAGACCGCCCAGGGTGTAGCGCCTGGCAGCTTCCATGATGTAGGTGAAGCCACCGATTCGCGCGAGCGGCTCCTCGATCCCTTCAAAGCGACCGATGGGCAATCCGAATTGCTTGCGTACAGAGCTATAGGCGCCAACCGTTCGGCAGACTAGTTTTGCCCCACCGGTGCTGGTCGCGGGGAGCGAGATACCCCGGCCCGCGGCGAGGCACTCCATGAGCATGGCCCAACCGCCTCCGGAGCCTTCGCTGCCGCCGATGATTGAAGCGACTGGGACGACCACATCCTGACCTTTTGTCGGGCAATTGTAGAAGGGAACTCCGAGAGGGTCGTGACGCCTACCCAACTCCACACCTTCTGTGTCACTCGGAATGAGTGCGCAAGTGATCCCCAAGTTCTTTCCTTTGCCGAGGAGGTTTTCCGGATCCTCGAGTTTGAAGGCTAGGCCGAGGGTGGTTGAGATTGCCGCCAAGGTGATATAGCGCTTGTCCCAATTGAGCCGAAGCTTCAGTTCGCCATCACCATCTTTGAAGACAACGCCTCGAGCTTGCATCGCTGCTGCGTCCGATCCGGCACCGGGTTCGGTGAGCGCGAAGCAGGGAATCTCTTCGCCTTTTGCCAGGCGAGGTAGGTAGTGCTGCTTCTGTTCCTCGGTTCCGCAGTGGAGAATCAGTTCGGCCGGCCCAAGTGAGTTTGGCACCATGACCGTGATTGCCAGGGGCAGGGAACGAGAGGCCAACTTCTGCACCACGGCACTGTGTGCGCTGGCGGAGAAACCCAAGCCGCCGTATTCCTCCGGGATGATCATGCCGAAGAAGCCTTCCTTCTTCAGGAAATTCCAGGTGGTCGGAGTCAGATCCTTGTTCTTGTAGACCTCCCAGTCATCGGTGAGAAGGCAGACCTTCTCGACAGGGCCGTCGATGAAGGCCTGCTCGGTCTCTGTCAAAGTGGGGTAGGGCGAGTTGTTGAGGTGTTGCAGATTTGGCTTGCCCGAAAAGAGCTCGCCATCTACCCAGACATCTCCCGCATCGATGGCGACCCTTTCGGTTTCACTGATTACGGGGAGCATCTTGGCGGCCTTCATGAAGGCGAGGATGCGATCGGAGATCAGGCGCCTTCGTAGCACCGGGAGAGTCGTGATTGCCGCGATCGGTACGAAGATGAACCAAAGCCAGAAAGGAGCTGCGAGCAGCCACATTGCTGCGGTGATGCCGAGTACCCAGAGCCAGCCAGATAGTCCTAGAAAGCCAGCGCAGAGGACTGCTCCCAGAAGGCCAAAGAGTACTAACGAGCTCGGTGCATCTCCAAGGAGACCGTACATAGACAATTGCGCGACCATGTATTTGCTATCGACCAAGAACCGCAGAGATCCGGAGGACTCACTAGCTGGTTTCCTCATCCGAAAGGGATCTCAATGCGGTGCATCCGTCTCTAGCAGTGGAAACCCCGATGTAACTGGGCAAACGGGCTCGGCTACTCATTGCGTTCCATCATCCAAGCTCAGCTGAGTGGGCCGATTGGGCCGATATCTGAGGAGGAATTCATGCAGCTCTCAATCCTCAACAAACCCCTACTGGCGCTGACAGCGAGCACTCTGGCATGCCTGGCTAGTGCGCAGACGGCGAAGATTGGTTCCAGAGCTCCCGGTCTGGAAGGGTTGAAGTGGCTTCGCCCCTTGTCTCCGGATTCAGCAGGACGCCTTACTCTGTTCAGCTTCATGCCCCAGAGTCGTTGGCAATATGTCCGGGCGCTGAGGAGTCTGGATTCACTCGGGCAGGAGTTTGCAGGGCAGTTGGGAGTGGCGGCTGTGCTCAATGAGAGCAACAGGAAGTTTGCTGCAATCAAGCTGCGCTCCTCAGGAGCTACTGTCCATCTTGCGATCGACGATCATGATCGGTTTCGCAACTCTCTGGATCCGGGGGCTCTGAGCCGGACGCTCGCGCATGCGATCCTGCTCGACCACAATGGCGTGCTTTTGTGGTTTGGCGAACTTCGTGATGAGATGCGCTACATGATCGCTGATGTGGCAAGCAATGAGCTTGCCATCGAAGATCTCTGCCGCATGCACTCCGCGCAGCGCTCTGGCAGCAAGGATGGAGTAGTCGCGAATCTCGAATGTGATGCCACCCATGGAGTGGCGGATGACTTGCCGTCCGGATCCTGGCTCGCATGGGAAGAGACCTTTGCCAAGATCAAGCATCGTCGGGGGAACAAAGAAGCATTGAGGCTTCTGCTTGAAGCTGGCGAAGCTCTTCGCTCAAGACCGGATAGCTTGGCGCGAGTCTTCAATCTCGCCATGGAACGTTTTCCCAATGCGCTGCTGGAATCCGGAATGGATGATTTTGTCCTGGAAGTGATTGGAGCAGCGACTGACCCGGCGGGTGCTTTGCTGGGATTCTCATGGCACGCCCATCGCCATGAGGACGATCTCGCCCGCGGCTTCGCAGTCAGGTTCCTGGACCTGTACAAGGGCGTGCCAAGCCGCCTTTCGCAGTTTCATGGCAGGCTTGCCCGTGCACGGTATGCGCGGCGGTTCGTGAAGGAGCAATTGCTGGCTCTGAATCTCGTGTTGCAGGCCGAGCCTCGTCAAGGTCATGCACTGCAGATGAAATTCGAGCTTCTGATCGCTGGGATTGATAAGCCATCGGCAGCGATGCGAGTGGGAAGAGATCTCATCGATGCTCGAAGAGGGGACCCTAGTTTCCTCAATTCCTTCGCCTGGCGCTTACTTACAGAGGAGCCCTTCAAGGGGCGGATGAACTTACTGGCGCTGGAAGCAGTGAATGTGATGCGCAACCTTGAAAATTGGCAGAACTATTGGCGTTTGGACACTCTTGCCCTGGCTCTTTACGAGAATGGCGAACTAGACGAAGCCGTTAGAATTCAAGAAGAGGCGCTTGCCAGTTGTGAACCTGGATCGCAGGGTCGTTATGCTCAGCGACTGGAGCGCTACCGAATGGCCGCCGCCGCTGCGGCGCCTCCGAAGTGAACAACCTCTGACCCCATGACAGATCGCGGACTGCCAAACACTGGGATTCTCTTCCTATGTGTTGCCAACTCAGCCCGAAGTCAGATCGCGGAAGCCTTGGCACGATTGCATGGTCCCAGTGGTCTGCGCGTCCATTCGGCGGGCTCGGAGCCTACCAAGATCAATCCGATGGCGATTAGGGCACTTGCTGAACTCGGTGTGGATATCTCCAGCCAGAGATCAAAGAGGATTGATGAGGTCCCTCTCGAGGAGGTGGACCTCGTGATTACGCTTTGTGCCGAGGAGGTTTGCCCCGCTCTCCCATCAGGAGTACGAGCCATGCATTGGCCTCTTCAAGATCCGGCGGCGGTGAAGGGAGGGGATGAGGAAGTCCTTGCCGCCTTTGTCGCAGTGCGTGAAGAGATCGGTAGGCGCTTGATCCTGTTCTTTCAGGAGTGACGATTCCGTGACTCCTGGGCGTTCATCAGACTAGCCAGCGATGCATGCCTCGCATCCTCAGAGTCTTGGGCCCGAGAGGACTCGTTAGAGATGAGCGCTCGGAGGACGGATTCTGTTCATGGCATCTCGATCTGTTGTCCGCTAGAACCATCTCATGCCCTGGACACGCAGTGACGAACTTCTCGATGAGCTCGAGGAAAGGCTGGTAGAGGTCCGCCGTGACCTCCACAAGTATCCAGAGCTCGGTTTCGAAGAGCACCGGACACAGGCTCTGCTGCGTGCCTGGCTGCAGGAATTCGGTTATGAGCCTCGTGACTGTGCAGGGACAGGGCTCGTTGCTGATCTAGAACCCGAGACGGGCAGCCAGCTTCCCGCCATCGCCCTCCGTGCCGACATAGATGCCTTGCCCATTCAGGAGGTCAGTGACCTACCCTATCGCTCTGAGCATGCGGGAGTCGCTCACAAGTGCGGCCACGACGGCCACGCTGCGGTCATGCTGGGTGTTGCTGCTGCGTTGGCGAGCATGCGCGGGCAGCTCTCACGACGGGTTCGCCTGCTCTTTCAGCCAGCCGAGGAAGGTGTCAAGGGTGGCGGCGGGCAGGTCATGGTGGCCGAGGGCGCGCTCGAAGGCGTCAGTGAAGTCTATGGCATGCACAACTGGCCAGGTTTTCCTTTTGGCGAGCTGAGGATTGCGCCGGGTCCGGTCATGGCTGAGGAACACACAATTCTGCTACGCCTCGATGGAAAGGGTGGGCATGCGAGCCAACCTCAGACATGTCGTGACCCGGTGGCGGCGATCGCTCAGATGGTGACCGCCCTGAACAGCATCACCTCACGAGGTATGGGGCATGTCGGAGGTGCTGTGCTCAGCATCAGCTGCATTCAGGCTGGGGATACACACAATGTAATTCCTGGCTTCGCCAGTCTCGAGGGAACTCTGCGTTGCTTCGATGAGAACCTGAGAGACCGATTGCTGGAGCGTGTGCGTGAAGTCGTAGCGGGTGTCGCCTCAGCCATGCAGGTCGAGGCGGACCTGCAATTAGAACGGGGTTTCCCAATCTTGCACAATGACAAGGCCTGCGCTGAGCACGTGCGTGTGGCTGCTGAGCGGCGGCTGGGGGCTGATCGCGTTTCCGCGGAGGGGTTGCCGCTGGTGGCTTCCGAGGATTTCTCCTACCTGGCCCAGGCGGTTCCAGGTGCCTACTTTTTTATGGGCGCTGGCCGGGAAGGCAGGGAGACACCTTCGTGCCATCACCCGGAGTTCGATTTCGATGATGAGCTCATCCCCATCGCCGCCCGAGTGTTTCTCGAGGTCGTGAGAGAGCGCTGCCCTTGAGTCATTGATCGGAGCCCGACCAGGGCTGCTGGGCTCTCAGGCGATGAGTCCGAGAAGGTCCTCGACGCCAGGATCGAACTTGGCACCATCAAGACGTGCGTCGCTGAAATTTGCGCCTTCGAAGCGGATGCCGTGGAGGTCTGCACCGCGAAGATCGGCACCGCGGAGGTAGGCTCCGCGCATGTCCGCGCCACGTAGGAAGGCCCCTGATAGATTCGCTCCGGTGAAATTTGTGCCCTGCAGATTGGCCCGTTCCAGATGTGCTGATTCGAGCGTGGCACTAGTCAGGTCGGACTGACTCAAGTCCGCCCGTTTGAGGATCGCCCCTCGCAGATCTGCGTGGACGAGCCGTAAGGCAGAGAGGTCGTAGCCGGCGAAACTGTGGTTGGCAGCGGCGTTGGGTAGAGCGAGAAGTCTGAGGAGTTCCTGGTTGCGCAGCATGGTTATGGTATTTCCTCCTGTTGAACGCCCCTCAGATAGCCAACGTGACATACCGAATGGGCCACTCCTCAGTTTACCCCTGGGGCCTACCCCAGGACAGTGGTGGGGTAGCCAATGCACCGTATTACGCTGTAGCACATTGAGGCAAGGAGCTCGTACGTTGTCAGCAAGACCCGAGGGCATGGGGAGATGAGCGTCAAAGGTCGCAGTCTTTGCCGGATCTCAGCGCTTTGCTTCCTCGCGTGCTTGGTTCTGCAAATGGGGGTCTCCGGTCTTCTGGCGCAGGAGAAAGGACGGCAGGGTCGAGGGATCCGGGGCGCTTGGCTGGCCCCGCGCGAGGGGTTCCCCTTGGATTCGGAGCATGGCAGCAGGGTCTTGGCTGACATGAAGCGTCTCGGCGTCACTCATGTGGCGATCGGTCACGAGGTGCGGATGCCAAAGATGTCAGCGCCCCTTCTCGAGTGGGGCGAGCATGACGCAGCACTGCGTGGCGCTATTTCGCGCATCAGGAAGGCGGGTCTGAAGACCTTTCTTATTCCGAGAATAGAGAGCCCGGAGTTCTTTGCGCCTCCCTATCCCTTTCGAGCGGATATCAAATTTCAATCTGCCGATGACCAGCAGCGCTTTCATGCGGCGATGCGCGAGATGCTCCTGCACTATGCCAAGCTTGCTGAGTCCGAGAATGTCGAACTCTTCGGCGTCGGATTGGAATTGAAGCAATGCGCAAAGGAGCACGAGGCTGCCTGGCGCGATCTAATTGCCGCAGTTCGTGAGGAATTCTCAGGGAAGCTGACCTACTCGGCTAACTGGTACGACGAGTGGGATCAATTGCGCTTCTGGGATGCCTTGGACTACATCGGGGTCGGCGCCTATTTTGAGCTGAAGCCGGAGAATGGCAATCCTGATGCGGACCCGGTTGATGATCTGGTAGCGCGATGGCAAGTTAGCATGCGGCACTTGCAGGCGCAGTCGCAGGACTGGCAACGTCCAATCCTGTTCACGGAGATCGGCTACTCAGGTTATGCGGATTGTGCAGAGAGACCATGGGAATGGGCGGGCAAGCAGGGTGGCAAGGCTGCACTAGACTGGGCGAGGCAGGCTGACTGCTATCGCGCCCTTTTCAAGGCCTTCAACGACAAGCCTTGGTTTGCAGGCACCTTCGTGTGGCGCTTTTATTCGGATGCGGAGAACATTCTTGACTGGGAGTACGCCTTGCAGGGACGCCCAGCCGAAGCCGTCCTTGCTGAGGCCTACGGTAGGTGAAGATCAAAGCCCAATACGGAATACTGACGGTAGCAACTTGGCCCCTGGCTACTCTGCAGCCGCACCTGACGAGGAATCATTCATGAATGCAATCACTCTGCGTTTCGCTCTCCTTTCATCTACCGTGCTGATGCCCTTGACGGCGCAATCTGCAGAGCAGGTTGGTTCTGGCGGGTCGCTGCCGGAGGGTTCGCCGGAAGGCATGGCCTTGGTTGATCAAGCCGGGCTGAAGAAGCATGCCTTTGCTTTGGCTTCGGATGAGTTCGAAGGACGCTACACAGGGACTGCCGGTCAGTTAAAGGCTGCGGCCTACATCGCTGAGCACTTCATGAGCCTCGGCCTGGAAGCTCTCGGAGATGAGCAAGCGGACGGTGCGCGTAGCTTCTACCAGGAGTACGAAGTCGCACGGAGCTACCTTGACCCCGAGGAGAGTGGGATCGAGATCGGCTCCGAGGAATTTCGATCAGGCTACGGGATCCTCGTGGGGGCGAAGGAAGCTGGTGCAAGTATCGAGGGAGTCTTTCATTTTGTGGGTACTGGCAGTCCCAAGAATCTCCCGGACGGTGACCTAAGCGGAATCATTCCTGTCGCGTATCTTCGTGCTGCTCCTCTGACCATCAACAACCCAACGATCAAAATGGGTGCCGGCCTGAGGCAGCTCTTTATCGTTCAGGGGATCGCAAAGCGTCTCGCATCCAAGGGGGCCAAGGCCGTGCTGGTTTGCATGGGGAATGATGAGAACGGGATCCCTGACATGATCAACATGATGGGGATGACTCCAGAAAAGCACAGTCTCAGCTACGGCGGAGGCATGTCGCGTACTCAGGACTGCGAGATTCCTGTCGCCTTCGCGAACGCGGAGCTAAGTGCCAAAGTCTTGGCTGCCCTGCAGGTCACCATGGATGAGGAGGGGAAGCCGGTGCAGGCTGAGCAGGAGAACTCCGTGATGGGCTCCCTCAAGCTCGTCGTAAAGGAGGATCCATCATTCCGAGTGCCGAACGTGGTTGCATTTCTAAAGGGGGAAGACCCGGACTTGGCCGCGGAAGCGGTTGTCTACTCTGCGCATATGGACCACATGGGCATGCGTATGGATGGTGACGCATTCAATGGTGCAGATGACAATGCTTCCGGGTCTGCTGGGCTATTGGAAATCGCCGAGGCATTTGCCAAGGGCCCGCGCCCAAAGCGGTCGGTTATCTTCCTCTCGGTCTCTGGAGAAGAGCTGGGCCTTTGGGGTTCCGAGTACTTCTCCGAGAATCCAAGTTGGGCGCTAAAGCAAATGGTTGCCAACATCAACATCGACATGATCGGCAGAGTTGCGGACATCTCAGGCGAATCAGAGGTATCGGTGACCCCGAGCTATCGTCACAAGATGTACTCGAGCATCGGCAGGCGATCTGCAGAGCTGGCGGATCAGCTTGGATTGGGACTCACAGTCGGTGACAAGTTCTATGCGCGCAGCGATCACTACAACTTTGCCAAGAAGAACATCCCCGTGGTCTTCTTTTGCGATGGGGAGCACGAGGACTATCACCAGGTCACCGACCACGCCGACAAGCTCAACTACCGGAAGATGGAGTTGATTGCGCGACTCGCATATTGGACTGGCTGGGATGTGGCCAACGCTACTGAGCACCCGCAGGTCATTGGGAAGCACCGTGGGTGGCTCGGCGCGAAGAGGTAAGAAAGAAATCCAAAGTGCTTCATTCTTATATCAGAATGTGATGATATAAGGATCTAGTGACTTCTCTCGCCGATCTCCAGACCACACTGAAGCTCCTTTCCGAGCCGGTGCGGCTCCGCCTTCTCTCCCTCTTGTCGATGGAAGAGCTTGCTGTGCAGGAGCTTACGGCAGTGACTGGTCTGGCTCAAAGCCGTGTGAGCAATCATCTTTCCCTGCTCAAGCGCGCTGGGCTCGTGTTGGACCGCCGCGAAGGCACCTGGAGTTTCCATCGTCTAGCAGGGCCTGATCACGGTGGTGGCCTATCTCGCGAGCTCTTCGAGGCTGTCCTCAAGCCCTACCTAGCCGGAGAGGAGGGCTTGGCTGATCGCCGGGCCGTGGAGGCCCTGAAAGAGCAGCGTCGGGAGCGGAGCCGTCGAACCCACGATGCGCTTGCGGGTAGTTGGAGTACCGTCGGTGAGGCCTTCGCCCTTGGATCCCTTCGCAGCGAAGCATTCAGCTCCCTCGTGCCGGGTCAGCTGGTCATCGCTGATCTTGGTTGTGGGGCTGGCTTTCTGACCTCGTTTTTGCTCGAGCGAGGGGCGCAGGTCATCGCCGTAGATCACTCCGAGCAAATGCTGGCAGAGGCTGGGAAGAGTCTGGAGTCAAAGCAGGTGGAGTTCCGCGCTGGAGAGATGGATCAGCTGCCTCTGGCGGATGGTGAAGTCGACGCGGCTTTCGCCAATCTTGTGTGGCACCACCTGGCAGACATGGACTTGGCTGCTCAGGAGCTATCGAGAATCCTCAAGCCCGGAGGTCGCGCAGTGATATCCGATCTCCTTCCGCACGAAGAAGACTGGATGCGTGAACGGATGGGTGATCTTCACCTGGGACTCGACCCGAATCGTGTCCGTAGCGCTCTTGGGCGCGCTGGCTTCGTGGAAGTGAAGCAGCAGGACTTGCTCGACAGCTATGTCGTGCAGGGGAAGACCGACAAGACCGTGCATTTACCAATGTTTCTGGTCGCGGGTACGCGACCTTGAGACTGACAAATTCCATATCGTCAAGAACTGAACCTAGAACAGGAAGTGATTCGAATGACTGCGCAGGAAACCAACGCGCTTGCTGATTTCAAAGTGGCTGACCTCTCTGAGGCCGACTTCGGTCGTCGGGAGATCGAACTGGCCGAAGTAGAGATGCCTGGCCTCATGGCATTGCGCGAAGAATACCGTGCCGAAAAGCCGCTCAGTGGAGCGCGCGTCACGGGCTCTTTGCACATGACCATTCAAACAGCGGTGCTCATCGAGACTTTGGTGGAGCTCGGTGCTGAAGTCCGCTGGGCTTCGTGCAACATCTTTTCAACCCAGGACCATGCGGCAGCTGCCGTCGCGGTCGGGCCAAATGGAACTACGGAGAACCCGCAGGGCATCCCGGTATTTGCGTGGAAGGGGGAAACCCTCTCCGAGTACTGGTGGTGTACCGAGCAGGCTCTTACTTGGCCAGACGGCCAGTCCCCGAACATGATTCTCGATGATGGTGGCGACGCCACCCTGCTAGTCATCAAGGGTGCCGAGTGGGAGAAGGCGGGCAAGGCTCCAGATACTGGGGCAGATGATCCTGAGGACTGGATCGAGTTCGTTACTCTCGTCAAGCAGTCGCTGGGCAAGAGCAAGGACAAGTGGACCAAGATGGCCGCCGAAATCCGCGGGGTAACGGAGGAGACCACTACGGGAGTGCACCGCCTCTACCAGATGCAGAAGGAAGGCATCTTGCCCTTCCCGGCTATGAACGTGAATGACTCGGTCACCAAGAGCAAGTTCGACAATGTCTATGGCTGTCGTCACTCTCTCGTTGATGGAATCATGCGTGCAACCGACGTGATGCTCTCCGGCAAGGTCGCTCTTGTGTGTGGCTACGGGGACGTCGGCAAGGGCTGTGCCCAGTCGCTACGCGCGCAAGGTGCACGGGTGATCATCACCGAGATCGATCCGATCTGTGCTCTGCAGGCGCTCATGGAGGGCTACAAAGTCGATACCCTCGAGAACAACCTTGCTGAAGCGGATGTCTTCGTGACGACGACCGGAAATAAGGATGTTATCACCGCCGATCACATGGCGAAGATGAAGAACAACGCCATCGTCGGCAACATTGGCCACTTTGACAACGAAATCGAAATGGCTCAACTGGCCAAGAGACAGGGTGTCAAACGCGTCAACATCAAGCCGCAAGTAGATCGCTGGGTCTTCCCCGATGGGCACGGCGTTATCGTTCTTGCAGAGGGTCGACTGCTCAACCTTGGCTGTGCAACAGGCCATCCGAGCTTCGTCATGTCGAATAGCTTTAGCAATCAAGTGATTGCTCAGATCGAGCTCTACAAGAACCCGCAAAACTACGAGAAGTCCGTCTATGTTCTTCCCAAGTACCTCGACGAGAAAGTTGCGCGTTTGCACCTTGGCAAGTTGGGTGCAAATCTGACCGTGCTGAGTAAGGAGCAGGCCGACTACATCGGTGTGCCAGTTGAGGGGCCGTACAAGCCGAACCACTACCGCTACTGATAGGCTGCTGAGCTGCGGGGCAAGTCCCCCGCTTGTCCTGGCCCGGGGCCTGTGGGTTCCGGGTCAGTGACCTCGGATCTTGTGCAGCGCTGCTGCTGCTCGATCTGCCAACTCTTTGTCAGGTCGCCGGGTCGCATCTTCGAGGGCGGGGAGCGCCGAGCTGGCCTTCGGTCCAAGTAGACCTAGGAGATCGATTGCTTCTCTTATGCCCGTTGCGGCCTTGTCCTCGAGCACAGCGACCAGATTTGGCACATAGGCACTGAGATCCAGTACTTGAGTGCTCAAGGATCGCAAAGCGAAGGCGCGCTCGTCCGCGCGTCCTCTGTGCAGGAGCATGATGAGAGCGGTGTATTCAACGGTCGGTTGATCGCTGATTTCTACCAAGGCTCGTGCGGCTGCGGTTCGAACCTCAACGTCGTAACTAGCTTTGCCCCAGACGACGGTGGGTTTCCCCTGGTCTCCATCGAGAGTTACCTTCTCAGCGATGCGAATCCTTGGATGGCTTGACTCGATTGCATCACGAAGCGGCTGGATGCCGCTGCTGCTCATCTCATCGTAGTAAGCAAGCAAGTCTGCCGCCGCCTCGCGTTGATAGCTATTATCGCTGGTTAGCCGTTCAATGAGGCTGAGGGGACGGAGTTTGAAGTTGATGGCGAGGCGGGCAGCACAACGATCAGTAGCCTGAATGGCCTCCGCCCAACGTCGCGGTGGAAGCTTCTTCAGCTGTTCTTGGAGCGCTGGTGACAATCGCCAAAGAACCGTGGCGGCTTTGTCTTGGTAGTAGGGCGCAAGGTTTCCAACTGTCTCCATGAGTTGGATGAACTCCTCCGGAGCGACTTGGTTAGCCAAGTCTCCCAGGAGAGGAATGGTTTCCCTAGCCTGCGGTCCCAGCCTAGAGATCGTCTCGAGGAGGGTTCTGACCATCGCGCGTTCGCCCGCCTTGACGCTAGCCTCCAAGCTTTCTGCGACCACTGCGACGCCCCACTTGCCGATGCGCAGGATTTCTTTCTGCGCCTTGGCGCGCGTGTTTGGGTCCCGTAGCTTGCTGACCCATTCCCGGGTCTCCGCATGGACGCGAATGGTGTCAGCAGATTGAGCTTGGCTCTGACTCCCGAAGAAGAGAGCGGTGGTTAGAAGTGCTGTAAGCTTTGTCATTCGCAATTTCTCAGTAGTGCGGAGGGGGGGACTCGAACCCCCATGGCCTGTAAAGGCCGGCAGATTTTAAGTCTGCTGCGTCTGCCGATTCCGCCACCTCCGCAGAATATCACGTGTGGGCTTAATGGGATCAGTCCGAGGCTGTGAACGCCAGTCGATTCGTGATCGGTTGTTGAGCATTGCGCCTGGACTGCTTCAATGTCCACGCACTCCATCCAAGACTCTCCGAGGTCCATCTCATGGCGAATTCCCGTATTGAAAGAGACACAATGGGCGAGGTTCAGGTCCCAGAAGGCGCCTACTACGGTGCCCAGACTGAGCGCGCCAGACGAAATTTTCCCATCAGTGGGGTTGGGATTCCTGCGGTCGTGATTCGTTCCCTGGGCCTGATCAAGGGTGCTGCAGCCGCCGTCAACGCGGATATCGGTGGTCTGGATGCAAAGATCGCCGAGGCGATTGCCACTGCCGCCGGTGAGACAGCTGCTAACAAGCTCGATGAGCATTTCGTGGTCGACGTATTTCAGACTGGGAGCGGAACTTCGTCCAATATGAATGCGAACGAGGTGATCGCGAACCGTGCGAGCCAGATCATGGGGCACGAGCTTGGAAGCAAGGCGGTCCACCCGAACGACCATGTGAACATGGGGCAATCGAGCAATGACGTGTTTCCGTCGGCTGTCCAGCTCGGCCTGAGCCTACTGGTCAAGGGACAGATGCTGCCCGCAATGGAGAGACTTGCCGGTAGTCTGCACGATCTGGCCGATCGAAACTTCGAGTCGGTGAAGACTGGGCGTACGCATCTCATGGATGCGATGCCAATTCGCTATGGGCAGGAGTTCCGTGGCTATGCGCAGCAGGTTGAGCTTGGCGCCAGAAGAATCGAGACAGCCCTCACTGATCTCGCGGAATTGCCCCTGGGGGGAACTGCTGTCGGAACTGGGGTCAATGCTCAGGCAGGCTTTGCCGACGCCGTATGCAAACTGTTAGACAAGGAGCTAGAGCTTGGTTTGCGCGAGACGGCTCGTCATTTCCAAGCGCAAAGTAGTTTGGACGCCGTCGTTGCCATGAGTGGCGCTTGCCGCGGATTCGCTACAGCGCTCTACAAGATTGCCAATGATATCCGCTGGATGTCCTCAGGACCCCTGACGGGTTTGGGAGAACTTGCCATCCCAGCTGTGCAACCGGGCAGCTCAATCATGCCGGCCAAGGTAAATCCGGTGATTTGCGAGTCGGTGCTCATGCTCTGTGGCCAAGTGTTCGCCAACGATTCAGCAGTGGCTTTTGGCAACAGCCAAGGGCAGTTCGAACTCAATACAATGATGCCTTTCATGGCACGGAATTCCGTCGAGTCTGTGAACCTGCTGGCGAATGGCTGCAACATGTTCAGAGAGAACTGCCTCGAGGGAATGGAGGTGACCGTCGAGGGTGCCAAGCAAGTGCACCGCAACCCGATCTTGGCGACTGCACTGAACAGAGCAGTGGGTTACGAAGTCGCGGCCAAGATTGCCAAGGAGTCGGCGGCAAGCGGTCGAAGCGTCAAGGAGGTGGCTCTCGAACTCACCGATCTAGGTGCCAGCGAACTAGATGGACTACTCGACCCCGGGGGGCTCTGTGGTCAGATGGGTCGGCGACGATAGCGATCGAGGATTGGCCTAACCTTCCCCCGAGGGTGCCAGGGACTCGCTGTCTGGCTTGGGGTTGAGCTTGCCACTCACAGCCATGAAGATTGCCTTGGCCACAACGTAGGGCAGGTACAGAACCGTAACGACCAGGATGGATCCAATGATGATCACGGTCATCAGAATCGCGAACACCAGGTAACTGAGAATGCGAGGAATCATGAGCTGGGCCACTAGGAGTATATTCCAGCATCGTCTTGACTGCTCGAAGACAGGGATATGACCATGACGAGGGAAAGTAGGCGTGTCTTGGTCCTCCTGGCGCAGGGTGCCGAGGAGATGGAGGTGGTCATCGTAGTCGACCTACTAAGGCGGGCGGGTATCGAGGTCGTCCTTGCCGGCCTCGATGGGGATGGAGTGGTCGAGTGCAGCCGGCAGCTACGCCTCCTACCTGATGTCTCATTGGACGCTGCCCAGGGTGTATTCGATCTCCTGGTGCTTCCTGGTGGTATGGGAGGAAGTGAGCGGCTCGCATCCGATCCGCGGGTGGGGGATCTCCTCCGGGCCCAATTCGCTGCGGGACGTGATGTGGCGGCCATCTGTGCCGCCCCGAAAGTCTTGGTTGCACATGGACTGGGTGAAGGTCGCGCGATGACGAGCCATCCGGCAGTTCGGACGGAAGTTGCGGGGCATGCGGAGTACAGCGAAAGCGCAGTGGTTGAGGACGGGCTCTTTGTGACCAGTCGTGGTCCGGGGACTGCATTCGAGTTCGCGCTTACGATGATCCGGAGACTCCTGGGCGATGCGAAATCCAAGGCAGTTCAGGACCAGCTGATTCTCTGAGCTCACGCTCTGTCTGGCGCAAGTCCAGCCGCATAGTTCTCCATACTGGTCTCCGCGCTGACCTTATCGCTCGGCTAAGTCGAAGCGGACAACGGCGATTCCGGTTTGGCCGCCGGGTGCCAGCTTCTCCGGGCTGCGTGGGCCATCGCTCGTAACGATGACGAAGTCACCTTCCTTGGCGAGAGGAATCTTGATGCGTGCGTGGTCGAGAATGCCATCCTCATCGAGGTCGGTGAGAGCAAAGGGGATGGGATCC
Source organism: Planctomycetota bacterium (assembly GCA_021776805.1). Classification (GTDB taxonomy): domain Bacteria; phylum Planctomycetota; class UBA1135; order UBA1135; family UBA2386; genus JAJFFD01. The sequence goes on from JAJFFD010000092.1 coordinate 68,516, forward strand.
CGTCCCTCGACATAGAACGTCAGCCGGTCAATTGCGAAGTCGTCGAAGCCTGCGGCCAGATCTTCGAGAGGGAGGTCGATCACGGCCAGTGGGGAGTCCTGATCGCCGCGGTTCTCGATCGGGATCCGGAGGTAGCCATAGCTGGCCGGGATGCAGGCCTGCAGGCTGAGCATCACCGCCAAGATCGAATTCTGCTTTAGCGATGAGATCACGCTGTAAATGGAGGTGGCGGCCGGATTCGAACCGGCGTTCACGGATTTGCAATCCGTTGCCTAACCACTTGGCTACGCCACCAGGAGCCTCCTGAGGGCGGAGAACCCTAGCGAGGCGATGTCCCCGGATCAAGACTGGGGGTGCAATCCGTTCCTCATGAGAGGTTTAGGAATGACCTTTCCCCGGGGACGGGAAGCCCTAGCCTGTAGGGTTCCCGGCAACTTCGCCGGAGTCCCCCCTGAGTACAGAGCTTAGTGAAGAAGAATATCTACTTCGAATTCGCCCAGGAGCTGGTGGAGCAACCCTTGCTTTACCAGCTGAACCGCAAGTTTGACGTGATCATCAATATCCGCGGAGCCTCGGTCTCCGAGGGTGGCGGGTTTCTGGCCCTCGAGCTGGAGGGTGAAGATGCGGAGATCTCCGAGGTCCTCAAGTTTTTGGATAACCGTGGTGTCACCGTGGCCGACGGTTTGGGCGAAGAGGGCTCGACGGAGCCAGCCTCGTAGCTGACCTGGAACTGGGGAGAAGGACTGGGGAGAAGGCGTTGGGCGCCCAACCCCTTACTTGCCCCGCTTCTCCATCAGGCCGTCCCATTTCTCGGCGTCGCTGTAGTGCGATACGAAGGTGACCCAGACCTTGACGATGCGAGCATTCCAGTCAGCAGTCTCGAGAGGAACCTCTTCGCCAATGTTGACCGGCCTGAAAGGGACGTTCGCACCCTTGGTGGTCGTCTCCATGAACTTGTTGAGCTCCCAGGCATCCATGGAGTCGAAGCTATCCATGTAGTCCTTCTCACGTAGGGCGTTGAAGATCGCTGCCAGGGGCTTGTACCCAAGGGCCTCGAGTTTCTTCTTGGCATCAATCCCGGCGCGACCGCCATCGGCCAGGTCGCTGATCAGGTCCTCAATTACGGCCTTTTCTTCGTCGCTGACGTCTGCCGGCCAGGGCATGGGTTCGAGTTCCGTCTTTGGGTTGAAGACCTGCGAGGGGTCAGTGATCGGCTCGCCCTTCTTGCGGGCAGGCTTGCTGTCCTTGGCAGGCTCCTTGGATTCGTTGGCAGCTGCCTCGGCTGCGGCAGGATCAGCACCCTTCTCATCGCCAGCGGCTTCGACGGGTTGCCCTGCTGCGGGAGTCTCGCCGGCGGGGGTTTCCGTTCCGGTCGTTTGCTTGCCTTCCTCGATCTGGGTGGCCTGTTCTGCGTTTGCCTGCCCTTCACCGGCAGTTGCGATTTTTTCTTCCGCAGGTGCATCGTCGCCACCCATGAAGAAGATCACGCCGACAACGGCCGCGGCTAGCACAAGGACGCCGCCGCCAATGAGCATTCCCTTGTTGCCCTTCTTGTCTTCAGCCACGGCGCGACCGCGGCGGCTGCTGCCTCCGCGACTACTACTGCGTTTGCTGGCACCGCCTGAGCTGGCACTGCCTGAGCTGGCGCGCCGAGGGCGAGATACTGGCTTGGAGTCCGCCTCTTCGGGCTCTTCAGAGGCTTCCGCCCTGCGGCTGCTGCGAGTCGGCCGTGTTGGCGAATCGGAGCTCTTGGTGGTTCTGGACCTGCGGGGCGACGCTGGTCGGGCTGCGGCAGGCTTAGCAGTCGCCGGCTTGGCCGCGGCAGGCTTGGCAGCTGCGGGCTTTTCTTCGCCGGCATCTGCTGTGGCCTCGGTCGCTCGCTGTGCGGCGACGTCGATCACAGTGCCACATGCTTTGCACTTGGCGCGGTTACCTTTGAAGGTTTCAGGGATGCGATACTTCGCACCGCAATTGGTGCATACGATCTGCGTGGCGGCCATGGGACTTTCCGTGGGGGTACTGGCTTGAGGGACGGCGGAGAATTCTACCGCTTCCTGGATCTCCCGCCTCTCCTTTGTTTACCCACATCTACGACTCCTTCCTCGGCCTCTCGGGCGGCCTTCAGGGCGCTGTCGATGGGCTTGTCGTAGTTGTTGGTCCACCAACCAAACCACTGCTCGAGAGCAAGCTGTCGGGACTCGTTGGTGGCACCGCTGAAGGCATCATTGTGGACCGCAGAGGGATTAAAGCCGAAACGACGGCCGGTCATGGCCTCGAGTGTCGCCGTGATTCTCCGGAGGCGGATGAGGTTCTCCTGCGACGACATGTCGATCTCGTAAAGTGCGTTCAACAGCCGTGGCACTGCGGGCTTACCGATCTCGAGGATTTCGGTTTTTGCGTCACGAAACGACCGGGCAGGAGCCTCTACCTCGATCAAGCTCAGGATAAGTCCGTCGATTCGTATCCTCAGCTCGGGATCCGTTTCTTCCAGGTGGCCAAGGGGCTTTGGTGCAGCGATGACGGCTTTGCTCGCCTCGCCGCCAAACTCAACGTCGATCGTCTTGGCTGCACCCAACTCAGCGAGGGGTGAGTGGATCTTCTTTTGTCGTATCTTGGCTGGCATTCGCAGAATCGACCAGCGCGTTACTTTGGGTACCTCGCTGAGTACCTGAAAACTCACGGCGATCTCCATTCTGTCCGTGAATCGATCTTCATACTCAGGCTTGGGAACCATGTAGAGCATGACGGTACCCCGATCCGAGCTCGCCATCGCTTGATTGCGATCCTGGATTTCAGCTGAAGTGATTTCGAATTGGCGAAACCAGCTCGTCTCGTCATGCTCGATTATGAGTTTCAGGATCTCCCCTGATCCTGTGCTCAAGTAGTCCGTGCCGGGATTCAAGTAATTATTGAGAGTGGCCAGGTCGCTGTGCCGCTCCAACTTGTTGAGATCACCGCTGGCAATGGATTCAGCCCAGGTGACTACAGCGCTCACCCTGATATTGTCCATGCCCGTCGGCAGTCGGACTGGCGCCTGGCTCGGGGTGGCGCCGACTTCCTCACCTTGACGAAGCAAGATGAGCAGGAGGACGGCGAGGCTGGCCAGAATGGTGGTCCCTGCGATGGCACCAGCGTGACTTTGTTTGCGGGGAAGTGTTCTCTTCTGGACTCGGGATCCAGGCCTCGGTCTGCGAGCACTCCGGCGTCTTGTAGGCATTTCAGCGGGCTGCTCGCCCTGGTCGGATTGGGCATAGAACGCAGCATCCCGACTATCCAGTATCACTCGGCCTTGTCAACCATGGCAGCTGGCCGGACCATGGATCCATGGTGTTCAAGATGGTCAGCGACCTCCGGCCAGCTGGAGATCAGCCCGCCGCATTGGAGAAGCTCGAAGGCTGGCTGCGGTCAGGAGTTGAGCAATGCACCCTTCTCGGTGTGACTGGGTCGGGGAAGACCTACGCCATGGCGAAGTTGGTCGAATCGATCGATCGACCTGTTTTGGTCTTGGCTCCCAACAAGACGCTTGCGGCGCAGCTCTACGGTGAGTTCAAGGCATTCTTCCCTGACAACGCTGTCGAGTACTTCGTCAGCTACTACGACTACTTTCAGCCAGAGGCATACGTTCCAAGCACCGATACGTACATCGAGAAGGATGCGACGATCAATCAGGCGATCGATCGCATGCGAAACTCCGCGACCAGATCGCTCATGGAGCGTCGCGACGTCCTTATCGTTGCGTCGATCTCATGCATCTACGGGCTGGGATCTCCTGAGCACTACCGGGAATTGTCCGTGTGCATAAAGGCGGGACAGACGATTGAGCGTGACGCACTTCTACGCTCACTCGCAACCATCCAATACAGGCGGGATAACTACGACTTTGTTCCGGGGCGATTCCGAGTGCGTGGCGATGTGGTGGAGATCTACCCTGTCTATGAGGAGGATCGGGCCATTCGTGTGGAGTTCTTCGATGACGAAATCGAAGCGGTTCTGGCGGTTGACCCCTTGCGTGGCGAGATCTTGGAGGAACTGGAACAGGTCACCATCTACCCGACGAGCCATTATGTTGCCCCTGCGCATCGGTTGCGAAAGGCCTGCGAAACTATCGAGGCTGAGTTGGATGAGTGGTTGCCGCAATTGCGCGCGAAGGGCAAGCTTCTCGAGTGTCAACGGCTGGAGCAGCGCGCTCGCCATGATCTCGAGATGCTTCGGGCGACGGGGATATGCAACGGAATCGAGAACTACTCACGGCACCTTGATGGTCGTTTGGCAGGGGACCCGCCGGCTACCTTGGTACACTACTTTCCTGACGATTTCGTCTTGATGATCGACGAGAGTCACGTTGCCGTTCCGCAGTCGGGCGCGATGTATCGTGGCGACCGAAGTCGGAAGCAAAACCTGGTGGACTTTGGGTTCAGATTGCCATCGGCTCTGGATAATCGCCCCCTCAAGTTCGAGGAGTTCTGCACCTTGCAGAACCAGGTTGTGTACGTGTCGGCGACGCCCTCGAAGTACGAACTGGATAAGAGCGGGGATAGAGTTGCCGAGTTAGTGGTCCGGCCCACGGGTCTGGTCGATCCGGAGGTGGAAGTTCGGCCGGCGCGAAATCAAGTCGACGATGTCTTGCACGAGGCCAACATAAGAGCTGAGCGCGGGGAGAGAGTCCTGGTAACTACTTTGACCAAACGGATGGCCGAGGAGCTTGCCGACCACTTTCGAGATCTGGGTGTCAGAGTCCGCTACTTGCATTCAGACATCGATAGCCTCGAGCGGACGGCTCTGATTCGTGATCTGCGCTTGGGGGTCTACGATGTGCTCGTTGGGATCAATCTGCTGCGTGAGGGGCTCGATATCCCCGAAGTCACCTTGGTGGCCGTTTTGGATGCGGACAAGGAAGGATTCCTTCGCAACCGCACTTCGCTGATCCAGACCTGTGGTCGAGCAGCACGGAACGTGAACGGTCGCGTGATCATGTACGCCGATCGGACTACCGATTCGATGCGCGGGGCTATTGAGGAAATGGGCCGTCGGCGAGAGCGGCAACAGCGCTACAACGAAGAGCATGGCATTGTGCCCAAGACGATTGTAAAGGAAGTCAGGGATCTCTTGCACTTCGAGGAGGAGGCGGAGGAGGAGCAGCCGAAGTCCGGGCGGGGCGCTGACAAGCGGGGGCGAAGTCGAGAATCTGCGACGCCAAAGAGCCCGAGGTTCACTGGTCAGAGAGCTCTTAACCAACACGTACAGAAACTTCGTGAAGAGATGTTGGCTGCTGCCAAGAATCTCGATTTCGAGCTGGCTGCCAGTATTCGTGACGAGGTGTTTCGTTTGGAACGGGCGGGTTTGGAGCTGGGATGAGGGCTGAAATCGCTGATCGAGTAGCGCGCTTTCCAGATGAGTCAGGGGTCTACATCTTTACGGATTCGAAAGGCAAGGCCCTGTACGTGGGCAAGGCAGCCAAGCTCCGAAGTCGAGTGCGGTCCTATCTCAAACCAGGGGGGGACGGTCGCTTCCAGCTGCGTTTCTTGGAGAAGGAAGCCCACGACGTGGAGTTCCTGGTCACCCAGACCGAGCAAGAAGCTCTCTTGCTCGAGAACACGATCATCAAGAAGCTGCGGCCGATCTACAACTTCAAGCTTCGCGACGACAAGTCCTTCTTGATGTTGCGACTTGATCGGCAAGAGGAGTGGCCTTGGTTCCGTCTGGTTCGTCGCCGCAAGGATGATGGTGCAGACTATTTCGGTCCATATGCCTCGGCGAAGTCGGTGCGACGGACGCTGCGCTTGCTTCACAAGGTCGTTCCACTGCGGGATTGCTCGAAGTCGGTATTCGACAACCGCAGCCGTCCATGTCTGAAGCATCAGATTGGCCGTTGTCCCGCGCCATGCGTGGGTTTGATCGATCGCCCTGAGTACACGGCTTTGGTAGAGGAGGCAGTGAGTGTGCTGCGGGGTGGGGCGAGAGGAGTTTTGCGCCGGCTAGAAGAGGAGATGCGGACGGCGGCAGGAGATCTGGAATTCGAAAAGGCTCAGGCCAAGAAGCTGCAAATCGAGGCTCTTGAGTCAGTAGCTGAGCGTCAGTCTGTGGTTGAGTCCTCCGAAGGTGATAGGGATGTGGTGGGCTTGCATCGATCAGCCGCGGAGGCCGTTGCCGTCATCCTGCACTTCCGATCCGGCCGCCTGGAGAGTAGTAGTCGTTTCAAAGTTCCTTCGGCATTGCCTTCACCACTCCTTCTCGAGGACCTGTTGGCGCGTTACTACCAGGGGGATCGTTATGTCCCCGGCGAGATACTCGTGCCGCAGGAGGTTCCGGAGGCTGAATCCCTCTTGGAATGGTTGGAGTCAAAGCGGGGGCGGAGTGTGAAGATCGCGGTGCCCAAGCGAGGCTCGCGGCGACGCTTCCTGGCGATGGCTGAGGAGAATGCACGACTCCAGGAGATGGTTGAGGCAAGCGCCGAGCAGAGGCAGCGTCAGGCTCTACTCAATCTTGCAGCGATCTGTGGGCTCGGGGGTGTGCCTAGTCGGATCCACTGTATGGATGTCTCTACGATCCAGGGTCGTGACACGGTCGCATCCCGAGTTTGTTTCGTGGACGGTGTTCCTGACAAGAGCGCCTACCGTCGTTTTAAGATCAGCGAGTCCGCTGCTGGGGATGATTTCTCTGCGATGTCGGAAGCAGTGCGTAGGAGTCTCACGCAGTGTGAGACAAGAGAGGAAGATGACCTACCGGACCTCTTGGTCGTTGACGGTGGAAAGGGTCAGCTTTCGTCAGCGAGAGAATCCGCGCGAGAACTCGGGCTCTTGGACGATCTTTGCCTGGCTGGGTTGGCCAAGAGTCGTTTGAAAGGCGTCGGAGATGAGCGCCGGCAGAGTGGAGAGCGCCTGTTTCTTGTTGGCAGAGAGTTGCCGGTTGTGCTCGCTGATGCGGCACCCGAAACACTACTTCTGGCTGCGGTTCGTGATGAATCGCACCGATTTGCCATCAGCTATCACCGGCGGCTGCGGAGTAAGTTGAAGAGCCCCTTGGATGCGATCCCAGGGATTGGTCCAACTCGGCGTCGGCAGTTGATTCGTCATTTCGGATCTGCTCGTGCAGTCGCCGAGGCGGATTTGGAGAGTCTCTGTCGGGTTCCTGGTCTTTCTCGGAAGCTTGCAGAGGTCGTGCACGCGGGACTGCGACGCGACTAACCTCGGGGATGAAGCCGGCGATGAGTGTCCTTGAGACGGCTGCTGTCTACTTCTGTGTAGACCTGGGTGGTCGCAAGCGAAGCGTGACCGAGGAGCTCTTGCACCACTCGTAGATCGGCACCGCCGGTGACCAGGTGAGTTGCGAAGGAATGACGAAGGCTGTGGGGGCTACACGCAACTCGCAGGCCACATCGTTTGGCTGCTTCCTTGATGATCTGGTAGACACGAATCCGGTCGAGGGGTCGGCCTCGCCGGGAAAGGAACATCTCCTCGTGGTCTTCCGCGCTCCTCGATGCCAGTCTGACTCTTGGTCCCGCCAGGTACTCGCGTAGAAGAGCGGTGGCTGGGGCTGAAATGGGGACCAGGCGTTCCTTATTGCCTTTCCCACGTACGCGGAGAAAGGCCTCTCCGGGCAGTATCCCTGCAACGGAGAGGCTAGTGACCTCGCTCACTCGGCAGCCGGTTGCATAGAGAACATGTAGGATGCACCGATTGCGGAGTTCTAGTTCTGTATCTCCCGGGAAGGCCTGCAGTAGTGCTTCGACACTCCGCCGTCCAAGCACTCGGGGTAGGCGCTTCTCTATACGTGTGCCCAGGAGTCCGGTCGCGGCATCCTCGTCCGTGTACCCTTCAGCATGCAGGAAGCGATAGAAGCCGCGAATAGCGGCCATGGCTCTGACCACTGAGCTCGGGGACAGTCGTTTTCGTTCCTTCGCCAGATGGGCGATGATCTGTTGGCGATTCGGCAAAGATGACTGGCCATGGATCAAGTTGGCAAGGTCGCGCCGGTAGGCGCTCACCGTGTGAGGGGAGAGCTGGAGCTCGGCGCCCACATAGACCAGGAAATCTGCCAGAAGACTGCTAGGGTCCGATCGCACAGCAAGAACCTAGTCGCCCGAGATCATCATGGCGACCGTCTTGACCGCCGATGGGGCCGATCGTATGGTCCTCGGCCCTTCAGCTCAGGCACTAGGGGCTTTCCAGGGTGGGCACTGCCCTCAGCCCGCTCCCAGGCCTGGGGGGATATCCTTTAAAAAACACTCCAACTGCTTTGGAGAATGAGAGATGCCGAAGCCAACCAAGGCTGAACAGAATAAGTATGAGGCCCTCTTGGAGCGCCATTTGGCGCTGCTTAGTGGGGATGTGGGTTCGATGCGGGATGAAGCCCTGCGCGCCTCTGAACAGGACTCATCCGTGGACAACCTCGCTGATCAGGGGACAGATACCTACGATCAGGGCTTCCTGCTCGGGTTGATTGAGAACGAAGAGGAGACCATCCAGCTGATCGACGGAGCGCTAGCGCGCCTCCGTGGCGAGTCTGAGCAGGCCTTCGGGCTCTGCACCCGCTGCAAGGAGATCGCTGATAGCCAGAAGGCCAAGAAGACCAAGTCCAAGGCCAAGATCGACCCTTGGATCGCGAAGGAACGCTTGGAATATCTCCCCTGGGCCCAATACTGCGTTGAGCATCAGTCTGAGCTCGAGCAAGAACGCGAAATTGCCTGAGGTCTTGGCCTCCGGCTCTTGGGGCAGCCCTGCTGGGACGACCAGGCGCCCGCTGAATCTAAGCTATGGTGACAGAGATCCCAAGTACGGGCGCGGAGTCAGAAGAGTCCAGGAATCAGGTCGCTGAGGACGGTCCCAGCCTGTTTGTCGGCAAGGCTTGGTTCTGGAGCCTGGCGCCGGTCTTGATTCTGGCCGACCTCTGGTCCAAGGCTGCAGTTTTTGCCCACTTGGCAAGCACCTACCCAGGGATGGTCGAGGCTCGACGCAGCCTCTCCGTTTGGGAGGGCCCGCTCAGTTTCAGCCTCATATGCTGGCGCAATACGGGCACGATCTGGGGAATCGGGCAGGAGTACAACCTCCTGCTGACCATCTTGCGTTGCTTCGCAGTCCTGCTCCTAGGGCTCTTTATGTGGCGCACTCCCCGTCGCAAGCGTATGCAGCAGATAGTCTTGGCGATGATTGTCGCTGGTGCGGTGGGCAACCTGTACGACAATTTCACCGAGCCGGAGGGGGGGGTCAGGGACTTCCTCCTCTTCTACATCGACTTGGAAAAGGGCCCTCTGCAGTGGCCGGCCTTTAACGTGGCGGATGCCCTGATCTGCGTGGGGGCGATTCTGCTGGTGGTCTTGGTCTGGCAGAGTGACCGGCAGACGGCTCGGGAATCTCAACAGAAATCGTCCTAGAGCCCTGTCGACAGGGGGATTCTGGCAGGTATTCTCCCCGGCGGCAGACCAGGGCACCGTGAAGGCTTTGTGGAAAACTCTTCAGGGTATTGTGGAAAGTGTCATGAGGTCCATTCCAGGTGGCTTGGATCCTCGAGAAGCGCGAGACCAGCATGAGGCTCCAAGAGCTCACCCTCGAGATGGTGGCAGAGGCGGTAAGCCTATATCTCGATCTTGCCTATGGCAGCGCATCCAGTGGACGGATGCCTGAGCTCAACTTGCCCGCGGACGCTACGCCAGAGCAGGTTCTAGGCCTGTTTAGCAAGGATGAGCAGGGAGGCGCTAGCCCCTCATCCTGTCTTCGCTACACCATGCGCCTTGGCAACCGAAACTACCCATTCATGAAGCTCCTCTTGCAGGAGCATATCGTCGCTGGCGAATACTACTTCGGTGTAGATACGCACGACGATATGGAGATTAAACCGGACTATCCGGACTACGAAGCTTGGATGGCGGTGCGGCGATTCAACAGCGATTTGAAGCGCAAGATTGAGGACAGCTTTTGTTCTTCGGGCTTGCCCAGCGCCTTCAATCTGCGTGAACTCTGCAGCCAGCGAACCAGGGATGGGGCGGTTGAGGAGATTGGCACCATCCTCGTGGTCGATGATGAAGAGGATCTCGCGGATGCCGTCGAGTCGCTCTTGAGCCTGCGAGGCTACACGATGCACAAGGTCTTCGATGGACCCAGTGCAATCGAGGCAGCCCAAAAGATCCAGCCGGACATGATATTGCTCGACTACGAGCTGCCTGAGCTGGACGGCCTCGCGGTGATCGCTGCCTTGCGGGAGGATGAGTCCACACGTAACATTCCGGTTCTCCTTTGCACGGCCAGCAAGATCAGCCTAGGGGATATCGACAAGGCCGATGGCTTCCTCACAAAGCCATACCCAGAAGAGCTTCTCTACAAGATGGTTAACCGCGTGATCAGCAGCAAAGAGTCAGAAGGATGATCAAGGGAGCTTCGATCATCTGGGCCGATCGTGAGCCAGCAAGTGCTCCGGCGGTCACCCTGCTCTTTCTGTTCCTGCTGGTCGGGTCGGGTGTGCTCACACGGCCGCCAGGTGAGGGCATCGGAACTGCGCTCTGCGCGGCAGCCCGGGTTGAGAAAGCAGAGTCTCGGCGGCTGAGTACAGGAGATCGCTCCTGTCCTGACGAGCAGGGCAGCGAGTTGAGGCAGTCGCTCCCTGGTTGCCAACCGGCATTTCGCTCCTTGAAGCGGCGCGGCATTCCAGCCCCGCGAGCGCCGGATCTCGCTTGATCTGATAAGGCGACGCGCAGCATTGGGCTGCAGGGCTGAATTTCTGAGATCTGCTCTATTGCCGCCCATGCACTTGCCCTGAGTTTCAGGGATGAGATCGGTAGTGATCTACCGCGATTGAGAAAGCTGAAGATCAAGGACAGGAGCTTCTTGGAAGAGCTCAAAGAACGAGGATGAGAGTATGAAATTCGATTTTGGTGGGATACCTAAGCTCTTCGGGAAGAGGCTGCAGCGGGTTTTTGGGTCGTCGAACCAGAGATTGTTAAACCGCTATCGCCCGCTGGTGAGCAAGATCAACGAACTCGAGGATTGGGCTAAGGGGCTGACGCAAGAGCAGATGAAGGCGCAAGCCGCCGAGTGGAGGCAGCAAATCGTCGCTGGTGAAAAGGACTTGGACGATATCCTGCCAGAGGCTTTTGCGATGACCCGTGAAGCCAGTACCCGGAGTATTGGCCTTCGCCACTTCGATATGCAATTGGTCGGTGGACTCGTTCTGCACACTGGCAACATCGCAGAGATGGTGACCGGTGAAGGCAAGACTCTGGTGGCAACGCTTGCTGCGGCACTCAACGCCTTGTCTGGCAAGGGTGTGTATGTGGTCACGGTCAACGACTATCTAGCCAAGCGTGACCGTGATTGGATGGCGCCGATCTTCGAGTATATGGGGCTCACAGTTGGCGCGATCCAGGCTGCCATGGGCCCCTCGGAGCGACAGCCGCAATACGCCTGCGACATCATTTACGGCACCAACAACGAGTTCGGATTCGACTATCTGCGCGACAACATGAAGTGGCGCACGGAAGAGCAAGTCCAAAAGCAGCTCAACTTTGCCATTGTTGACGAGGTGGATTCGATTCTTGTCGATGAAGCCAGGACTCCGCTGATCATCTCAGGGCCACCTGAAGGTAAGACAGATCGGTATGTGACATGTGATCGCATTTCCCGTGCTCTCAAGGAGGGCGAGGACTTCGAAGTCAAGCTCAAGGAGCAGCAATGCCTTCTTACTGAAGTCGGCATGGCGAAGGCTGAGAAGATGGCCGGGGTGGACAGCTTCTACTCAGATCCAGCGAACATGGATTGGCCGCATCACATCGAGCAGTCGCTCCGTGCGCACTACATCTACAAGCGTGACAAAGAGTATGTCGTTGCTGAGAACCAGAAGTCTGGCCGAGTAGAGGTCATCATTGTCGACGAGTTTACCGGTCGCCTGATGGCTGGTAGACGCTGGAGCGACGGTTTGCACCAAGCCGTTGAAGCCAAAGAAGGCATGACACCGCAGGAGGAGTCGCAAGTTCTCGCCACGATTACCTTGCAGAACTACTTCAGGATGTTCAACAAGTTGGCGGGAATGACCGGCACCGCCATGACCGAGGCTTCGGAGTTCGCCAAGATCTACGACTTGGATGTTGTTGCTATTCCGACCAACAGGCCATTGGTGCGCGATGATCTGAATGACTTGATCTACCTGGATGAGAACGACAAGCACGAGGCGATTGTCGAGGATGTGCGCGAAGCCTCAGGCAAGGGTCGGCCAGTTTTGGTGGGGACGACTTCTATCGAGAAGTCAGAGAGCCTGTCCGCTTACTTGAAGAAGGCAGGCATCAAGCATGAGGTGTTGAACGCCAAGCATCACGAGCGGGAGGCAGACATCATCGCTCAGGCCGGGTCCAAGAGTGCGGTCACAGTCGCTACTAATATGGCCGGTCGTGGCACGGATATCGTGCTTGGTGGGAACCCTGAGATGATGCTCGCCAAAGAGGTCAAGGAAGGGAAAGTCGAGGCGGAATCAGAAGAGGCAAAGAGCCGGCTCGCTGAGTTGAAACTGATTTGTGGAGATGCGCAGAAGGAGATTCTTGCCGAGGGCGGGTTGCTCGTGATCGGGACAGAGCGTCACGAGTCGCGTCGGATTGACAATCAGCTCAGAGGTCGTTGCGGTCGTCAGGGTGACCCCGGCGCTACACGATTCTTCCTCTGCTTCGACGATGATCTCATGCGGATTTTTGCCCGCGATTGGGTGAAGACGATGATGGAGCGGCTTGGGCTCAAGCATGGCGAAGTGATCGAGAGTCCGATGGTCACACGTGGTATCGAGCGGGCGCAGAAGAAGGTCGAAGCGAGAAACTTCGACATCCGTAAGAATCTGCTCGAATACGACGAGGTGATGGACAAGCAACGCAAGTTCATCTACGGCCAACGCAAGGAAGTGCTTCATAAGGAAGGCATCAAGGACAAGATCCTTGGCATGTTCGAGGAAGTGCTCGATATCCAGATCGATCTGCATGCCGGGGACAAGGATGCGCCGGTCGAGTACGACGAGATTCGAAAGTGGTTCGTGCGCAAGGCTGGCGACCAGATTGATCTTGAAGGCCTTGAGGCTGTTGGCAGAGAGCAGTTGTTCGCTTGGTGCATCGAGCGCATCGACAAGCACTTCGAGACCCGCGGCGCCCATTTTGGTGAGGAAGACTGGGCCAAGATTCAGCAGTTCTTGCTCCTCGACACCATGGATCAGAAGTGGAAGGATCACCTCCACGCCATGGAAGTTCTCAAGGCGGGCATCGGCCTGCGTGGTTACGCGCAGGTCGATCCAAAGAATGAGTACAAGAAGGAGGGGTTCGAGAAGTTCAAGCTCCTGAAGGAGGCCATTGCGGACCAAGTCACGAACTTGATCTTCAAGGTCGATCTTGGTGGTGAGCAGATGCGCCAGGCAAGGCCAGCTCCGCCGCCAATGCCCCGGCCGCAGGATCCGGTAACCGCCAAGGCTATGGTAGAAGCCCTGATTGCTGCCGGTCAGGCGCCGCCCGAGATGCTCAAGGCCATGGCCGAGGGTGGAGAGGTCAGGGTGACGCGGAAGCCACAGCAGTCGCAGAGGGCGACATCGTCCCCTGCCACAGCCAAAGCGCCGCAGACAACGAAGGAAGCTCCAGGAGGAGTTGCCAAGGTTGAAGGCAAGCGCGTGGGCCGCAACGATCCTTGTCCCTGCGGATCTGGAGTGAAGTACAAGAAGTGTTGCCATCCGGCCTTTGACTAGAAGCTCGCCAAACAGCCTGGGTCATTTGTCTTTAGATCGTCAAACCAGCGCTTGCTCGCCCCCGCTCTGGCGGGGCACAGCCGCGCTGGTCGTCTACCACCTTCTCTTCTTGCTGACGATTCCCGTTCTCGGGCCGATTCACATTTGGCGAATGTGCACGCGCCCGCGTTACCGAGCGAGCTTGCTCGCGAGGATGGGCAATCTTGCGCGATCCGAAGAGGGCACGCGCCCTATTTGGATTCACGGGGTTTCTGTCGGAGAAGTCAAAGCTGCGGCGACTCTCATTGAATCCCTGCATGCGAGCATGCCAGATGTTGAACTGGTCATTTCAACCACAACCTCAACAGGCTTTGAGATCGCCAAGTTGATGTATGAGGGTGATCGAGTGATCTACTACCCAGTCGACTTCGGTCCATTCCCCGGGCGTGCTCTTGACCGGATCAATCCCAGTTGCATCCTGCTGGTAGAGTTGGAGATTTGGCCGAATTTCCTTCAGGCCGCGGCCCGTCGATCGGTGCCCGTGGCTGTCATCAATGGGAGGATCTCGGACAAGAGCTACCGTGGCTACAAGACTGTGTTGTTCTTCCTGCCACAACTCTTTTGGGTTGAAGCCTACTTCGTTCAGGACATGGTCTATCGGGATCGTCTCCTTGGACTCGGGATTGATCCAGACAAGATCGCCCTCACGGGCAACATGAAGTACGACAGTGTGCACCTTGCCCATCCAGGACATGAGCCGTCTGAGCTGCGTCACTGGTTGGCGCCAGCCGGCGAACTCATCTTGGTGGCTGGTTCAACGCATGGTGAGGAAGACAGGAAGCTCGCCGAGCTGCTGCCCGGCCTGGCCAAGGGTTCTGATCGGGGAATTCGCCTGGTCGTGACTCCTAGGCATCCAGAGCGATCACAGGCGGTTATTGGTGAATTGAGGGCTCTGGGCGTTGGCGCTCGCCGTTGGAGTGAGGGCATGCAGGCTTCCAATCCCATGGCAGGTGATGAGGTGCTGGTTGTAGATACCATCGGGCATCTCGAGACCTTCTATGCAGCCTGCGATATTGCCTTTGTCGGTGGCAGCATGGTGCCCCATGGCGGCCAGAACATGATCGAACCGGCTGCGATTGGCAAACCGGTAGTCTTTGGCCCGCACACATCGAACTTTCGGAAGGACGTGGAGTTGTTGCTTGCCGTCGACGCGGTACTCCAAGTCCGGGATTGGGAGGAGCTCGCCGCGACTCTGGCAAGGCTCCTTTCTGACGCTGAGGCTCGCAAGACGCTTGGCGAACGAGCGGTGGAATTGATTCGAAAGAACCAAGGAGCCACTGAGCGCACGCGCCTTCTCCTAGAGCCGATCTTTCAGAAGGCGGGACTTCTGAAGGCCTCGGTAGTTTAGATCATGGCGACGGCGGCTAGGAGGCCGATCATCAGCAAGCCGAGAAGGGTGAGCACTACCGGCGTACGCTGGACAACTATGTTGGAGCTTCGAGCGATCATTGCGGTGGAAGGAATCGGAAGCACGTTGGCTGGCAGCGCTGCCAGACTTCAGCAGCTTCCTGTCGGTCTAGTGCCGGATACTGATTAAGTTGCCGGACCGTGGCATGGCTTTTTGCCTGTTCTGGGTCGCATGGACTGCACGCATGCTGGCCACTGCTAATGACTGCAGGTAGACTCCTCCGCCCAACCGGTCAGCTTACTTCTACTCCAGCGAAATACACGCTCAGCCAAGATCCGCAATGACCCAGGAACTCCGTCTCTTTACCAGTGAATCCGTCAGCGAGGGCCACCCTGACAAGGTCTGTGATCAGATCTCAGACGCGGTCCTAGACGCCCATCTCGATCAGGATCCCAGTTCGCGGGTTGCCTGTGAAACTTTGACCTCCCGCGGCCTGGTCGTGGTCGCTGGCGAAATCACCAGCTCCGCAACTGTGGACTACCAGGCGGTCATTCGGGGTGTCGTTGCAGACATCGGCTATAACGATCCTGAGATCGGCTTCGACGCAGAATCCTGCGCCGTGTTGACTGCAATCGGAAAGCAGTCTGTGGATATCGCTCTTGGCGTCGATGCTGAGACTTCGCAAAGCCACGAGCAGGGTGCTGGCGATCAGGGGATGATGTTCGGCTTCGCCTGTCGTGAGACGGAGGAGTTCATGCCCCTGCCAATCCACTACAGCCATCGACTCCTCGAGGCCTTGGCTGAGGTGCGAAAGAGTGGCCGCTACTCCTTTCTGCGTCCGGACTCCAAGAGCCAGCTGACCGTCGAATATGACGCTGATCACAAGCCGAGACGCATTCACACGGTGGTGATCTCGCATCAGCACAAGCCGGATGTCTCCGATGCAGAGTTGCATGAGGCGCTCCACACGGTTGCAAAGGAAGTCCTTCCAGGCGATCTCCTCGATGATTCAACCCGTTGGTTCTTGAACCCTACAGGTAGATTTGCCGAAGGTGGACCCAAGGCTGATGCGGGCTTGACCGGTCGAAAGATCATCGTCGACACCTATGGCGGCATGGGGCGGCATGGTGGTGGCGCCTTCTCTGGCAAGGATCCGAGCAAGGTCGACCGGTCTGCAGCTTATGCCTCGCGTTGGGTGGCCAAGCATGTGGTTGCGAAGGGCTGGGCGGATCGCTGCGAGGTGCAAGTGGCCTACGCGATAGGCGTCGCTGAGCCGGTCAGCATCCGTTGCGACACCTTTGGAACCTTGAACCAGGATTGCTTCAAGGATGAGAGCGCCCTGACCGCAAGGGTTAGAGAGCACTTTGGGAGCTACCTGCGTCCGGCTGGAATCGCTGAGCATTTCCAACTCAGGCGGCCCATTTACCAGCCCACCGCGGCCTATGGACATTTCGGGCGCCCCGAATTCCCTTGGGAAAAACTGGATCAACTGGAAGCGCTCGGCGACTAGAGCAAGACAACCCAAAGCGCCGAATTCCCCCTGGGAAGGGCTAGAAGGCTCTCTCCGAGGTAGACTGTGGTGGGCGTCCGTGCGTCTACGAAAATCGGTTTCTGTGAGGGGTCGCGTGACTATCGACACCGCCCCCAAGCATGGTCGTGAGGTTGGTCAGTCGTGAATGATGAGCTCGAAGTATTCTTCTGTGATCTCTGCGGCGCCTCCGTGCCCGCTACGGACTTGGATCGCGCCAGGGCCGAGCGCATGCATGGCAAGATTATCGGGCTGTGCTGCCTGACTGAGCTTCGACCTAGCCAGAGCTCTGGATCCTCGCGCGCGGTCATTATGGCGAGCGCGCTCATTCTGCTGGTGTCGGTGGCCAGTTTGGGAATCTTCGTCGATTGGCGCCTGGGTGCCGATGCCCAGACCAGGCGTGGAGAGATTGCTCGAGTCATGGACTTGCTCCGTGGTCAGGACAACCGAATGGGCTCTGTCGAGATGCAACTACGTGAGGCGCCAGCCGCAAGTGACCTCGAGGACATCAAGCGTGGATCGGATAACCTTCGGGATGGGTTGATCAACCTCGACCAGAGTCTGGCCAAGTCACTTGACGCTTCGGATGCAAAGCTTCAGGTGCTCATGGAGGCGATGGGCGAGTTGCGAAGGGCTGTTGATTTGCAAAGCGCGAAGATCTCGGATTTGCAGGAGCAGTCTGCCGAGGCCCTCCGGGATCTAGCCAGTATCCTGGCTCAGCCGGGAGCTCTCAGTTCGGCAGCAGGGCCGGAAGATTCGAGCTTCCCGATACCTGTTGGGGCCGGGAATTCACTGCCTGAGGAGCTTGCCATACACCTCCCTGGTCTGCTAGATGGCGATGCCGGGACGAGATTCGAGGCAGTAGATGAACTCTTGCAGAGTGGGGACGAGCGTGTCTTCGATTCCATTCTCCCCCTGGCCCAAGACCCAGACCCTTTTGTCCGCCGCTTGGTGTTAGAGGGTTTGGCAGGTGATCGTGAGATCGATGCAGTTGAGACACTCATTCAAGCACTCGGGGACGATGAGAGCTTGGTGAGGTACACAGCCATTGCTTCTCTCAAGAAACTCACTGGACAGAGCTTCCCTTTTGATGCTGAGGGATCGATAGACCAGAGAGCATCCATGCAAAAGCGGTGGGGCCAGTGGTGGAGCAAGAACAAGGCAGACTTCTTCTGAGCGGTCTTGTGGGCTTGCCAGTGTGAGGGCGGGGAACGAGGTCTTTGCTTGCCTGAGCAGCCGCAAAGGGGCACCCTGCGGTGAGAGATGGCAAAGCAGAATCGAACCAAGATCGTTGCGACCCTGGGGCCTGCGTCTCGGTCAGAGGATTTGATCAATCGACTCATTCGGGCTGGAGTCGACGTGTTTCGGCTAAACTCGGCTCATTCTGACCACGAAACACTGGTTGCTGATATTCGTAGGATTCGGAAGACTGCGAAGGCCCTCGATGCTGGAATCGGTGTTCTTGTGGATTTGCAGGGGCCCAAGATCCGGGTTGGGAGCTTCAAGACCGTTGAGCCAATCTGGCTTCGCCGCGGCGAAGAGCTGGTGATTTCCTGCATTCCGGGAGTCCTTGGTGAGGTTGGAGCAGGGAAACGGAAGACTCTCATAGGTTGCCGATATGAGGGCCTATACAAAGACTTGAAGGCTGGGGAGCGGATCCTTCTGGATGATGGCTACATGGAGCTCCGTGTCTTGGGGATCAAGGGACGGGAGATCAGAGCGAAGGTCATATACGGGGGCCTCTTGAAGGAGCACAAGGGCATCAACCTGCCTGGGTCCCGGGTATCGATGGACAGTCTTACCCCGAAGGATCTGAAGGACTTGGAGTGCGCTCTCTCAGCTGAGGCAGACTTTGTGGCTCTTTCCTTTGTCAGGAAGGCGCAGGATGTGAAGCGTCTCAAGCAGCATGTCTCGCGCTTGAATTCAGATTGCAAAGTGATTGCCAAGATCGAGCGGCCTGAAGCGATCGATAATCTGGACGCGATCATTGCGGAATCCGATGGTGTGATGATTGCACGTGGCGATATGGGGGTGGAGCTCGGGCCTGAAGTAGTCCCCGCAATTCAGAAGAAGATCATTCGCAAGGCAGTTGAGCAGCGGAAACCAGTGATCACCGCGACCCAGATGCTCGAATCGATGATTACGAATCCTAGGCCAACGAGGGCTGAGGCTTCTGATGTCGCCAATGCGATCTACGACGGATCCTCGGCGGTGATGCTGTCCGCGGAAACCGCCTCGGGAAAGCATCCTCTCCGGTCGGTGCGGATCATGGATCGCATCATCAGGCAGAGCGAGCAGGACATGTTTGGCGATTGGGAATACACCCGTCGTCGGCGGGCGAGGGGAAAGGGAAGCAGTGTGACGCAGGCCACGGTTAGAGCAGCTGCTTATGCAGCCTTGGAGGCGGACGCTCGGCTGATCGCGGCATTCACTGAGTCCGGCCAAACAGCCCTCTTGATCTCAGCTGAGCGAACGCCCACGAGGATCATCGCCTTCACGCCCTCGCAGCAGACCGTGCAGCGTCTGTCCCTGGCATGGGGCGTGACTGCCTACAAGGTTGGGAGAGTGAGGACAAGCCACGAGATGACCCTGGAAGGTGAGCGAATTCTATTGGAGCGGCGACTCGCCAAGACGGGGGACCGAATCATTGTCCTGGTGGGGAGCAGCCGCAGACCCGGGCTCACTAACATCATGAATATCAGGACCCTTGAGACCGGGAATTAGGCACGGCGTATTCCTGGTTGACAATCTCTCGGACGCCGATACCATCCCCCGCCTTTCCCTACCTGTTCCGGGCTTCCCCCGGGCCTGAGGGCCGATAGTGGCTCTCGATAAGGATGACCAAGACGACCTTTGCAAGTGAAGCAGATCATCAGGCTGCGATGGCCAAATGGTTCATCGTGGACGCCTCGAAGCACGTTCTCGGGAGGATGGCGGTGCAAGTCGCCGAAGTTCTGATGGGCAAGCACACCCCCCTCTACACTCCGCACTTGAGTGTGGGCAACGGGGTCATCGTGATCAATGCTGACAAAGTCGGGGTCACCGGCAACAAGAAGGAGACCAAGGTCTACCGTCGATACTCCGGGTATCCTGGAGGATTGAAGGAGGCAAAGCTTGGTGAGTGTCTCGAAAACTCGTCAGAAGAACTCGTGAAACTTGCTGTAAGGCGGATGCTGCCCAAGAACAAGTTGGCATACAGCATGCTTAAGCGCCTGAAGGTCTATGCAGGTCCTGAGCATTCGCACACAGCGCAAAACCCGGAAGAGCTGAAGCTCGAAGGCTGAGAATTAGGAGCAGGATTTGGTACTCGCTAGCGATCCATACGTTTGGGGAACGGGACGGAGAAAAACCGCCGTTGCAAGAGTCAGAATCCGGGCCGGAACTGGACAGTTCCAGGTCAACGGCAAGCCGGTCGAGGATTTCTTCAAGACTGAAGACACCCTGAAGGCCGCGAGACAGGCATTTGTCGCGACGGAGTCTGGGGCGCAGTACGACATCAAGGTGCGAGTTAGCGGTGGTGGAATCACCGGGCAAGCCGGCGCGGTATCCCTTGGAGTTGCGCGAGCCCTGAAGATCGACAATCCGAACTTCGAGCACACGCTGCGTGAGAACGGCCTCTTGACTCGCGATCCTCGGATGATCGAGCGTAAGAAGTACGGTCTCCGTAAGGCTAGAAGGGCTACTCAATTCTCCAAGCGCTAATCGTTCTCTCCAGCCGAAGCTGGCCCACAAGGCCCCCTGCGCACTTGGCTGATCGGATGGGATTGCTGGAAAGAATGCCGCTCCATATGAATGGGAGTCGGCAGGGTTCTTGGGTGCTTTGCCTCCGGCCTTGAAGTTGGCGCGGGTCTATCTGGACGATAAGCTGGCGGGTCTCAATGGCAGGTCACTCACATTCCAAGAACGTTCAATTCCGCAAGGATCGGGTTAATGCGCTGAAAGCGAAGACCTTCTCCAAAGTCGGGAGAATGATTACGGTCGCTGCCAAGCAGGGTGGGCCGGACCCGGATGGAAACCCTCACCTGCGTTTGGCCCTGGACAAG
The DNA here is from genome assembly GCA_021776805.1 of Planctomycetota bacterium. Classification (GTDB taxonomy): domain Bacteria; phylum Planctomycetota; class UBA1135; order UBA1135; family UBA2386; genus JAJFFD01. The sequence goes on from JAJFFD010000092.1 coordinate 89,169, forward strand.
GCACGTCTGGCGTCCATGCCCAAGGACACAATCGAGCGAGCCATCAAGAAAGGTGCTGGAGGGGCAGATCTTGGTGACTACGAAGATCTCCTCTATGAGGGTTACGGGACCGCGGGTGTGGCCTTCATGGTTGAGATTCTCACGGACAATCGGAATCGGACAGCGCCTGAAGTCCGGAAGATCTTCGAGAAGAGTGGGGGTAATCTGGGTACCAGTGGCGCTGTGGCGTGGATGTTCGACCGCCTAGCGGTCATCCGAGTATCTGGGGAATCAGAATTCGAAGAGGACACCCTATTGGAAAAGGTTCTTGAGGCAGGAGCCGAAGACCTTGTCGAGGAGGGCGGAATCTCCGAGGTCCGCTGCGCGGCCAGCGAAATGCACACGGTGATGGCTGACTTGGAGAAGAATGGGGTGAAGCTTTCTGGTGGAGAAGTGTGCTACCTGCCGAAGACGAGAGCTGAGATCACGAGCATTGATGATGCCCGTAAGGTCATCAAGCTACTCGAGGCATTGGAAGATCATGACGATGTGCAATCGGTCTTTGCCAATCACAGCTTTTCTGATGCAGTAAGGTCTGAACTGGAAGCCGATTCTTGAAGAAGGCTGGAGGGGTTAGCAGTGGAAGATACCAAGAGTAGTGTGCGCCTAGTGTGCTTGGTTGGTGGAGATGAGAAGCTGCGTGGACAGCTTTCTCTCGCATGCGGATCTGAAGTCAGGGACGGCAAGCCACAATCCTTGCGTGACGGAGATCTTGTGGTTCTCGACGCGCGGAACTCGGAGATCGTGAGCGGTGGAAACCCCTTCACTGTCTGCCGGGAGATCAAGGAGAACCCACGAGTGGGTGTATTTCTCCTCATTTCGCCCGGTGATCGATACTCCCGTGAGATTGCCCGATTCTGTATGGCCAACGGTTGCCTTGTTTGCGACGAGCAGGGTGACATTCAAGAGCTGGAGTCTCTGTTTGATTCGCGGAGTCCGAGGACAAAGGTTTCCCTTGATTCACTCCTAGCGAGACTAGAAAGGGACTTGGAAGGGAACAGTGATCGGCGAGAAGCAGCGGTCGAGCGGATGCGCGAAGATGATCTTCAGGACGGGTTCTTGTCCCTCCTGACTGATGCTGAGACGGGTCTCTTTGATGGGCCATTCGCCACCTTCAAGTTGGATGAAGAGTACAAGCGGGCAACTCGCTTTCACCAGCCACTGTCTTTGATTCTTCTCGATTGTGGGATCGCGAGTTGGCCGGAGGATGCATCAGACAGGAGCTTGGTCCTGGCTGAAGTTGCCTCGATTTTCCTTAGCGAGTGTCGTGATATCGACACGCTGGCACGATTCACCGAGAGTGAGTTCCTTTTCCTGCTGCCAGGTACTGGTGTTGACGGCGCCACTGCAGTCGCCCGACGTATGCTAGTGCAACTGCGTGAACATCAGTACAGCGTCGAATTCGAGCTTGATCCCGTTGTAGGACTGGCAACTATCCCAGCGAGCGGAATCAGCGATAAGCGCGAGTTCCTGGAGCGAGCCGAGGCCTGCCTTGCCGCCGCGCGTTCAGGAGCTGGTGAGGACGGCCTATCCGCTTCCTGCGAATAGTCTGATTGCACGCGCGGAACGGCCGCCTCGGGGCTGGATTCAGCCTCGTGACGCTACTTTTAGGAAGCTGGGCCAATGGCCTGGCTATACAGGTCAGCCCGCATGTTTGAACGCTTCGTCCGGCTTGCGCAGGCGCGAAAGGCGCTAAAGACAGGCCAATTTGATCAGGCCATCCAGCACCTGGGAGATCCTCTCGTCCGTCGGCACCGCCGAGCAGAGGAGATTCGTGCTCAGGCACTGGCAGGCCTTCTCATGAGGGCCAAGAAGCGCGCGGGTGCAGGTGGCCTGTCAGCAGCCATTAGCGACATCGATGCGGTCTTGGCGACTCAGCCTGAATTCGACGGAGCTCAGAGTCTCAGGGCTGAACTCCTTGGGCAAATTGAGAGCGATGAGGAGAGGGTGAAGGAAGCTCGTAAGCTCTTGAAGGAAGCCCGGCTAATGGCTGAGGGTGGTGACCTGGAAGCAGCACTAACGATTTGCGGGGCCGCGGATCGAGCTCGTGCATTGCCAGTAGAGGAGGATGGACTTCGTAAGCTGATCGAAGGAAGGCGAGTCTCTGCACAGGACTTCTTCTCTCAGGCGGAGCAGGCAGCATCCGAAGGGGACATTGAGGTTGCGCAGAACCATCTCTGTCGTGCGCGCGCTATTGACCGTGGGCTCAAGGGCTTGGACAAGCTTGCCAAGACGCTTGCGTCTCAGTTGGGAGAGGCCCTGGTCAAGGAAATGCGAAGGGTGAGTCGTTCTCAGGGTGGCGCCTCAGCGCTGGTGCTCGAGGCAAAGCGTCGTGCCGGTCTTCCCGAGCTTGCCCATGTCAGTAAATTGCAGTCCTATGTGGCGGAGCTTGCCTTGATTGAGGCAAAGCGAATTGTAGAGCACCTGAAGAATGGGGAGCTTGAGGCAGGGATCGCTGCATATCGAGCCCTCGATCCCGCAATTCAGCGTAGCGCTTCACTCGCTCAGTTGGGCGAGGCTGTGACAACACTTCAGGCAGCGCTTGACCTTGAAGCCAGCGGCAATTTCAGGCTGGCGGAGCAGAATTTCCAGGAGGTCGCCGACTCGCTGAGCGTGGGAAATCTGCGCAAGCAGGTGAGTAGGATGGCAAGTCAAGCCGAGGTCACAGAACGGCTTCTGGAGAAGGCGCGGAAGCTGGCTGCCGAGGGACAGTTGGTGGGGGCCAAAGAAGCACTTCTGGAGCTTCTCCAGAAATGGCCAGGTCATGAGTCTGCCCGACGTGAAATGGATCTTCTGGACCAGGGCGCAGTTGATAAGGAGCAGAGGCTCTCACAGGCGCGAGACCTAGCCAAGACCGGCCATTTGCGTCAAGCCTCCGCGATTTGTCTGACGCTGGCAGTGCCGGGGCCCTACGGGGATGAGTCACGGCTCTTGCTTAAGGATCTGCAGGCCCGGATGGACTTGGTGCGATCAGGTATGCAGCAGGTCTTGGGAGCGATTCACAATCGTGGGGCCTGCACCTTGGATGGGCTCAGCCACTGTTTGGGTCGATTGGGGGAGCTGCGCCGCATCCAGGTTGATGATGAAGAGTTGGAGTCTCTCGCAGATGCCATTGAGGCTGAAATCAAGGGTCTGGAGATTCTCACTGAGGCTCTGGACTCCCTTGAGAGCGATAAGGCAGCGGTGGTCGCGGAGCTTGCTGCACAGGTCGTGGCTCTTCAGCCCAAACTTGTGTCCGCTGATCGTCTCACCTCGCGGTCGCAAGACCTGGTTGGGCGCAGTCTGCTGAGAGCTGGGCAAGATCTCGCATCCGGGCGTTTGCGTTCGGTCCGCTCCTGGTTGTCTGCCGCGGGTCTTCTGGCTGGTGATACTCGAAGCATCGTTGACCAAATTGAGGTGCTCAATTGCCAACTCTCACTGCGCCAGGAGCGCGCTGAGGAACTGGCCGCCGCGGGCAGGAGTGCTATGAACAAGCGTGAGCTCGAGAATGCGGAGGGTCTGCTAGGGCGAGCCCGTGCGGAGTGGCTGGATGGGCCTGAGGTCCTTCGACTAGAAGGGGAACTGCGAAAGCTCCGGGGGCAAGTAGAAGAGGTATCGGATGTAGAGGCGCTCGCCAGTGGGGCGGACTATGACGCTGCCCGTCGCAAATTGGGCAAAATGGGGCCGACCGAGAACCTGCTTCGCACTCGAATCTATGATTTGAAGAAGAACTTGGCAAAGGCTCAGGGGCTTGAAACTGCCTTCCTATTGCGAGTGGATGAGGGCGGTGAGTTCGTAGTGATGAGGGGCGAGTCCCTCACCGTTGGCAACGTTCGCGACGATACTTGCGATCTCCCGATCCTCGCGAATCTCGCTGGTCGACACGCGCGTGTAACCCGAAGCATGTCATTCCATGGCGGAATGCAGGATCGAATCCTGAGCGAACGCGGTCCAATCGCTGTGCGAGGACGGGAAGTTTCCGAGCACCGTTTAAAGAGCGGGGACCGAGTTGCCTTAGGGACAGCCCTCGAGCTCGAGTACCGAATTCCTAGCAAGCGCTCTCTGACCGCGTCTCTCTCAATCCGAGGAGGCTTTCAGGTTTGCGGCACCGATAGGATCCTGCTCATGAAGGATCGAGGTCGCGATGGGCGAATTCTGATCGGGTCAGCGAAGGATTCTCATGCTCGAGTTCCGAATGCTGAAGGTGAGGTTGAGATCTTCGCGAGCAAGGATGGGCAGGTTCGCGTGCGCTACGAGGGGCAGGGAGAGATGGATGGTCGACCGTTCTCGGGAGAGCATCCCATCACGGCGGGGGCCACCGTGGTCTGCGGCAACATCACTTTCGTGCTGCAGCCCTGGTCAAGGGCTGATGCACAGGGATCCTGAGTGGTGGCAATCCCGAATAATCGGTCGAATCGCCGGAACTGGAAGCAGACAGTCAGGGAGGACGTCCCATGATCATTGCCGCCACCATACTCGCAGCCAGTTTGTTTCAGGACCCAATCGACTCACCGGCTTGGGCCCTGAATGCCACGGCAGCGGCTCCTGGCAGCATGGTTGTTTCCGGTATGCCGGAACTAACTCGCGCCGAAGCATCAGAATCGGCCTATGAGCAGGCTAAGCAGGAGTTGCGGCAGCACCTCGAAGAGAAAGGTGCCGCAGTGGTCTCAAGTGCCACATCGGTCTGGCTGCCAGCTTTTGTGGAGAGGAAAGTCCTTCGCAGTTGGTTGAATCGTGAACTCTCGCGGGCCATTGAGGTCCTTGACGAGGATCACATTGAGAGAGACCACGGCTACAGCAAGAGCTATCAATCTCGCCTTGTGATAAGGCGGGACGCGAATCGACTAGAGAAGAGCTTCGATCGACTTCGGCATCAAACAGCCAGACAGAGCGAGCAGTTTCTCTTCAAATGTGGAGGGACGGTGGTGTTTTGGGCCGTCTTGGCTTTGGTTTGTAGCTGGCTAGATCGTTTGACTCGTGGCTACATGACCACCAGACTCAGGTTCTTGTTTTCTGGTCTTGGGTTCAGCCTTCCCGCCCTCGCCTTTGCCCTCGTCTAAAGGTCCTTCAATACCACCATCATGGAAGCTGAGAGATTTGAGCCCAGCGAGGAAGCGGCGAGCCAGCCGATAGAGTGGGAAGCCTTCTACAAGAACTACCGAAAGCCAGGCTACATCCCTGGTTTTGAGATTGTCAACAAGCTGGGGGGTGGGGTCTTCGGGATCGTCTACAAGGCGCGGAAAGAATCGATCGGGAAGGACTACGCCATCAAGTTCCTTAAGGTCGACGATGAGGTCGTTCGGGATGCCGTAGTCCGGGAGCTCAATTCAGTCCGTTTCTTCGCCCAGGTAGATCACCCGAACCTGGTGTCGATAGAAGACAAGGGAGACGTCGACGGCATTCCCTTTATTGTGATGAGCTATGCGGGGCAGACCACTCTTCGTAAGAAGCTGGATCTAGGCCCTCTCGACCGCGAAGAAGCATTGCGCTTGTTCATACAAGCAGCTCGGGGAGTGCAAGCTTTGCATGAGCACAGCTTGGTGCACTTCGACCTAAAGCCCGCCAACATCTTCTTGAAGGGAGAGATCGCCAGAGTCGGAGACTACGGTCTTTCGAAGCTCGTTTCCGAGTCCCGGAACTCTCTCTCTTTTGGGCGCGGCACTCCATACTACATGGCGCCTGAGATGCTAGAGCGCCGGGGTGATCAGCGAAGCGACATCTATTCGCTGGGCATCATTCTCTATGAATGCCTCCTCGGTGAGGTGCCATTCAAGGGGGACTCAGAGTGGGAAGTCCTCCGCAAGCACGAAGTCGAGTCGCCTGACTTCCCTGAGTCGATGGGCGGGGTAGAGCGCCGCGTGATTTCCAAGTGCCTCGCGAAAAAAGCTGAAGATCGGTACCAGTCCGTGAAGGAGCTGTTGCGGGACCTTCAAGCTCCGGCATCATTGGGGGAGAGCTTGGTGATCCCTCCCCGAGTAGGTGCCCGGGCAGCGGAGCCAGAGGCGCGGCTATTCTCCGGACCAGGCATGGAGTCCACAGAGCAGGCCTCATCGGGTGTGCCGTGGCAGGACTATCCAGAGGATGACGGTGTGCGTGGCATCGTCGGTGGCATGGTCCACATGGTCTTTAGGTTGTTCGAGCTAGTGATCTTCCTGGTCCTCATTCCCGTCCGCCTGTTGAGCACCTCCGCAGGCCAGATCTTGAAGTTTGTTCTGCAACTTCCCTTCCGGATCCTGGGTGTAACGGTCAAACTTGCTGGGTATCTAATGGTCGCGTTGGTGCTGCTGCTTTGCTTGGCAGGGGTTGTTGCCCTGTTTTCTGCAGCTGTGCCTGACGCAGGCATTGCTCTCATACCCAGGTGAAATGAGCCAAGAGCTCTCCGAGATTCAAGCCTTGCAGAACATGGAGCAGTCCGCCTGGGCTGATCTTCAGGACTCCTATTTCCGCAGGATCTACTTCTTCATCAAGCGGTACGTAAACAACCACCAAACCGCGGAAGACCTAACTCAAGACGTCTTCTTGGGTGCAGTGAAGGGAATTGGCCGATTTGATCCAGAGTACACTCTCGATCAGTTCTTGTTCGGAATCGCGAAGAACAGAATCATCGACCATTTCCGGAAGCACAAGATGCCCCTCATTCCACCGAAGAGCGAGAGTGATGCTGAGCGCAGCACGATCTGGCTCGAGAACATGGAGGAGAGCAAGGCGATCGAGCCGGGGGCGGGTGTTGTAGAGCAAGAGAACCTTGGTCGTCGCAAGAATGTGCTCGGGCGCATCTTGAAGAAGTTCGTTGGTGACCTTTGGGAGGCTGAAGAGTTCGAGAAGCTGATGATCCTCGAGTACCTCTTTGTCATCGGTGGCCGCAACAAGGATGCAGCCGTTAGGTTTGGAATTGAGGACGAGAAGGCGGTTGCGGGCATCAAGTTTCGTGCGATCGAGAAGCTTCGCGGGCTTGCGAGGCAAAGTGATCCGAACCACTCCCTGTTCGGCGGTCTTTGGAGACCAGGATCGAGGTGAGCTGATGGACAAGGAAGAAGACTTGGCATTCACCGTTGCGACGGTTTGGCGGGACGAGAGAGTCTCTTGCCCTCACCCGGATATTCTTCGAGCCTTCCTCTCCGCGGCCCTGGGTGAGCAAGCCAGTGCCTTCGTGGAGTTTCACCTCAGCGAGAGTCAGTGCCCTTACTGCGCTGCCGTGCTTCAGGATCTAAAGGCTGCTGAAGAGGATGCGGGAAGGGAGCAGCTAGAGGATCTTCGGGATCGCCTGATGCGGTCAACCGTGGCGGAACTGAAGAAGGCTTCTGGCAATCAGTAGGCCATCTGCCGCTCTCACGGGGCGCTGTGCGGAAGTGCACGGTCACCTTGGCCCTGGAAAATCTTTTGCGCCTGTTCCCGCAAAGTGAGCTGTGTGGGGCCGCTGGGAGGTCCCCGACAACGACCTCAACGGAGAATACAGATGTTCAAACTCATCAAGTGGATCGGAATTGGCACGGTCGGCGCAGCTACCGCCGGCTACTTCCTCTTTGGCAGCAACACCCTTAGCTATGTGGATACGGCATTCAGCTCGATTCGAGATGAGATCAATGGCAGCATCCCCATCGAGTTCGAGTTGAAGCGGGCGTCTAAGCTCGTCAAGGACATCGATCCACAAGTTCGCAAGGGGCATAGGCAGTTGATTCAAGCGGAAGTCGAGCTCGAGAAATTGCAGAAGGACGTTGCCTACCTTCGCGAGAGCGTGCAGAAGAGCGAGAAGCGACTCAAGGCCGCTTCTGCTGCGATTGATAGAGGTGAGGCCTCATATCAACTCGCGGACTGGCGTGAGCACCAGCGGCTTGAGTATCACCTCGAGCGCACCTTCGAGAAGCACCAGAACAACGAAGAGATGCTCAAGAGCAAGACTGCGTTGATCGAGCGGCAGAGCAAGGTCGTTACAGCTGCTCGGCAACACCTCGGTGCAATCAAGAAGCAAAAGAGCTATCTCGTAGACATGATTGCTGACCTGAGAACCCAAAAGGCTCAGTTGGACACGCTGCAGGCAAGTTCAAGGACCATCAGCTTTGATGATCCGGACACCGCCCTGGGTCAAGCCAAGGAATCCTTGGCGAAGCTGAAGGAACGTCTGGATGTTGCGCAGCGGTGTCTGGAAGAGGAGATGTTCTTTGACGGCGCAAGCGAGTTCAAGCCTTCCGGCAGGGACATCGCGGCCGAGATTCAGGACTATTTCTCTGAACAGGGCGCAGGCAATAGAGCGGTGACCATCGAAATGGGTGACAAGCTCAGTCAGGTCCGCTGAGGTCCACACTCCAGCGGCTCAAAGAGGTGACCGGTCTTATGGCTGGTCACCTCTTTACGTTTCTAGTCTCAGGACTCAATCTCGAGTTGCTGGATAGCATCGATTCTCCAGAAACGGCCGACTTCAACCCGTAGAAGGTCTCGTGGGCTCAGTTCCTCGATCTCCATCCCGTCCAGTTTCACATCGATTGCTGTCCCGGTATCGGTTGGCGGTGAAATCTGAACGAAGTCTTCGATTGAGCGAACGTAGCGACCAGCTTCTAGGGGCTCACCAAAGCCGGGAACTTGGTAGGTAGCCTTGATGTAGTCCTGGCGGTGGAGTGAGATTCGGTAGACTTGTCCAGCGATCACCAGATCAAAGGAGTGGAACCTCACTCCACGTGCGGTTGAGTTTGTAATCTCAGCGCTGCTCAGTAGATGCAGGTAGCCATAGGCTTCGGTGAGCTTGCGCCATGCGAGTTCGAACTCGAGGGCTCCCAGCAGTCCCTCCCTCTCCTTGAACTCTTCGGAGAGAGATAGGTACATTTGGCGGCTATCATCTCTTCTCAGAGCCTCCAGGAAGGTGGCAAGAGCATCTTCCGGTGAGGCGTATGACTTGGCAATCCAAGGGCTCTTGTCGGGCCCACAGAAGAACTGGGCAAGGGAGCAGCAACCGGGAGTGACTGAGAGGATTGCTGAGGCTAGGAAACAGCGTTGCCAACGGGACATGAGTAGGTCCAGAGAGGGTTGCTCGAATCCGGGAGGCTATACTCCATAGTTCCGTTGCACAAACCTCATCGCGTGATGTGCCTCGAATCGAACAATCCCTGCTAGCCCCCTCAGCTAACTGACCTTCAATTGAGAGTCCTATGAAGCCAAGAAACCCTGCAAGTCTGGTAATGATCGCCTTGGCGCTGGCCCTGGCTCCTGACACCCCTGCGCAAGATGCCAGGCCTACGAATGAGGATACTAGTTGGTTTGAAAAGAGCTATGTGGATGCAGGGTCGTACATGGAAGGCGAGACTGCCAAGAGTGAGTTTCACTTCAAGAATCCCCGGGACGTTCAGCACTTCATTCAGCAGATGGTGCCAAACTGCCAGTGCTCGAAGGCCGTGGTCAGGGTTGGAGGCCGTCAGTACACCGTAGAAGATGAGCCTGTTAAGGGCGCGATGTATGAACTCTTGGAGTCAGACGGTCAGGAGCTCAAGAAGCGGATAGACCAGATTCCGATTGGAGCTGGAGAAGAGGGTGTCGTGCAGGTCTATATGGATCTGCGAGGTGTGAAGGGAGTCAAGGAAGCTGCAGTTATGGTTCGCACCAGTGACAACGTTGCTCCAGTCTCGAACCTTCGAACTAGGGCTCGGTCCATGCAGTTCTTCAACGTCCTTCCGCAGGAAGTCAATCTCAACAAGATGAATTGGCAGGACAAGCGTGAGTTCACTTGCAAGCTCTCGTCGTCGGTAAAGGAAGACTTCGAGATTACCGGGCATGAGCCGCTGCCAGAGAGCATGGAGATCGAATACAAGAAGGAGATGCAAGGTGGCAAGGCTCTCTGGACGCTGAAGGGCACCTACGGGCCTGGGGCTAACCACCGCAATGGTGGAGGTGAAATCACCTTGAATACCAACATCGAAGGGAAGCAGATCAAGGTTCGGGTGATCGCCTTTGTCGAGGGTCCGTTGAAGATAACGCCCGGCTCCTTCATTCCCTTTGGCATGATTCGTAAGGGCAAGGGAGCGAGCAAGGAGATTGTCATCGAGTCCACGAATGACTTTGAGCTGGCCTTTGAGGACGTTCGAATCACTGGTCTCACTGTGCCCGACGAGTTTGTGACTGTGCGTCAAGAGAAGTTTGGGAAGGCTCTGAGGCTAATCCTGGATATCTCACCAGATGCGCCTCGGAAGTTGATTCGAGGTGACTTGGTGGTGAAGTTGAATCACCCCGCTGCAAGAACGCAGGAGTTCCAATTCAACGGATTTGTGCGTTGACCAAACGTCCGAGTCTCGAAGAGCTCGTTATCAGTGAAGGATTGCTCTCCGAGGAGGAACTCGGCAAGGCGCGAGCCTATGGGCAGGGTCGGGGGCTTCAGCTGGAAAAGGCGATTTCCGCACTTCAACTCGCCTCCGAAAAGGATGTCTATAAGCTCCTCGCACAAGCGGCAGGGATGCGCTTCGTGGATCTTGAGAAGTCAAAGCCGCCCGCGTCCATGCTGGAGCGAATCCCGCTGGAACAGATTGAACAGAACGGGGCCCTGCCAGTGGCTGAGAAGGCAGGCGCACTGTGGGTTGCTATAGATGATCCACTGAAGACCTACGTCGCGGACAACTTGGGCTTCGTGGCCGGATGTGAGGTGCGCTGTGTGCTAGCTGGACCGAAGGCTCTGAAGCGACAACTCAGGAGAGTTCTCGGCGACAGTTCTACGGACACGAAGAAGAGTCGAGGAGCGGTACCCGCTGGAGCTGCAAGTGATGATCCCGATGCGCCGATCATTCGTTTGGTTGAGCGAACCATCGCTGAAGCCGTTCTCAGTAGAGCAAGCGATATACACATCGAGCCCTTCGAGGGGCGAATTCGAGTCAGGAATCGAATCGATGGTGTTCTCCGAGAAAAGGCCGTGCTGGACGATGCCCTGCACGGAGCTCTGATCTCGCGCCTGAAGATCATGGCCTCTCTGGATATCGCAGAAAAGCGGAAGCCTCAAGATGGTCGCATCGAGATGAGGGTGGATGATCGCGCAATCGATATTCGGACATCCTTGCTACCCAGCAACCATGGCGAGTCAGTCGTCATGCGCCTTCTCGACAAGGAGAAGAACCTACTTTCCCTGGAGGCCCTCGGATTTGCTGGTGAAGACAGGGCGCGCTTTGACAATCTCATCAAGCGTCCCAATGGCATCGTGCTGGTTACTGGCCCGACCGGGTCTGGCAAGACGACCACCCTGTATGCGGCGCTAAGCCAGTTGAATCGACCGGATACCAAGATCATTACTGCTGAGGATCCTGTTGAGTTCAACATCCCGGGAATCAACCAGTGTCAGGTCAAGTCTCGAATTGGCTTGAGCTTCGCCAAGATCCTCCGCGCCATGCTCCGGCAGGCTCCAAACATCATCTTGGTCGGGGAGATTCGTGACAAGGAAGCGGCTGAAATTGCCATTCAGGCAGCGCTGACCGGGCACCTGGTCTTTTCAACTCTCCACACAAACGATGCTCCTTCTGCGATCACTCGACTTTCCGATATGGGCATCAAACCGTTTCTCGTATCCGCGGCGATTCAAGCGGTTATGGCACAGAGACTGGTCCGCGTGCTCTGCCAGGAGTGCAAGCAGGAATACCAACCTGGACAGACAGAGGCCAGGGCTCTTGGCCTTGAGATGAGTCGCTTGGACGGAGTGAGTCTATATCAAGCGCGGGGCTGTGATGCCTGTGAACAGAGCGGCTATCGAGGCCGCCTGGGTGTATTCGAGCTCATGGTTATGGATGCCCAATTACGTGAAATGACTTTCAAGGGCGAGCCGTTGCGGGTGATGCGTGAGTATGCCCGCAATTCCGCTGGGATGCGTACCTTGGCTGAAGACGGAGTTCGCAAGGTGCTTGATGGATTGATATCAGTGGATGAGTTGTTGCGCGTGACTGCTGCCGTCTGAAAGGCTATTGGTAAGAAGCAAAATGCCAGACATCAAGTCTCTCATGGATGCCTGCTTGGAGCAGAACGCCTCCGACCTACATCTTGCTGTGGGGCGGCGCCCGGTTCTGCGACTTTCGGGTCACCTGCGAGAAATGGCGAATGCTGATGTTCTCAGCGGTGCAGAGATCGAGCAGATGGTTGAGGTCATCGCTCCTGATAGGAACTTGAGGGAGCTGAATGAGTCGGGTACGACCGACTTTGGCTATGCCCACGGCGACAAGTGCAGGTTTAGGGTGAGCATTCTTACCCAGAAGGGTCAGCGTGGGATCGTCATGCGGCTGATCCCCCAGAAGCTGCTGTCCTTCGAGCAAATCGGCCTTCCCGATACTGTCAGCTCCCTGCTTGATCTTCACCGTGGACTTGTCCTAGTTACTGGACCTACGGGCTCTGGAAAGACGACGACGCTTGCGACCATGTTGGATTGGATCAACCAGAATCGAGATGTTCATATCATCACGATCGAGGATCCGATTGAGTACTACCATAGTCATCAAGTTGGGCAGGTGACACAACGAGAGGTCGGCACGGACGTGCCCACATTCTCTGAGGCAATGCGGAGGGCTCTGCGGCAGGATCCAGACGTAATCCTACTGGGCGAGATGCGTGACCTGGAAACTACATCTGCTGCAATCAGCGCCGCAGAAACAGGCCATCTGGTGTTTGGGACTTTGCATACGACGGGTGCCGCAAGAACTGTCGATCGAATAATCGACCAGTACCCGACAGAACAGCAAGAGCAGGTTCGGTCTCAGCTGTCCGTAGCTCTTGTTGCTGTCATCTCCCAGATCCTAGTTCCAACTGCAGATGGTTCGGGTCGCGTGGCCGCCTTCGAGGTCATGATTGCCAATCCCGCGATCGAAAACCACATCCGGAAGTGCGAGACCTACAAGATCCAATCGGTGATTCAGACGAGTAGGCGCGCCGGGATGACTCTTATGGATGACTCTCTCTTCGATTTGTATCGAAGTGGGCGGATCTCCAAGGAGACCATGCTCGAGCGGTCCTTTGACCGGAAGAGCCTTGAAGCGCGCATTGGCGCTGGAGCTTGAGCCGCCTTGGCTGGACGAAGACTACTCGGACAGATCCTCAAGGATCAGGGTGTGATCCATGAGGGCATGGTCCAGGAAGCGCTGATGCTTCAGCGTGAGAAGGGCCATCGCATCGGCGAGATCCTCATAGAACTGGGGCACATACAATTGGTAGATCTCGCCAGAGCACTGGCAGAGCAGGCTGGGATGCCCTTCGTGGATCTTGATTCACAGCAGCCGAGTCAAGAGGCTTTGGCCAAGATCGACGGCAGCACTGCGCGTGCATTCTCCGTGCTGCCTATAGCCATTGGCGATGATGGTTTGACAGTTGCGTTGGCGGATCCTTTGAACGCCTCTGTGCTGAATGAGCTCGCTTTCGGTGCAGGCCTGGTGGTCAAGGGAGTCGTGGCGGATGCTGAGAAGATTGCATCTGCACTTGATCGCTACTACCAGGAAGAGGCGCCGCTCGCGAAAGGGAAGCTGCGAGATGTGGTAGCGGAACTTGCACGGGAAGGAGAGAAGTTCGACCTCGAAGACAAGGCCGCCATGGCCGCTGCAGCCCCTGTGGTCAAGCTGCTTAACTACCTGCTGTTTCAAGCAATTCGAGACAAAGCATCCGACATTCACCTTGAGCCATTTGAGGGTGAATTCAAAATTCGCTACCGAGTCGATGGCGTCCTCTACGAGCTCGAAGCCCCGCCCCCTCACCTTGCCGTGGCGCTCATTTCGCGCGTCAAGGTGATGGCTGACCTGGATATTGCTGAGACCAGGATGCCGCAGGATGGCCGAATTGAGCTGACAGTAGGCGGCAAACCGGTCGATCTCCGAATCTCAACTCTGCCGACCATGTTTGGTGAGTCCTGTGTGATGCGGGTTCTGGACAGGTCCGTAGTTGCCTTGGATCTCGACAACTTGGGCTTCTTTCAAGGAGAGGTTGGGCGCATTCGCGAAACCTTAACCCTCCCTCATGGGATCGTGTTGGTAACAGGGCCGACAGGTTCCGGCAAGACGACGACCCTGTACGCAATGTTGAGCGAGGTGAATCGCGAATCAACAAAGGTCATCACAGTCGAGGATCCTGTTGAGTACGACTTGGATGGAATCGTCCAGATACCGGTGAACGAAGAGATCGATGTCACGTACGCGAAGGTGTTGCGCACGATTCTGCGCCAGGATCCGGATGTGATTCTTGTGGGAGAAATTCGTGACCGCGAAACAGCACAGACGGCGATTGAAGCCAGTCTGACAGGACATCTTGTCTTCTCGACACTCCATACAAATGATGCTCCAAGCGCAGTGACCCGCCTTACGGACATTGGAGTGGAGCCGTTCCTCATCGCGGCGACTCTGCAGAGCGTGCTTGCGCAGCGTTTGGTGAGGAAGATCTGTTCAGGCTGCAAGATCGAGTATCAGCCGACCGTGCAGGTGCTAGCTGAGCTTGGTTTGAAAGGCGACGAGGTCGGCGGGAAGAGCTTCGCCAGGGGCAAGGGCTGCGAGGCCTGCAATTTCACCGGCTACCGCGGTCGCCTGGCCCTGGCTGAGATCATGGAGGTCGATGAGCGGCTGCGAGCCGCAATTTTGGCCCGATCTAGTGCCGCAGAATTGGCCGATATCGCCCGCGAATCCGGAATGGCAGGCCTGAGAGCATCTGGATTGCGCGCTGTCTATGATGGTCTGAGCACGGTAGAGGAGATCCTCCGGGAGACGTTCCAGCAGGATTAGGGAGCGAAATAGCTGCTTGACGGGGCCTCCTCCCATGGCTAAGTTCCCCGCCCTGCCACTAGGCCCAAGACCATGAAACTCAAGATTCGACGCTCGAACCGTAAGCGTGCCAAGAAAGTTGGCTTTCGCACGCGGTCCAAGACTGTGGGTGGCAGGAAGATCATCAAGCGCAAGCGGAAGCGCAGTGGCGGCCGCTTTCGGGTTGGCTAGCCAGATCAGCTAGCCGTGATGGCTTGCCGGCAGTCCGATGTGTTGGGCATAAACCCGCACTGGCGCTGACTTGACCACTCTAGTGCCGTGCAACTGTGCGGCGAACTGTGATCGCCGGGGCAGATCACGCTCGTTTAGCTCGGTTGGCCTGGCCTGTGGGCAGGGTCGATTCATAGGCCCGGTGCCTGGAAACAGAGACATGCTTGGCCCTCGCGCCAATGGCCTGCCGCGACAGGGGCCAGCAAGAGGCTCACAGTGCGAGCCTCCTGCCGAACACGGGAGATGTCAGGCTTCTTTTTCGCCCTTGGGAAGCTGTCGCTTAAGGAAGGCCATGTCGTCAGCAAATTGGGTCAGGGCAGTCTGGTCGCCTTCCGTAATCGAGGCATAGCTGCAGCTCACCTTGATGCTGTCGTCATCAACTGATTCCACAGCCTCAACCTTGCCTAGGACCTCGAAGTAGCCCTTCTTGAACATCTTGACCTGGAATTTCAGGTAGGCCTCACTGCCATTGAAGAACAGCTGCTTGGCCTGGTCCTGGGTCATGCTCAACTTGCCTGCGTCCCATTGAAACTGAAGACGGTTGCCGTCGACGTTACACATGGTGCCAACCAGAGTGCGTTTCCCGCCAATCTGCTGGTTGCGAGTCTCATCAGGGAAGGCAATGAGGATCTTCTCCTGATTGACCGGCGCGTCCTTCGAGAATTCTTTGCTATTGAGGTCCTTGATAAGGTGTTTTACCGCTTCTTCCTCTTCACCGAAGACGGGCACGAGCTGGTCGATGCCGACCTTGCCGATGACATCTCTCACGAAGGAGGATGGTTTGGCGACTACCAAGGCGCCGCCCTCGGCCTTGCAGAGCTTGTGGATCTTGATGATCCCGCCAAGGGCCGTTGAGTTGACGAACTTGACCAGCCGCATGTTGAGGACCAGGTGGGTGATCCCACGATCCAAGAGCCCATCCACCTCTTCCTGCAGGCTGGGGACGTAAAAAGTATCGAACTCACCCTTGAGGGTCAGGATGGCGTACTCGTCGTGGAGGGATTTATCTATTTTCATGGGGCTGAGAGGGCTCTAGGCCTAGCTTGCCAGGGCCCGGATTTTGGCGGACAGAATCGAGTAGCGCAATGCGCTAACTTTGGGTCCAGGATGATGAAGCGATTATTCTTTTGGAAACAGCCTGCTGAGGAAGGGCGCAAGGCCGCGGATCCAGGGGAGTCCTCGGCGCTGCTAACTGGTGATGCCCTCCAGGATGCCCAGTCACTGGAGATTTTGCTGGATACCATCGCAGAGGTCAGCGCAAACATCGACTTGGACAAAGTCCTCGAAGATATAGTGGATAAGTCCCTCGAGGTCTCTGACGCCGAGAGGTCGCTGCTGCTGCTGGGTGGATCTGCTGACGAACTCGAGGTCAAGATAGCCAGGAGCAAGGACGGTAGCAGTCTCGATCGCGACATCATCTATAGCAAGACCCTGGTTCGAAAGTGTCTGGATGTCGGTCATGCGGAACGCTCCGTAGTGCAGTCGGACCAGGAAGCCCTCGAGCTGGGACAGTCTGTGTACAACCTCAAGCTCCGTGCGGTGCTTTGCGCACCACTACAAGTGAAGGGTCGGACTCACGGCGTGATCTACGTCGATTCCAAGGCCGTCCGCCGAGAGTTCTCGTCCCGCGACCAAGCTCTCTTCAGTGCCCTCTCCCATCAGCTGGCTGTGGCCATTGAGAACGCTCGCCTTTACTCGGATTCGTTGCAGAAGGTTCGTCTGGAGAAGGACTTTGAAATTGCCAAGAGGATTCAGCAGCACCTGCTCTCACCGGTGCCGGCGAATCTCCCAATGCTGGATCTTGCCCTCAGATTCTCAGCCCGAGACGAAGCTAGTGGCGACACCTATGACTTTATTCCACTGAGCGAAGGTCGCCTGATCGTGATGATTGGTGACGTTACCGGCCACGGAGTTGGAGCAGCCTTGCTCACTCACGCAGCTCAGGCTGCAATGCGGAGCTACTTCGAGTTGGTAGACGACTTGACGGACGTGGCGCAGCGCCTAAACAACCGGTTGGTTGATAGCGTGGAGACGGGTAATTTCATGTCCGTTCTTCTTTTGGCGATCGATACGAAGAAGCGGACTCTGCACTACGTCAATGGCGGACATCCCAGTCTGATCCTTGTGCGAAATGGTGAGATACAAGAGTTTGAGAAGACCGGCATGGTCATGGGCGTTGTTGGTGAGCAGGAGTACCCCTCAGAGGGGCCGATCGAACTGCAAGTCGGGGACACTCTTTTCGTCCGCACCGATGGAGTGGACGAGACCATGAATCCTGAGCGAGATCTTTTTGGGTCGGAACGTCTCAACGATCTACTCACGACAGTGAGCGGAGAATCTGCCGATGAGGTTCTGAGTATGGTTGAGAAGGCCACGGCCAAGCATGCGCGTGGCGTGGAACAGGATGATGATCTCACCATGATCGCCATCAAGATTCTGGAGCAATGAGCAAAGGCGAATCAGGGAAGGCGCTGGTATTGGCCATCAGTTTGGTAGTGGCCTTTACGGCCTTCGCCTTTGTTTGGTTCTGGTATCAGGGTTCCGCGGAGGCTTCTGAGATCCGCAGCAAGGCGATACGATCAGCGAAGATCGAGCTCGATGCGGAGGTCTTGGACAGAGAAACCGCGGGATTGGCCCTGAGAGGGTTGCGGGATGCCCTTGCAAGCGATCCAGAGCTAGACAGCGGCGTCCCACCGGCAGATGAGTTGGTTCGCAAGACAGCTGAGCTACAGCTGGCTCTCGGGCAGTTCGCCCAAGCCCGGGATAGTATCGCCGCGTACGCCAGCGGAGCATCGGCTGCCAGCGAAGATTTGCTCATTGGGGCGAGAGCCTGCACCGCGATCTACGCGGCAAGGGGAACCCCGGCGGATGGCTTGCAAGCACTGGGTCTCATCAAGCAGCATCATGACAGCACAGGCGAAGAAGCCTCGCTCTTTTTGGCATGCCTGCTTGCATACCGACTCACGGAGATTCCCAGTTACTTTGAGCTGCGAGACGCACTCATCAGCAGCGGCAGTAGCTCGCGTGAAGCGCGGACAGTGACCGCCCTCAGCTACAGTTTCGCAGTCCATCTTTCCGAACGCATAGGCTTCGCGGGGGGTGATGACCTCAAGGCATTGGCCGATGGAGATGCGACCGACGATCGCAGCCTTCTGGCCAGGATCCGCGTAGCCGAAACCACAGGCGCTGCCTCTGGTGCCCTCGAAACTCTCCAGGGCTTGGAGGGCGAATTCGAGACCCCCCTGCCTGAGCTCGAGGTAGCGATCGTTGAGGCCATGGTCTCTCGTCCTGGAGCGAGCGAAGAAGATTTACGCGACGGATTGGGCAGACTCGAGGCCGCCTTGCAGATCTATCCGAGCTATCTCGAAGCCCGCAATATCTCTGCGGTCCTCCACTATGCCCTCGGTGAGAAGGCGCTTTGCGATGGCCAGCTGCGGTGGTTGCTCAAGAATGCGACCCCAGAAGACCTGCGCAGACAGAATTGGCATCGCATGCAGGGCTAGGGAGCCCCGCGAAAGGATCAAGAGCACTGGCCAATCCTGCCGAACTTAGGCTGGGGATTATGCGCGCACTCTTTGGGGTTCTGTTGATCTTGTTGCTCACTGCGAGTCTGCCCTCGCAGCAGCGCAGAGTGCGCGTGGAAATGAAGTCCGGAAAGGTCTTCGAAGCTCTTCTCAAGGACGTATCCGAGGAGCGGGTCCTCCTGGAGCTCGAAGAGGGGGAGCTCAAGGTTGATACCGCCAAGATTGCCAAGATCGAGGAGCTTCGACCGGTCAAGCCTACGCAGCCGGCTGCCGGAGGGGCCACTCCCAAGGGTGGAGATCCTGAAGTTGGTCAACCTGGGTGGTTGCTCGAGGAAATCGGCAGAGCCAACAGGGCATCAGCTACGGACAAGGGTCCAGATCCAGGATCCCTGCCTGAGGCAGCAGCACCGGCGGCTCCGGGAGTGGAGACCCGGCCGGCGCCGCCCTTTCGTGCTGCAAGCGAGCCGGCGGGTGCGGATGCGCGTGTCGCGAAACTCGTTGACCGCTTCCTTTGGATCGTGCCGCAAACCAGCGGGAATCGGATCAGCCTGGGGGCTTCGATCTTCATTCTCCTGGTGTTCCTGATTCAACTGTGCACCCGGATGGCCAATCTCGAAGGTCGAAACCTAAGCCGCAGCGGCACTCTGGCGGCCATTCTCTTTGTCATCCTGGCGATTGAATTGAGTTTCACGCCTCCCGAGCTGCCCTTCCTCCTCGGTGTCGTGGCCTTGGACCTGGTGCTCTGGTATCTCCTGGTCCACCTGCTCTACCGTGCCGGAGCCTATGGGGCGACCGTGATGCTGATGAGTTTTGTTCTCGCCAGCCTGCTTGGCGTCCTGAGTATCGAAGTCGTCGGCTTCGTCTTGCAGGAGAGTGCGACGCACTAGTTGCGAGGAATACCGGCCGGGTCCGAGCCATCCGGTTGCCTCTCACGCACAATTCCATCCCTGGAATGCTAGAAGGCTCGGACCGCGGCCGCCCCTCCATAGAAAGTTCCGTGCCAAAGGCCGGGATTGCCTTTTCCGGGCACTTGACGGTCGATTCGTTTCGGAAAGGGAACGCTAGGCCTCCAGGATCCTGAACCCTCATGGTTGACTCCGGACGACCAGTGAAGACATGCTTGCACCATGCCCTCCGAATTTGTCTTTGACGTAACCACAGCAGATTTCGAAGCCGCCGTGGTCAGCAAGTCTCTCGAGACTCCGGTCTTGCTCGATTTCTGGGCCGAATGGTGTGGTCCCTGTAAGACCCTCTCGCCAATTCTGGAGAAAGTTGCAGACGAGTACGGCGGCAGCTTTGTCGTCGGCAAGATTGATTCGGAAGCCGAGGTTCAGCTGGCTCAGGCCTTTCAAGTACGTTCCCTCCCCTTCGGTGTTCTCATCGCGCAAGGCCAACCAGTAGATGCATTTACTGGGGCAGTCGGTGAGAAGGAGCTCAAGGACTTCCTGGCGAAAGCTGGGATCCAGCCTGCCGAAATCCAGGCCCCAGCGCCTGATCCTGAGAGTCCCGAGGCGCAGTATGCGGCTGCTCTGGCAGCCTTGTCCAAGGGGGACCCGAAAGCCGCTGCTGAACATCTGTCCAAGATCGACGCTGATGCAGAGCAGTCGGGGGACGCTGATCGGCTACGTGCAGGCCTGCCGGTCTTTCAGCTTGAAGCCAGCGAATCTGCCACCCCTGCCGCCAAGTCTCTCGTGGAGGGGGCTCAGCACCTCCGTCAGGGTCGAGCAGGGGATGCTGTGGAGTCCTTCTTGGACTCACTCTCCCAGGACAAGGCGCATGCGGAGGAGCTAGCCCGTAAGGCGATTCTCCTCAGCTTCGCTCTCTTGGATCAGATGGAGGGTGGTGAGGAACTCGTCTCGAGCTTCCGAAGGCGTTTGGCGACGCTGCTCTATTGAGCGACACCATCACTTCTTGCTCGGCAGGGGTGGATCCTCGGAGCTGAGGACGATCTCGATGTGATCCTCGGTCTCGAGATTGCTCTCTCTGCCGGACCACGTGATCCCCTCGATCTGAGCTTGGGCGAACAGCGTGTATCTGACCTCCTCAGGAAGTCCCTCAAAGCTGAAGGAGCCATCTTCGCTCGATTGTACGCTTCGCTCCAAGGGCCTCTCGAGCCCCTCTTCTGCCCGCAGCTGGACTCGTACCGCAGGCAAGCCTTGACCTTGCCGGTTGACGACCCGGCCGGACAGTCCCGCACCCCTGGCTAGTTGAACGCTGCGGTAGGGGTGGTCACTCCCGGGACTGGGGATGAGTTCATCGAGTGGCACTTGAAACTGCATCGGTTGGAATCGTTGATGATCGATCCGTACCTGGCAGCCCCTTGCGCTCAGGCCCTGGAACGCGACCTCTCCGCGCCCATTGCTGTAGGTGCTGCGTTTGAGTATGGCAGTGGGTTTGCTTAACACTTCGACTCTAGCCCCAGCCAGAGGCTTGCCGCTCGGATCCAGAATCCGCATGCGGAGTTTCCGTGGCTCACCCAGCGTGAGTCGATATTCGGATACCCCGTCGTCAATGGGCTGGACCGTTGCTGCGTGGCCCTCGATCAGGCCCACTAGGTGAGTCGATTGCGGTGATAGCCGGCGAACGGTCTCAAGCTGCCCAGCCTCGTCGGTGTAGCCAAGAGAATGCACTGTGATCCCCGCATTGCTGACTGCGATGCCACAGACCGTGACTCCAGCGAGGCTCTGGCCCTGCCTGCTCTCTGCCTGAACATGGATACTCCGAGTCCATGGCAGTGACATCGGCAGGGTCGATTGCGGCCTGTACCAGTGCTCTGAGAGCAGGCGGTTCCTCGGCTCCCTGTCATTCAGGATGATCGAGATTCGTAGTCTCCCGATGCCCCAGGCTACTGGCAGGGTTCCTGCGTTTGTGCCAGGGCGGATGGGATGGGGCCAGCCAATGAGGAATACATCTCTCTTCGATGGATCCCAGTTCAGGAGTCGGCTCGTGCGCGCATCCGGGACCGGGATTTGCCGGCGTTCTCCGGAGCGTAGTTTGATAGGAATCTCGAAGCTCTGTTCTGCGAGGTGAAGGAGCAGAATGAAGTCTCCTGCCGGCATCCGCAGCTCTCTGCCCTCTCTGCGGCCGAGATAGACGCTCGTCCCGTCAACTTTGATGCCGCGGATTTCGACCCTGAAGGTTGCTTTGGAAACCAGGCTGATCTCAGCCATCGGTGCAGTCTTGAGAACGCCTGGAACTCCGGGGTCGATGCCGTATGAGATCCCGCCCAAGCCGTTCTCATGCTCGATCCAGAGGCTGCCTCTCCCACTAGGGCTCTCGATTCTGAAGCGGCCACTGGCCTCGCTGTGGCTGCTCCTCGGCAAAGGTGGGGGGAGAAGCTCTGCTAGCCAGGAGAGCTCAGAGGCGGTCTCAGGATAGAGGGTGATCCGGGCAGCGGGGAGTGCCTTGCCTTCCGGGCCCCGTACGAGCCCAGAGACCGCTGCCGAGCTCTGCGCATGAGCTGCGAGCAGGAAGAGGAGGCCAAGCAAGATTCCGATGGAGACCCTTCGCATTGCGGTCTCCATGATAACGGTCGTAAGCCCTAGAGGTTCGCTCGGAGCGCGGGCTAGCGCAGCTCGCGATGCTCCGTGACGATTTTGTCGATGAGATTGTAGTCGAGGGCTTCTTGGCTGTTCAGCCAGAAGTCACGCCTGGAGTCTTCGAGCACCTTTTCCATGGCCTGGCCCGTGGCGTCGCTGATGATCCGGTTGTACCGCTCTCGCAGCTTGATCACTTCCCGCGCCGTGATGTCCAGATCGGACGCGGTTCCTTGACCTGCTGTTGAGGGCTGATGGATCATGAAACGGCTCTCAGGAAGGGCGAAGCGCTGTCCTTTGTCCGCAGCGAGGTGAATGAGTATGCCAGCCGAAGCACAGAGGCCGTTGACAATCGTGCGCACCGGAGGGCTCACAAATCGCAGCATGTCATAGATCGCGAAGCCTGAATCGGCGCTACCTCCTGGTGAATTGATGAGGACGTCGATGGGCCGCTCAGGGTCCATGCTCTCCATCACCATCAATCTGCTCGTGCAGTCTTTTGCGAGTCGATCCGTAATTGGGCCCGCGATCATCAGCGTGCGACTCTCAATCAGCCTCTTCTCGAGGAATGCTGCGTCCATGCCGCGTGAATCATCGGCGTCGTCGTCAGAGAGGCGGGGGAGATTGTGGAGCTTTGAATCGTCCATATTTACAGTTAGTGATCTTGGGAGCCTGGTGGAGCCATTCAATCTTCGGGTCAATAGGTGCCCTCGATTGAGTCGAGCTGCCCTTCGGGAAGCTTGCTGACCAACGAATTAGCGTGGACCATGAGAAGAAACAAGCGAAGGAGGCTGCGGAACCATGGTCAGCCCGGTGTTTTCCCCGAAAAGAGCGCTGTTTGGATTTCGGTCAAAAAGACGTTCCCTGACTTGCCGATGGACGATTCCTAGGCTAGCCTCCCAGCAGTCGTTAGTAGCTGGACAGTCGCTGCTAACCTTGATCTCGACGAGCCTTTGGCTCGATCCCTGAGTGGGGTTGATCGTCCCAAGAAGTCGCAGGCCTCTCGCAAGACCGGGCCCAGCAGTCATGCTTCTTGGACACTCTCCTCTTCGGGGCGGCAATACCTGGGGTCATGCCCTCGCGTCGTCACGATCGACCGACGTGTCCCCGTATCGGCTGGGGAGCCTGATCTCAGGCCACCCGAAGTTCCACTTCGAATTCCAATTTTGGCGCCAACTCCTTGGCGCCCCTGGGTCTCCGAATTCCACGGTCGCTTGACGGGCTGTGGGGGAGGCCAGCGATGAACCTGACAGGACCGCGAAAGAAAATGCGAGGGCGCTCGATCGCTCTCGGCTGCACTGGCGGTCCCGGCGTGGCCGAGGAGGCCACCGAGCAACAGTGATGCACGATTACCTGCACGCAAAGCGACTGGGATGCATATGGGCAACAACGAGAGAGCATCAGGCGACTCTTCGGGCCGAACTGCTGTGAGTAACAGCGGAGGTCAGAACGGCGGTGGCCAGAAGCGTTGGCGCAAGAGACGTCGGCGTCGCGGTGGCGGCGGTGGCGGTGGCGGCGGCGGTGGTGGCGGTGGCCGCAATTCGGACGCCATCCCTGAGATCGAAGGGGATACCGAAACAGTTACGGGGGTTCTCGAGGTTCACAAAGATGGCAGTGGTTGGCTGCGCAGTGCACGGCACATGTACCTTCCGGACGAGAACGGCCATGACGATATCTTTGTGCCTGGCGCATTGATTCGGCAGAACAAGTTGCTCGAGGGCAGCGAAGTTGCCGGCGAGGCCGGGATCCCTGTAAAGGGCGCAAAGCGGTTGACACTCTGTGAAGTCGAGGAAATCGATGGCTTGGATCCTGAGGATTCCAAGGAACGGCGGCTCTTCAAGGAGCTGACCGTCGTGGACCCGGAACCGATGCTAGTTCTCGAACCTGGAGACGGCGACGTCAGTCTGCGCGTGGTCGACCTGCTTTGTCCGATTGGCAAGGGTCAGCGTGGTTTGATCGTGGCTCCGCCGCGCTCAGGCAAGACAGTGCTGATGCAGAAGATCTGCAATGCCATTGCGAGTCGCTACCCCGACCTGCACATGATCGTGTTGCTTATCGACGAGCGCCCGGAAGAAGCCACCGGATGGCGTCGAAGTGTTGAAGGAAGCAACCGTGAGGTGCTCGTTTCAACCCTGGACGAGGGTCCGAAGCACCACATCAGAGTCGCCGAAATGGCCCTCAAACGAGCTCAGCGTCTCGTTGAAGTGGGCACGGATGTCGTGATTCTCTTGGACTCCATCACCCGACTAGTGCGTGCCTACAACTCTGATATGGGGCGTGGCGGTGGAGCCACCATGTCGGGCGGTATCGGCTCGAAGGTCATTGAACCGCCGAAGAAGTTCTTCGGAGCTGCACGTAACTGCGAGGAGGGTGGCTCGCTGACCATTCTCGCCACGACACTCGTTGACACGGGTTCGCGTATGGACCAGGTCATCTTTGAAGAGTTCAAAGGCACCGGCAACATGGAGCTGGTTCTGAACAGGCAGCTCGCCGAACGTAGGATTTTCCCTGCCATCGACATCGAGCTTTCTGGGACTCGCAAAGAAGAGTTGCTTCTTACCGAGGCCATCGTGTCGCACGTCTACACCTTGCGAAGGGTGCTAGCGCGAATGGCGGCGATCGATGCAATGCCCCTGTTGATTGATCGCCTCGAGAAAACCGACAGCAATGTAGAGTTCTTGAACTCGTTCCGGGTTGAGGACTGAGTCCCTAGCAATCGAGTGACCCCAATATCGGGTTGCTCCTATTTTCCCTGCCGCGATGATCAAGGTTGAGAACCTCTCCAAGTCATACGGCCAGACGCAAGCCTTGAAGGGAATCTCCTTCGAAGTGGCGGATGGCGAAGTCATCGGCTTTCTCGGACCAAATGGTGCCGGCAAGTCAACGACCATGAAGATCCTTGCCGGGTATCTGCTGCCAACGGGCGGCGGAGCCTCGGTGGACGGGATGGATGTGGTCAAGGACTCC
Source organism: Planctomycetota bacterium (assembly GCA_021776805.1). Lineage (GTDB taxonomy): Bacteria > Planctomycetota > UBA1135 > UBA1135 > UBA2386 > JAJFFD01. The sequence goes on from JAJFFD010000092.1 coordinate 114,168, forward strand.
CTCGAGGTGCGTCGACGCATCGGCTACCTGCCGGAGTCCACACCTCTCTACACGGAGATGCGCGTCGACGAGTATCTGCGCTTTGTGGCCAGAATCAGAGGCGTTGAAAAGTCTCGCCTTAAGACCGCGCTTTCCAGGGTTGTCGAGCTCTGTGGCCTGCAGCGAGTGGTCGGCAAGACCGTCATCGAGCTGTCCAAGGGCTACAAGCAGCGCGTTGGGTTGGCCCAGGCCATGATCCATGAGCCTGAACTCCTGGTCTTCGACGAGCCTACTTCGGGCCTCGACCCCAACCAGATCATCGAGGTTCGCGAGCTGATTCGACGTCTCAGCGAAGAGCATACGGTGATTCTGTCTACCCACTATCTCCAAGAGGTAGAAGCCGTCAGCACGCGTGTGATCATTGTCAATCTCGGCCAGATTGTCGCTGACGATAGTCAAGAGAATCTGGTCAGCACGGTGGAAACGCGGGGCTTGAAGGCGCGGATCAAGGGGCCTGCCGACAAGGTGACCGCGCAGCTTTCCGAATTGCTTCCTGGGCATCCAATCAAGGTTTTGAGCAAGGATGGTGAAACGACCCTCTTTGGATTTGGACTGGGGAGCAAGAAGAAGGACGACAGCTTCATTGGCGATGCCATCGCCCAGTTGGTTGTGAAAAACGGCTGGGAACTCCATGAGTTGATCAAGGAGCAGGCCTCCCTCGAGGATGTGTTTTGTAAGTTGACCGAGTCAGACCGCCTGGAGGCCCGTCATGCATGAGACCATGGTGATCATGCGGCGTGAGCTGCATAGCTATTTCATCTCACCGATTGCGTACGTCTTCGGCGTGCTCTTTCTGGGTGGCCAAATGTGGATGGCCTCAGTGGGCATCGAGCAGGGAGGAATCGCCGCGCCCTACCTGTTTTTTGCCATGCTCCCCCAGGTCTTTCTCTTCGTCCTACCAGCATTGACCATGCGTCTGTGGGCTGAGGAGCGCAAACTAGGCACTCTCGAGTTGCTGATGACCTTCCCCGTGCGAATCGAGCAGCTGGTCATGGGCAAGTTCTTGGCTGCCCTGAGCTTCCTGACTCTGCTCATGTCCCTCACGGTAATCCTGCCGATCACCATGTCCGTCTATGGTGACGTGGACTGGGGACCGGTGCTAGCTGCCTACGTTGGCAGCTTGCTGATGGCCAGCGCTTACCTTTCGGTTGGCATGTTCTGGTCGAGCATGACCAGAGATCAGATCATCGCGATGCTGTTGTCGCTGACGAGTTTGATCGCCCTCTATGCCCTGGGCATGCCAGCCTTCCTCATGGTCTTGTCCCAATCGGACAAGATACCCGAGTTTGTGGTCAGTATTCTCGGTGCCATCAGTCCCTATAAGTACTTCCTCAGCATCGCCCGCGGGGTCTTCGATAGCCGGGATCTCATCTACTACATGAGTTTCTGTGGCTTCTTCCTCTACGCCAATTCTCTCGTTCTCAAGGCTCGTCGGGTCAAGGGTTGAGACCATGGATCTAGCAAGCAAGAACACGTCTTCTCGTCCATACCTGTCTGGTTCAGCCCTTTCGATGGCTCTTCAGGTCTGCCTCGTGCTCATCATCCTCGGTGAGGTAGTCTACTTGTCGGGCAAGTACCGAGTGCGCGCCGACTTGACGGAGGACGGTCTCTACTCTCTGACTGAGTCGACTCAGCGGGTGCTCGAGGGCCTCGAGGAGAGGCTCCTGATCGAGGCCTACTTCAGCCCGGATGCTGAGCTGCCGACGAGCTTCCGCGAGCCTCGGGAGATGCTGCGCAACTTGCTGGACGAATACGTGCAGAGTTCGGGCGGCAAGATCATCCTGCAGTACTTCGATCCCAAGACTGACGCTGCCCTTCGCGAACGCGCAACTCGTATCGGTATCGAGCCGGACCAGACTCGCAATGACGAGATGGGCGGAGTCTCGCTACAGGAGCTCTGGCAGGGTTTCCGTCTGCGCTATGGAGGGAACCGCCAGAAGGTCATTCCCAGAATCGATTTTCGCGCCGCCAGCAGTACCAGTGGCTATGAACGCCTGCTCACACCGGTCATCAAGTCTTTGACTGTGACCGTGAAGCCGCGGATCGGGGTGATCGCCTATCCGAGCCCGCCGGCAGATCAGGTGGGAATGTTGAACCAGGCGGATCTGGAAGTGGAGCGCGGCTACGAGGTGCTCCAGGAATGGCCGCAGGTGAGCGATCACTATGAGTTCGTCAAGGTCTCCATCAACGTTGGGGAGCACATTCCAGACAACCTTGCCGCCCTGCTACTGATCCGCCCAAAGCTGCTGAGCGATCGTCAGAAGTATGTGATCGACCAGTACCTAATGCGTGGTGGCAAGTTAGTCGTCTTTGCCGATACTGACGATTACTCCCTGGGACAGCAGAAGCTGATGTACCAGCGGAAGATGAAGTTTGACGATGACGCGTCAAGAGACAAGTTCGTCGATCAACTCCTCAGCTACGGAGTCAAAGTCGGTACGAATATCGTGATGGATGCGGCACCTGATGCGAAGGTCCCGATGATCATCACCATCCCGGTTGGTCAGCGCTTACAAGGCCTTCCGCTGGAGTCCTATCCATTCTGGTTTCACCCTGTAGATGCAGATTGGGCCCAGCAGGCGCAGCTCGCGGCACGCCAACCGGATGGCAGGGTCGATCCTCAGCTTGCGGATCGCTACAGCCGGCTCTTCGAGCCTGGTGTCGACCCGGAAGTCTCAAAGTCCTTGGGTGCTCCCGAGTTCTTTTGGCCATGCAGAGTCGAATTGGCGGACCCCATGCCGAAGGGTGTCGAAGGCAAAGTGCTCTTACGCACTTCGCCCTGGGCCATGGAGTGGGAGCCGCCCTTCAAGATGCATCCAGCAACGAATCAAACCGATGTCCGTTTCATCCAAGGAGCCATCAACTCCTTTGCGACCAAGTGGAAGAACATGCTCGGCAGTGAGCCGCGCCAGCAAATCGGCTTGATGGCCGAGGTGCAGGGCGGCCTCCGCTCATTCTTTGCTGGTAAGCCGATGCCGCTTCCCGAGGGCGAGTACCGCGGTGAGGAAGAGGAATCCCGGCTGATCCGTGAAGACAAGTCACAACAGGATACTACTGTCCCCGTCGATCCAAAGGCTGCTGGGGCGGAGGTGGCCGAGGGCCAGCAGGGTCCGCCGGCGCCTGTCCAAGCAGCCCAGGGTGACGATGCCTACGCGGACGAGCCGGATATGATTCTCGAGTCCCCAGCGGGAACCCAAGTGGTTGTCATCGGTGATACGGACTTCATTCGCGACGATCTGGTCGGACGGCTCTACATGAACATCGGTGGTCCAACCTCGGTGCGCACCGCGCCGATCTTCTTCGCCAACCTTCTCGATTGGCTTGCGGGAGATCAGGACCTGTTCCAGCTCCGCAGTAAGGTAGGCAAGATTCGCACGCTCGAGCTTCTCGAGTACGACCCCATGCAGGGCGGCACCATTCAGGAACACAGTGAACAAGTGCGTGACAAGGGTTTCCTGTTGCGCAGCATGGTGCAGGTATTTGCCCCGACCGTCTTGCTGATCTGGGGCATGGTTGTCTTCATGCGACGGCGAACCGCCAAGCGTGAGTTTCTTACTGGAGTGGGGGCCTAGGTCATGCGCGCGAACCTCTTTCTACTCATCCTGGCAGTGGTCTTGGCCGTGCCTACGACTCTCACCATCATCGACAACCAGATCATCTTCGAAGACTATCAGGAGGTGCCGCGGCTATTTGATGGCTTCGACCCGGATAATGTCGTCACCATTCAGGTCCAGCAGCCACGTCTGGACGAAAAGGGAATGGTCATCAGGGAAGATGATGGCGGTCTGGCTACCAACGCTCTGGTAATGACCCGCCCGTCCGGGCAGGAGCACTGGGTCTTCGGCGGGAATGACCCGGAGATGCGTGGCGTCCGTGTCCGTCAGGACCGCGTCCGGGACTATGTCCTGCAGCACATCGAGGCCATCCGCATGGATGAAAACAGCCTCGTTGCTGAGGATGTTCGCCAGGAGGATCTCAAGAAGTACGGGCTCGAAGACGGCAATCCGAAGCTCACGGCAATCGTTTGCCTGGACAAAGTGGGCAAGCCCTTGGCCCAGATCTTCCTGGGCAGAGATACCAAATTGGATCGCAGGGAGCAGAAGGGTCTGGTGCGGGGATATTTCGTCCGCCGGCCAGATCGCTCCGATGTCATCCTCTATGAAGCTGAGTTCTGGCAGGTGTCCACAGACAAGCAACAGTGGGTCGACCGCAACATCTTCTATCGCTTTCCGACTGATCAGGCGGTCGAACTCGCACTCAAGAACAACAAGGGCGCGGTTAAATTCGCCAAGGCGCGCGCGGACGAAATCGATTGGGGCATGGTTGAGGGCCCGGAGAACCAGGGTGCTGTCCGTCAAGCGGAAGTCAATGCGTTGCTCCAGAGCCTGCAGTTGCTCGACGCTCCGCAGTTCATTCGGCCGCTCGGTCAGAGCGTTGCCGTGGAAGAGGACATGAAGGCCCTCGGCTTCGATGAGCCGCTCATCGATCTCAGCGTGAAGCTGGCAAACGGCGAGCTGAAGCGCATGCGTGTGGGCAAGAAGCTCCCCAATCAAAACTTCTTCTACATGCTCACCAGCACCATTCCGACCTATGTGCTCGGGGTTGGTGATTACCAGATGCACGGCTTCGAGGCGGCGCCGACGAAGTTCTTCGATCCGCCGGCGGAGTCTGCTGTGAAGCAGGGGAAGACCCCGGAGGAAGTCGAGCAGAAGGAGAATCCAGAGGCGGCCAAGGAGGGGGATGCTGCCAAGCCCCCTGCCGCCGAGTCAGCAGCGGGTGAGGGCATTCCTGCCAAGCCGGCCAATGTCGAAGAGGGCAAGACAGATCTGCCCAAGGCAGAGTTGCCGAAGAGTGGGGAAGGCAAGTCCGATCCCGCGAAGACGGACCCGGCGAAGGCTAGTCCAGTGAAGAAGACTGGCGCCGAGAAGCCAGGCACCAAGAAGAAGTCCGGGAACGGCAACTAGAGTCCTAGCTGAGGCAGGGCATCGTTCGCCTCGCAGGAATTCTCAAAAGGGTCCGGCCCATGGCATGGCCGCGACCCGCAGACTGCAGTGAATTCCGCCATTCACGGGATCAAGAGCCCGGATGAAGGGGTCGAAGAGTTCTACAATCTCCTCCTTCTGAAGGGCTGGAAGTCCGCATCTTTGGGCTTTCAGCCCTTTTTTTGTACACCCGTAGTCATGCGCTACAGGCGGACGCAGCTGCTAGGATGAGTGAGTGGCAACAGCTCTTGGGATCGATCGCTTCCTCAGGCGACTCGCTCGTCAGCAGCGAATCGGCAGGGCTTTGGGAATCCTGCGTAACCATGGCTTGGTGCTGCTCGCAGGTCTACTTCTTGTCGAGCTCCTCTGGCCTGCGGCACTCCTCCCAGCAATCTGCCTTGCGCTGCTGTGGTTGCTGGCTTGCATAGTGAGCTGCCTCACCCGGCAGGTACAGATTCCCGCCGCTGATCTTCAGTTTGGCCTGAAGGACGAACTGGTGACTTGGCGCGGTGCCAGGGAGAATCAGCGCGAGTCGATAATGTTCACCTGGCTATCCAGGCAACTCGAGGATCGCCTCGTCGCCCTCCCCCGAGACTTGACCAAGAAGATCAGTCGCGCACCTCTGGGCCGCTTGCGCTATCTCATGCCCCTGCTGATCCTCCTCTTCCTACTGCGACTTTTCGCGCCGGTTCTGCCGCCACTTCCCGAGGGCAGGCTGGCTCTCAACAACCAGAGTGGTGGAGGCAGCTCTGCTGGGGATGGCGAAGCGGAGACTGGAGCTGGCAGTGAAGGTGAGGGTGAAAACGAGCCGCAGGAAGGCCCAGAGACGCCTTCTGAGCAGCCACCAGAACCGGCAGAAGATCCCATCGAGGATCAAGGGGACGCGGATCCCCCAAGTCTCCCTCCCAAGTCACTGGCTGAAGATGGCAGCAAAGACGAGTCCTTTCTGTTGCCCAGTTTTGTTGGTGAAGGGGAATCTCGATTGAGCAAGGCGCCGGTGGCCAGCATCGATGAGGGTGGTACTGGGGCAACTGCTCGGAAGGAGCGCAACAAATCCCGAGGCGGTCCCATGGACGAAGTGGACGAGAAGGATTTCGAGCGGGCATTGGAGCGCGCTTTGCGGAGTCGACATGTCCCTGAGTCGGAGCGCCCCTTCGTTCGTCGCTACTTCGAGGCTCTGATGAGAGGTGGGCGGTGAGCGAGCTCTTCCCGCAGGGCTTCATGGACATGCTCGCCATCATGATGCGTCAGATGCGACGCTTCCGGGGCCGTCGTGCGGAGGAGGGGCGGGCGCGTCTACGGGTGCAGGCTTCCTCGGGTTCCTTCATTGGACATCGTGCCTACAGCGCCGGCGAGGACTTGCGCCTCGTCGACTGGAATGCCTATGCCCGCAGCGGCGAAGTTCACATCAAAGTGCTGGAGGAGGATCAGCGACAGACGATGACCATCCTCGCGGACACCAGCGCCAGTATGCTGGCCGGCACGCCCTCCCGGGCCATCGGTGGCCGGCAGTTCGCCGCGGTGCTCGGTGCCCTGGCTCTCGCGCGCCTCGACGGGCTCCGCCTCGTCTGCAGTCCCGAGGAAGTGTATTGGTATCAGGGTGCGGGCGAACTCACGCGCATGCTGCGTGATCTCGAGAATCTGAGCGTGCACAGCTGTGAGCCCATGGAAATGGTTCGTCCGCTTCTCGCCCGGGGTTGGCAGGGCAGTCTCTGCTGGCTCTCCGACTTCGCTGTGCCTGAGGATTATCAGCGCGCTCTGCGTTTGCTCCGCTCCCACGATCGTCGCTGTACGGCGATTCTGCCCAGCACCCCTGATGATCAACTGCCTCCCCTCAGCGGATTCCTTCGCATCGAGGATCCGGAAAGCGGTGACATTGAAACCGTACTCGTTGATCAGGCCCTGCGCTCCGCCATGGAGGCAGAGCTGCGGATTCTTACGCAGCAGCAACAGAGCATGTGCCGTGAGCTGGGCGTTCCCCTGCGTCGCTTTACCATCCCCGAGGCAGGGGATCATCGCCTCAGCTCCTGGTTTCCCGGCCCATGGATTTACCGGATCTAGCGAGACCAGAGCTTCTCTGGCTGCTTCTCGCATTGCCTATTCTCTACCTCCTCTCCCTTCCGCCCAGGGCTCGGAGCACGGTCCTCACGGCGCACATGCGGCAGTGGCGGCGGGCCCTGGATCGCCTCGGCAGGCGTTCGCTGCGTTTTCGGCGCCTGCGATTCTGGTTGCTGGTTCTCGCCGCGAGTGCAGTCATCTTGGCTGCAGCCGAGCCCAGTCTCCCCGGGGATCCGGGCCCACGCCGTCTCCTAGTCCTCCTGGATAGCTCTGCGAGCATGTCAGCGGTTCAGGGCCCGGATGGCAGCAGTGCCTATGAGAAGGCCCTGGCAGCCCTCGAGGAGGGGCTCAGTAGCCTCCCCGCAGGGGTGGATATTCAATTGGCCAGCAGCAGCGGCGACGCCCCTCTCCGTGGGACTGCGGCGGAGATCCTGGCGGGCCTTTCAGGTCGAGTCCTGGGTACGCCATCCATAGCTCTGGCCACCCTTGCCCAGTCTCTGAATGGGCTCGAGCAGGGAGTCTGGACCCTCACCGACGGGCGCGATCCGGAGATGATCCCCTCGGTGGGCGCTCTCAGCCTCTTTGGCAGTTCGCTTCCGAACTGTGGATTTGTCGCCTGCGAGCTGATCGACACCTGGCCTCTGCCGGAGCTGAAGCTTCGCCTCGAGCTAGCCAGGTTTGCGGATTCGCGCCAGACCCTACAGGTTGCATATAGCGCTCCAACTGGTCAGGGACGGCTTCCAATCGCTCTGGAAGATGGGATTGTCGAGGCGGAGTTCGAATTCAAACGCGGGCCCGGTGGCCTGCTCGAGATCCGTATCGAGGGCCAGGATGCTATGCCGGCGGACGATCTTCTGCGCATCACGATCCCCGCTCCGCCAGCGCCGGATGTCGCCCTTCTCAGCGAGGGGGAAGACAGCCCCTGGCTCCGCATGGCGGCGGAAACCCTAGCTGAAGAGGCTGGCGGGCGTGTTCTGGATGGGGAAGCAAAGTCAGCTGGTTTCCTCCTGGTGGAGGGCGGGTGGTTGCCAGAGCTTTGGGGGCGAGGCATCAGCTTTGGCACCGGCTTCGGCGAACGCCCGCAGCCGAGTCCTGCCTGGCGAGAGCAAGTTCAACTTCTCGATTGGCGCCGGGACCATGCGATCACCATGGGGCTAGACTTCTCGGACATACAGATAGAAAGGGCTCTGCCAGCTGCCCACCTACCTCCGGGCCTTCCCCTGCTCTGGGCGGAGGATGCGCCTCTGGTGGTGCTCGCAGGAGACGGTGAGGAGCGCTCCCTGCACTTCGCCTTCCAGCTAGCCGAGTCGAATCTCGCCCTCTTGCCGGCCTTCCCGCAGCTCCTCCGCAGAGCCTTCGCTAGTTCCTATGGTCGATTGGCGCAGCCACAGATGCATAAGGAGAATCTGCTCTCCCGTACAGAATCCAATCTAGCTATGCAGGAGCCGAAGGCTGAGGGTCGGCCCTTGCCGCCCTTTGGCAGCGAGCCGCGTTCCCTGGCGGTGCCACTGCTCTTGCTGGCGCTTCTGGCGATGGTGGCACGCCTCTATGCGTGAGGGCGAATCCTCTTGCACTTTCTCCTGGCAGGGCCTACAAATCTGCGCCCTTTGCAGCCACCAAGCCCGCCGAGAAAGGCCCTCATGACCATTGGAATCCTTGGAAAGAAGCTGGGAATGACCCAGCTGTTCCAGCCAGACGGCACCTGGGTGCCCGTGACGGTGCTGCAGGCCGGCCCATGTAAGGTCTTGCAGGTCAAGGCAGAGCAGACCTCCGAGTTGCCCGAGGAAGAGCGCGTTGCCAAGCGCAACTTTGGCAAGAAGCGTGGTTCCACCGATCGCCCCCGGCGGAGTGATGGTTATTACGCGGTGCAACTCGGCTTCGAAGACCAGCGCGAGAATTCGGCCAACAAGCCCGAATCCGGGCATGCGAAGCTCTCCGGCTCCAAGCCCAAGGCATTCGTGCGTGAGCTGCGCTATACGAGCATGCCCGAATTGAAGCGCGGTGATGAGATCGGTGTCGCCGTTCTCAAGGACATCAAGCGAGTCGATATTACTGGCACCAGCAAGGGGCATGGCTTCACCGGCACGATCAAGCGCTACGGCTTCGCCCGCCAGGCTACCAGCCACGGCAACAGCAAGAGCCATCGCCGCCTCGGTGGCATCGGTCGTCAATACTCGACAGCGAAGGGTGTTCCAAAGGGCAAGAAGATGCCTGGTCACCAAGGTGTAGATCGAGTGACGGTTCAGAATCTCGAAGTCGTCAAGGTCGATGAGGAGCGCAATCTCCTCTACGTCCGTGGCGCGGTTCCCGGGCACCGCCAGGCTTTTCTGGTGGTCAAGCAATCCATCAAGAACCTTTGAGGCCCTAGGGCAGAGTCAGGAAGACAAGACCTATGTCAAAGTCGCGAAGGAAGGCAGCTGGATGCACCCGAGGGCGCTACAAGCGCAAGAAGATGGGCAAGGGATGGTTGCTGGCGAGGCGTGTGCCCCAGCCTGTGAAGCCCATCGATCGGAAGGCTGAGGAAGAGAAGGCAGCTGGCGGCGAGTCGGCTGACTAGTCCTGCATCTGCAGGAGGATCTTGAGACTTCCGGGTCGTGCTGCATGGGCGAATGCGCGCTCCGCCTCTGCCAGGGGATAGCGAGCTTCGATCATCCCCTCAACCTGAATCCTTCCTTCTGCAAGAGCAGCTAGGGCCACTTCGAAGGGCCCACAGCGGGAACCCTCGAGACTGATCTCATTGATCACCAATGGCGCGAGATCGATCTCGTGGCTGCGTTCCATGGTGGTCTTCATGACGATACGGCTACGGGGCAGCATGCCGGGGATGAGCCGCGCGAGAACTTCGGGTCGGCCGCTGGCTTCGACCGCGAGTTCGAACTGCGGCTGCAGAACGGGAGAATCGGCCTCCAGAAGGCCAAAGCTGTGGCGGATTGCGGCCGGTAGCAGACGAGCGCGCTCAGGGTGGCGACCGGCGACGGTGATCTCGAGACCGGCCTCGTTCAGGACCTGGGCACAGAGGAGTCCGAGCTTGCCGTCCCCTGCCACCAGGGCCCGGCTGCCGGGTCTGAAGTGGATCAGCTTGGGGATCTCATAGGCAGCCGCCAAGGGCTCGGTGAAGACAGCCGCGTCGTCGCTAACCGAGTCCGGAACCGGGTGCAGGTTCTCATTCGGGAGGAGCAGATAGTCGGCGAAGGCGCCGGGCTGACCGGCGATTCCCAACACGCGACGATTCGGGCAATGCTCGGGCAGGGACTGAGCGCAAGTACTGCAGCTGCCGCAGGCGAGGTTGATCTCGCCCACGACCCGCTTGCCGGCGAAGGGCCCGGATTCTGCGTAACCGATGAATTCATGACCAGGCACTCCTGCGAAGGCCATGTAGCCGCGGGCGAGGGCGAGGTCCGTGGCGCAAACTCCAGCCTGCGTGACGCGGATCAGGCTCTCACCGGAACCAGGCTGTGGTCGAGCCTGATGCTGTCGAAGCTCGAGCTTGCCCTTTTCCAAGTTGACCGAGCGCATGCTCTTCGATCCTAGTAGCTCTCGTCCTGACTCGGAAATTCCCCCGATCGGACATCTCGGCAGTAATCGGCGACCGACTTGCCAATCTCGGTGGCCAGCTCCAGGTAGCGACGCACAAAGCGTGGCTTGAAACGCGAGAACAGTCCGAGCATGTCGTAAGTGACCAGAACCTGGCCGTCACATTCCGAGCCCGCACCGATGCCGATGGTTGGCACCTGAACCTCGCGGGTGACCGTCGCAGCCAAGGGAGCGGGGATCTTCTCCAGCACCATGGCAAAGACGCCGGCAGCTTCCAGGGCGACCGCATCCTCGAGGATCTGCTGGGCATCCTCATCCTTGCGCCCACGGACCTTGTAGGTGCCAAACTGGTGGATGCTCTGGGGGGTGAGCCCGAGGTGGCCCATGACCGGGATACCCGCATCGGTCAATCGGCGCACGATGTCAAGGACCGGCTTGCCACCCTCCAATTTGATGGCCTCGACCCGGGACTCCTTCATCAGTCGCCCGGCGTTGTGCAAGGCTTCCTGGGCACTCCCCTGGAATGAGAGGAAGGGCATGTCGGCAACTACAAAGGCGCGCTTGGCGGCTCGGCTGACCATCTCCGCGTGGTAGACCATCTGTTCCATGGTTACCGGGACCGTCGTATCGAGTCCTTGCACGACCGTGGCCACTGAATCGCCTACCAGAAGGATGTCTACTCCCGCCGAGTCCAGGACCTGGGCCAGCAAGTGATCGTAGGCAGTGAGAGCCACGATCTTGCGACCCGAGCGCTTCATCTCACGCAGGGCCTCGGTGGTTACCTTGCGGTCAGCCATCTACCAGTCGCCGAAGGTATCGTTGCCCGCCGGTGGTGGTGGTGGCGGCGAGGAGTCGCCATCGCTCCCGGGCGGGGGCGGGGGTTTGTACGAATCAGATTCTGGGCTCGGCACGTTGCGAGCCTTCTTCTTCTTGCTGTGGCCTTCCACGATCGAACCGAAGGTCGGCACGCGCTTGGGATCTAGTTCCACATCGAAGGCGGAGAGATCGACAGCTTCCGGTTCGATCGTTTCGATCTTCTCTTTGGCGCGACTGCTGGTCTGGCGCGTCTTCTTGGCGGTAGTTCTGCGGCTGCTGGTCTTCTTGCCAGAGTCCTTCCTCGGCGCGGGTTTGCGGCTGGGTTCCTTTCTGCCCGCTGCCTTCCTGCTGCTGCTTTTGCGTCCAGGTTGTCGACTGGAGCCCCCTTCCTCTCTGGCAGAGGATCTATCCGAGTCCTTGGCGCGTCCGCGTCCGCCTCGTCGCCGGCCGCTTCCCTGGCTCCCATTCTGGCTGGGGGCCGCGACTTCTTCGGGTTCGGGCCCCTCTGTGCCGGTCTCTTTGGCGAGCTCGCGCCAATACTCGAGGTCCGCCCGATTCTTGCCTGTCGCTGCACAGCTCAGTTCAAAGAGGTCCAGAGCTTCCGCGAAGTAGGGATCTTGCAGGAAGGAGGAGACTTTGAAGCGGCGCTTGCCTTTGGTGGTGAAGCGTCCTTGCACTCCACAGATTCGTTTGACGCAACCGGTATCCCGCCGCGGCAGGCGGAGCTCTTCGGCAAAGGGTTGGATCAACTCTTCAGCAATTGAGGTAGGGGATCGCCCTTCGCTGCGGGCGGCCTCCATCAGCACCGGACGCGCATAGAGGGCCCCCAGAAGAAGGCCGTTGGCCGGGATTCCTGGGGCTGGTTTGCCCCATCGCAAGTTGCCATGAATCGAGTCCAGGGCTTCAAGCATGTGCCAGAAGACGACTCGTTCTTCTGGCTCGGCCTCGGCAAGGTACTTGCCGATAATGGGCATGATCACCCCGATCGCGCCGATATCACGCAGGAGTTGAAACGAATCCAGTGCATGCCCTCCACGGAGCAGGCGGAGTATCTCTTCCAGCAATCTGGGGGCTGCTGAGCGAGTCAGATCCGGCGCTACCTCGAGCATGGCTGCATGGCTTGCAGGTTCGACGTGAAAACCCAGGCGTCCGCAGAACTTCGCTGCGCGCAGGATGCGCACGGGATCTTCCCGGAAACGCACCAAGGGGTCGCCGATGCAGCGAATGGTCTTTTCGTGGATGTCGCTGAGACCATCGACGTAGTCGATGATGCGATCCTGGATAGGATCGAGGAAGAGAGCGTTGACCGTGAAGTCGCGGCGCAGGGCATCCTCTTCAGCTGTCCCGAACTCGTTGTCCTGGGTGATCAGCAAGTCCCCATCCTCTGGATCCTCTGTCTCGGGCTGGCGCCGAAAGGTGGAGACCTCGAGGATCTTCTGGTTGCCGTTGAAGTGCAGGTGGGCCAGCTTGAAGCGCCTGCCGATGATGCGGCAATTGCGTGGGAAGCAACGCCGCACGTTCTGCGGGCTCGCTGAGGTGGCGATGTCAAAGTCCTTGGGGGGACTCCCTGCGAGAAGATCCCTAATGCATCCACCGACCAGGTAGGCCTCAAATCCGCGCTCCTGTAGCCGCTGTACGGCTCTAAGGGCGTCCTGATCCAAGTCTTCGGGGTCGATGCCGGAAGGGGTGATGATCGTTGGCTCGATCGCTTCAGTCCTTGCTGTCAAATCGGCTATGTGCTCGAGGTCCGCATCCTAGCGGATCGTGTCCCCCGGATTGGGAACCGAGTCCTGTCCTGGCTTACTTTTTAGCTGCATGCCCCGGCCTCCTCAACGCTGAGGCCGAAATACCCTCTCCCCCTGTCTGGAGGTGGACTGGCCATGCTATTGCAGTCTGGGTGGATTGAGATCGCCTTGCGGGGGAGTCGACACTCAAGTTCCGGTCGATTCTGCCGAATCATCAGCTGTCAGCGGTCTGGTAGTCCATCCTGCCGCAGACGGAGCGAGCATGTCCTCGGAAGAACTAGGATCGATTGGCCAGACCCACTTTGATCACCGTGGGGGGTCTGCCTGGACCGGGCCCTCTCTGCGTTCAGCTGCCGATCCTGAAGAGAACCGGCAAGGGGTCGATGACGAGGTGCAGCTGAGTAGGCCCGAGGAGCTTGCCCTCCAGCTTCTTCGCGAACGGGTGCTCGAGCGCAGTCGACGCTGCCTCGGTCTGGAGCGTCCGCAGATCGCCTTTCTAGCCGCGCCTCTCAGTCCGATGGAGAGCTTTGTTGGCAGACTCATATCCGACCAAAACCTACTGGCGTCAGGTCGCTGTGGGAGCTGGCCGATCGGCCGGATCAAGGCAGCCATGGAGGAGGGCATGACCTCTGGTCTGGAAGAGACCCTGGAGATCCTGCTCGAGCTGGACGAGCTCGACGCGGGTTCCTGGGGCAAAATCAGTGCTGCCCTCACCGAGTTTCAGCGCAAGATCCAGGCTGCGATGACGCCTGACTGAAGCTCTCAGCCGCCTTCGATGTAGGAGTTTTCGGCGGCTTCGGGCGCCTCGTCAAGCTCGCGATCCTCGAGGTAGCCTTGAGGTAGTGAGACGGTCTGGGTTCGGCCGGTCTTGCCACGACGAACGCGGAGAGCCGCCTCGGGATAGGGGGCGTCCGGGGGCATCTGGGAAAGGAGTTCGCGTAGGGCTTTGAGGGAACCAACCCGATGGATGTCCGGCATTAGACGTTTGGCATGGGGGAAGCTCTTGAGGTACCAGCCACCGAATTTGCGCATGTGCAGCATGGCCGTGCGCTCGCCAAAAAAGTCCACAAGCAACTCGGCGTGTTCGAGTGCCACGGCGACCACTTCCCCGAGCAGGGGCGGATCTTCCGGCTCCTGCCCGGCAAAGGTGTCGACCAGGTCGCGGAAGAGCCATGGTCGGCCCAGGCAGGCTCGACCGATGACGACCCCGTCCGCTCCGGTTTCCCGCATCATCCGCAGAGCATCGAAGGCTTCGAATATGTCGCCGTTACCGAGGACCGGGATGGACATCCGGCTCTTCAGATCCGCGATGCGTGACCAGTCGGCGTCGCCGTTATAGAGCTGCGCGGCAGATCGCGCGTGCATCGCTACCGCGGCGCAGCCTTCTTCCTGAGCAACTCGGCCCGCATCTCGGTAGGTGAGCAGGCTCTCGTCGATGCCAGTCCTGAACTTGACGGTGACTGGCACCTTGCCTGCATTCGTGACCACAGCTCGGAGAAGTCTGGCCATCAGCTTTGGTCTGACTGGGATCGCCGATCCTCCTCCCGCCGCCGTGACCTTTCGTGCGGGGCAGCCCAAGTTGATGTCGATGTGGTCCACGCCCCATTCGCCGACGAGGATCTTGGCTGCAGCGGCTAGAGCTTCGGGCTTGGTGCCATAGAGCTGGATGCTCTTGAACTCCTCGTCCTGGCCGAAGGACGCGAGCAACCTGGTCTTGGCATGACCCATGACGAAACTCTGCGCCGTGATCATCTCGCTCACATAGAGGCAGCGTTGCCTCGAGAAGCGGCGGCAGAGGCTTCTGAAGGGGGCGTTGGTGACTCCGGCCATGGGTGCAAGCACTACTGGCGGGTCGATCCTCCGTTCGCCGAGGATCAGGGGCGCAAATTCGCCCTGCTTGGGGAGTGGCACCGATTGGTTGATGCTGCTGCGCACCCTGTCACCTTAGCATCGCCGGGCCCTGGGAGGGACTGGTGCCCAGGAGAGGACTCGAACCTCCACGGGGTGTTAACCCCACTAGGACCTGAACCTAGCGCGTCTGCCAATTCCGCCACCTGGGCTGGTGTGAGCGGGGAAGGTAGCCAGGGGCCGGTTATATGCAAGATCCAAGGCGAAACTTCCGCCCTGGAGGCATTGGTCCTAAGGTCCGCCCATGGCCAGCAAGAAGGCCCCAGCGCCTGTAGACATCGAACAGCTTGTGGCCGAGAACCGCCGGGCGCGCTACCAGTACGAGATCCTGGAAATCGTCGAGGCGGGACTCGTGCTCAGCGGCACCGAAGTGAAGACCCTTCGTTCCGGCAAGGTCAGCCTGGAAGAGGCCTATGGCCGCATTTCCGCTGATGCTGCCTGGCTCGTTGGTGCGCACATCGATGAGTATGTGCATGGCAACCGCATGAATCACAGTCCGACCCGCAAGCGCAAACTTCTCTTGCGCAAGCAAGAGATCAAGCGCTTGCATGCGAAGGTCACACAGAAGGGGCTCACCCTCGTGCCCCTGCGACTCTACTTCCGCGGTGGTTGGGCGAAGCTCGAAATCGCCCTGTGTCGTGGCAAGCGACTCGGGGACAAGCGCGAGGTCAGCAAGAAGCGCGAAGCGGAGCGGGAGATCGGGCGTTACCACTAGCTGCCCTGGGCGCTTGCAGGGGGAAGGGGGCAGGGGCTATTGTGCAAGTCCCTGGATGGGGGCGATCGGTTTCGACCGGACGCTGTCACGACGTAAGTGGCGTGCCGAGGTGCCGGGTGGCCTCGTAAAACCCCGGAAAAAACTTGTGTGCCAATGAGCACTACACCCTGGCCGCCTAGAGATAGGTAGTCACGTTTTGGGCCCTTTGCCTGTGAGGACCCCGAACGCTACATAGCAGGCTGGTTGCTCTGGGCTGCTCGGCCTCAGTGCAACGAGAAACAGTCGAGCTGGTCCTGCTGCATCCCGGTCGTCGGAGATAGTTAGGACGAGATCAAACATCGACCTACGCACGTAGAAGCTTGCGCCGGGGCGTCTCGGGACGCGGGTTCGATTCCCGCCGCCTCCACCAGTTCTGTTCTCAGGCAACTTCACTCAACCTCACTCAACCTTACCTAAGTCAGCTCCACCTTGTGGCTTGAGGTGATCACCATATTTCACAGCTTCGGTCAGCCTTGGTCGCATGTGCTCACCAGTGGCCACCGGAGTGCTCACTAGAGTGCTCACCACCTCGAAGAGATTTGGGATGCTCTCTACAAGCTGAAGCATGGTCTCTGATCGACCGTGAATGTAGATGCGGGCTCGTGTGGATCCTTGGGGAGCGTGCCTCAGCGCCAGATCAGCCAAGTACGGGTCTGCGCCTTGTTCCATGAGCCGAGTTGCGAGGCTGTGCCTGAGGCAGTGTAGGTCGATCCTGCCTCTTGGGTTGTTGATATCCAAGCCTACGAAGCTGGCATCAGCCCGGAACTGTCGTTGAGGGTTTCTGCCGACTTGGATTACGTGGGTCTGGGGACCAGGAACACCTCCGAGCCTTTCGGCTTCCTGTTCTCGCCACATCCCCAATCTGTGTGCGAGCCAGGATGGCATGAATGCAGACTCGAAGCGGCGGGTCTTGGAGGATTCTGGTGTGAACTCGATTCTCCGCTGATCAAGGCTTAGTCGATCCCATCGCAGATCTCTGGCTTCTCCGACCCTTAGCCCTGCTGCGCAACAGAGTGCAACAAGTAGCTGTCGCTGTGCGGCCATCGCAGCAGTTTTGGCCAAGAATTCTGGCGTAAGCTCCCAACCCCTACTTCGTCGCTCAGCAATCGGCCGAATTGCAGCGGCGGCCATTACATTTGCGATTTCGTCGAAGCTCAATGCTCGGCGCACAAATGTAGGTGAGTAGTGAACTCGTTGGAGGAGAGCAAAAGGGTCTCTATCGACACGGCCTGTGAGGTGCAGCCATCGGCCAAAGGATCGAAGCAATGAGATCCTCTCATTTACGGTCTTGTTGGAGTTTCGACATAGGCATGCCTTGATGTACAGCGTGGCTTTGTCTAGCGAGAGGCTCGTAGGGTGGCCAGCTTTCATGGCCTCAAGAGCATGTAGTAGTCTCACCTTCTTCAGCTTGGATTGCTTTTCTGTGCGGCTTTGACTTCCCGTAAGCAGCCAGAGGCGAACGAGTTCAGCAATGGATTCTGTCCCCTTCGGGTAGAGGAGTCTGTCGATTCCAGCCTGATCACGGCTTTCGATGGCTCGCTGAATGTCTACCCGGAATCTCTCAGCTTGGAATTTTGAAATGAAGGACCTGCGGGGGCGAGATTCCAGTTCATTGGCCTGCACAACCCATCTCCGCCCTCGCTTGTGGAGGCTAGGCATGACGCTGCCTCTTTTCTGCCCACTTGCGCACATCCTGTGTAAGCCATCGTAGGGGTGACCCTCGCCCACCTTTTCGCGGTGGGGGAAAGCTGCCTGCGTCGACTGCTCGCCGTATGGTGCTAGCCGACAATCCGGTTGCCTGTGCGACTTCACCGATGTCCCAGAGCAACTTCGAGATAGTTGACCGCTGGTTGGGATGTTCAGGGGCTCCTTGAGGAATCATGACCTCGGAGCATGCAAACCTGAGCCTGGATGGTCAAGCATAAAGCATCCTAAGTCCATAGCAAATAAAGTTTTAGAAAAATCTATGTGAGATAGATTTCACCAAAAATCTCCAGCTCCTAGCAGTCAGCCACGCTTGCGTTGGACGACCGAGCGAACCGTTGACCAGCCCCATGGTTTCCCAGTGCGAGTAGGGAAACCCTCCGCCTGCATGATTCGAGCAATCGCTGCATACGACCTTCGCGGCCTACCCGGGGGCTTGCGATGAAGCTCCAGGATGCGGTCTCTGGCTGGTACCTCGTGGGGGTGATGCCCGTAAGGCTTACGACCCTCGCAGCGTCCATTTCGCTGCTTTGATCGCTTCCGTGCGGCGCGAAGCTTCTGCACGATGATGGTCTTTTCCCATTGGGCTATCGCCCCAAGAACCTGCCTTAGAAGCGTTCTGGTGGGGTCCTCGTTGCCTACAGTAAGATCGGTCCCGCTGTCGGTAGCGATGACCTTGACGCCGAGCTTCCGAAACTCTTCGAGGATGACCTCGCCGACCATCAAGTCACGGGCGATACGGTCGGCACGTTCTACAAGCACAGCTTGGATGCCGTTGGAGGCGAGACGTTCAAAGAGTTCAGTGAGGCCAGCTCTATCCTCAAGCTCGCTGGCTCCCGAGATACCAGCATCGACGAATTCACCATCCAACTTGTGCCGGTGGGCCTTGGCCCAACGTTGGATGCTGTTCCTCTGGCGAGGAAGGCCGTCTCCACCGACCTGCCCCTTGCTAGAGACGCGGAGATAGCTTACGCAAGGGATCATCAGGGGCGTTATTATATAAGGACTTAGAGTCGTTAGTCAGTATAAATCTGTAGAAATATACTGATACATCTAAGCTGGCCACGAAGGAAAAGGCTGCCGGATAACGCCCGGATCACCTGCGGGATTCCTTCCGGCCTGGAGGCTCCTCATGGTTGTTCTGCGTGGAACCATAGGCCGCCAGAGGGACGCGCAGTTTCTGGGAAGCCTCCCCTTGCCCGGTATGGTTGATGGAATTGGGGTACCCGGACGGAAAGATGACCAGCGTTTTCATCAGCTCGGTAATTGGCGGTATGGAGAGTATGCGAGAGGCTGCGGAGGCCGCGTGCTCGGCACTCGACATCGAGGTGGTTCGATCGGAAGACTTCGTGGCTTCTCCAAGCTCTCCCCGAGCCGCCTGCCTGTCAGGCGTCGCCAAGGCCGACGGGATGATTCTCCTGATGGGGGAGCGGTACGGATCCATCCAGCTCTCCGGCATGTCAGCGACCGAGGAGGAATTCGAGGAGGCAGTTCGGCTCGGGAAGCACGTCTTCGTGTTTGTCACTTCGAACACCCGCGAGGATCGGCAACAAGCATTCCTGGAAGCGGTAGGCCGTTGGGATGGAGGTCGAACCTTCAAAGATTGCCTTGGGCAAGTGGAGTTGCAGAAGGAGGTGACCAGATCTCTTTTACATTGGAAGTCGTCACCAGAAGCTCCAGAGCTTGACGAACGTGTCCAGAGTGCTCTTGGGCAAGTTGTTCCTGAGATCCGACGTGGACAGTTCGTGCAATGTGGGCCTTGGCTAGCCCTATCTTGGGTGCCTGTTCAGCCGGTGCGCATGCGAGAGGAATTCTTCTTCGAGGAACTGCCAAGAATCCTTGGAGATCTTCTGGTTACTGGGCCGTACCGACTGTTGGATCAGCGGGCGGATATAAAGACAAGTGGCAACGGACTGGAGATCAGTACTGGGGCTGCGGTCGGAAAGACGCTGCTCGCAGCACGGTTCGGGTTGGGTGGCTCGCTCGCAATTGGCGCGGAGATACCCGCTGATGAGAAGGGTTTGAGCAATAGCCCGACTGACGCTCTATTCTTCCTGAAACCGTCAGACGCGGCCTTCATGTTGGGTCGGTTGTTCGAGTTCACCAGAGCCGTGCTCGATCGTACCGACAGAGATTGCTCTGCTCCGACTGGGAGGATGCAGTGCGCCCTTGCTCTGCTCGGGATGCGGCATTTCGCTGACCCATTCAGGGAGGGAGGGGGAATCCCGATGAAAACGAATGCTCCTGAGTCTGAACCACCGATTTTGGTCCCCGAGAAGCCGGAGGCAGTGGTTCGTTCCCGACTCGTAGCCAAGGGCGAGCTTGTAGAAACGTATATAAAGCGTCTTGAGCGGAGCAGCAGGGGATAGTCGCCATGCGGTCTAGTGACGCCTTCTTAGATCTGCTGACTCATCCGGCCTACCCCAAACTACCCTGGAAATCGGGGATTTAGGGGCAACCTTCCGAGGCTGCTCAGTCTCATGATTAGATCCCTTCCGCACAGGGCAAGCCCAGATCATTGGGATCTTCGAGAACCAGTTCACTTGAGTTCCTTAGCCAGCAGCAGGTGTATGCTGGCAGTCCCGATGGAAGACTTCGAGCAGCAGGAAGAATCGCTGCGCCTTCTGGAAGAGCACAAAAACGCTCTTGCCAAAGAAGCAAGGGAGATGCTGGCTGAGAACCCCGAAGCGCATCCTGTTGGCCTGATCATGACCCCGGATGCTTCAGAAGCTCAGGCATTTGCCAAGGCATTGAAGGCAGGTACAGGTCAGGATCTGCGAGGAAGGGGATTTGTAGGCCTCGTCCCACGTGAGATGGCTCTATCGATCCTTCGAAGCAATGCTCCTGCTTCACTTGATTGGTTGGAACCCAAGACAGTAGGGTCTACGAGAAGGCTGCCTCTGGTTTGCGCCACGGGGAAGGGGTTCCGGCTTGGGTCGGTTGAGTTTGAGACGAAGTAGTCTGCTGTACATAGCAGCAGTTGTGACCCCGAAGCATCTCGGGCTGTAGCGGGATTCCCAACCAAGCTCACCCAGCCGACAGATATCACCGATCTACAGCTTTTCGATGTGTTCGCCTTCTACGAGATCGAAGACGCATTCGAACACCTGAACTTCGAACCATTTATCGAACATCTTCTTGGTTCTGTTCGAGGGCCACAACTCAGGAAGTTTCACCCAGTTCTCCAGCATGGCTTTGAAGATCTCGCTCCACATCCTCTTGACCAACTCGTTGGGATCCACGACCTCTTCGTCTTCACGAATCAGGTAGATGCTCGGAGTGGATCTCAGGTCTTCAAAGACACCCTCGGCAACTCCACTTGAGTCGTCCTTCTTGGCCCAATGTAGGTACGGTTCTCTTGGCCTGACTACGACTGCCGATCGATTGAGCATCTCCATGTACGAGCACCTCCGGAATCGTTGAAGGTACCGAGAAGCAAAATTCCCGCCAAGATTCAGAAGAAAACAGCGAAGATCTCCCCTCCATTCTGAGAGTAATTCTTCTGCCGTTTCTCCTCAGCTTTCTTCCCCCGAATCATTTCTTCCAAAAGTACATCCAATGCATGTACAGCGTGAAGAACCCTTCACGTTCCGTGACTCAAGAGACTGATCTACGGTGAAGTTACAGGCATGCTCTGAGAGCTGCTGTACGGCGCTGTGAGCCGAGTGCATGCCAAGGATGATGCACACTCCATGATGATCGCCTTGTTGATGTACAGCGATCTGAGAGAGTCCTGCCGCTTCCCCTTTGATCAGTACACCAGGGTGTAGGGAGTAGTCAGCACAAAGCCTCGATCCGGATCGATCACTCCACCTTGGAAAGTAATGGGGATCCCAAGCTGCTGCTCTAAAGGCATTGGTAACGGCACTCGAGTCTGCGATTTGGGGATACCTGTCCAAAAGAAGATGCTGTTTGGAGCATCCAGGTAGAGATCGCCAGGAGGGAGCGGCAGGGGTTGCTGTGCAAGGCTGACGAGGATAGCTGCTGGATCGGAGCCAGAGGCGTGAGGACGAAGCTCCGACGTGTCATGGTCCACCGTTATGGAGTTAAAAACGACACTCTCAACAGTGCTATTCCCAATGAACTCGACGTGGGGAGGGCAAACTCCGAGGGGACCACAGGCTGCACCTACGAAGGTCCCAGCGTGTAAGAACTGGCTGTCTTCGAGTTTGATCCCCGCCCCTCCTGGACCAGGAAAGTTATTCCAGGCTTCTACAATCGACTTAATCAGCGTGATTTTCGAGCGGGTCACAATCATTGCAGGTTGAGTGAAAACGCTCCGCACCAGAACATCGGTCATTACAACATGGCTGTCTTCGATCACAGCTCCTGGAACACCATTGTTTAGAATGAGGTCTCCATTCGATTCGGACTTGCTCACAGTGACGTATGCACAGTTTCGGATGTCAAGGGTGGCTGAAATCGACTGCAAGTGGATCGATCCCTGGCAATCACGGGCAACGAAACTGGCAACTCCCTGATTGATCCCTTCCAAGTGTGTCATGACCAAGGACTGTCCTTTTCCGATGCCCTCCACGTCGAAGACCCCATCCTTGATGTGAACGAAATCGGCACCGCCTTGACCAGGATCTCCGATGATGCGCAAGGGCTTTCGAATTACTGCTCCTTGATACTCTCCATGCCGAACTCGAATCAAGCCTCCTGGGGAAGCTGCATCCACTGCGGATTGAATGTCCGTGAAATCCCCCCCGCCGGTCGCATCCACGACCAGCGTTGACTGGGCACTGATCCCAATTGCAAGAATCACGGGAGCAAGTGCCTGTAGAAGAGTTCTTACTGAGTTCATCAGAGTCTGGATGTTTTTCATTCTACCAGATCGGAGAGTGCTTGCGGCCGTTTGTGGCATCGATGCCAAGGACGTCATCTCAAGGCAGCGGAATAATGTCGAACCGATACATGCCTTGAGAGCTGGCGATGTAGATCTCCTTCTCTGGGGTCGAAGTGTCCAGATCAGCCACCACAATTGAGTTGCAGGCGCCCAAAGATCCCGCATGGACCGAGGCATGCACTGGCCGTGTTACGAGCGGTCCCCCAGGACCACCCCCATCGGTTTTGAAGATGTACAACTCACCATTCAGTGTGGTGACGACTACCTCATTGCCATCGTATCCCGCACCTTCGATGACATCATCGATGGCAATCCCTGCGACTCCGAATCCAGGCATCAAGTCAGGGTCAAGGTTGATCGATCCCAAGTCGATCGTCTGTTGCAAGAAGAACTGAGACGACTGGTAGTCAACGACGTGAATCGCAGCCCTCATGGACTCCATCCCTGCATGATCAGTGTGTGTGTAGATGGATCCAAAGACAATCTCCTCCACCCCCTCCGGGTCGTTATCCAGGTTTCCGACTGCAAGGGCAATCCCACCATAGCCGTGATCCCCTAATTCTACCTCGATCGACGGGGCATCCTTCTCCGGCGCAATTACGAAGAGGCGTCCTCCACTCGTAGTCATTGCAGCGTACATGTACCCATCTTGCCCACCTGGCATGTCGTTCCCCTTCAACTTGCCAAGCCTCAACGCCTGCCAGTCATGGGCGTTGTCATCATCACTCCTGAAGTCCATGAACTCAGCAGGCGGAGACCCACTTTGACCTCCGGAACCCCAAACTCCGAGTGAGCCCGGACCGTTTACCCGAATACTTCCTTGTCCCCCAACAATGTCGTACCCGACTCGAAGAGCGTGGTTCTCCCAACCACGGAGATCTGCAAAACAACTTGGATCATCTTCCCCGGACCAGAACACCGAGAGACCTGAATCAGGCCAAGAGATCGCATCTCCGCCAAAAGGAAAGACCCAGTAATTGTCTGCCAGGCTGAGGAAAGAGGGAAGTGGAAACCAAAGCTGGGATTGAGTGTCAAGTGGGGGGCGACGACGGTTGTGGGTCCAAAGCTCTGCATGAGACCATTTGGGGTTGGTTCCTGCTCCGGGAAGGCTGTCAAAAACGACTTTGAAACCTCCTACGCCACCAGCACCTTGGTTCCCAGGCTGTATTCCGTTCGTAGTTCCAGCGTGAACCAAGTCCTGGATCGGGCTGATAGCGTTGAAGTGGACGCCAAAGATCTGCAGGAAGAACTTGAGCTGCTCTTTGAATGCGACCGTTCCATCCGGACTGATCTCCCAACGCGTCCCAGTCTGGTCAGCAACTTGGAGAGTGCCCGCCTGTTCATCAACCGTCATCGCCCAAGAGCCGGCTATGGTCTTGTTGGTGTGAAGAAACGGCAAACCTTGTGGGCCTGGAGATCTGCTCAGCGCAAACACATCCTGTAGACCTTGAGGCCCGGGGGCGATCACATCCGCCAAGCTGAGCCACGTCACTTGCCCACCCAAAGTGGAAAGAATGATCTCGGCTCCGGCTGACTGGTCATTGACTTCATCGCACACAACGGCAAGGGCATCCTGGGTTGGTCCGTAGCTTCTTAGCCACTTCTTGGCGACTACGGTACCGGCTTGATCTACGAGGAAGTACATTCCGTTATGGATGACATGGACATACAGTGGTTGTCCGGGACCATCGGGGGGATGGATTGCGATGTCGGGTGTGATTCCTTGTCGAATACTGCTTAGTGGAGCACCCGCGAGGGTGTCTTGCCGAGCGCCAACATTGCTCAACTGCCCTTCGAGGTCGAGCGTGTCGCACTCGAAGAACCTGAAGCTGTTCTCGGCTGCGTAGTACGCCACGAGTAGGTTCTCGCCCACTCCGGGCCATTCCGAAACGAACTCTAAGTCAAAGCCGCCTCCCGCATGTTGAATCGGCGAGACTGCCCTCAATTTGGTTTCTTCGTCGAAGGCGCCGTCCTGCCTTCCCAATTCCAGGCAAGCAACGTGGCCCCGGCGACTGAGAATGAAAACAGCTTCGCTCATGCTGTTGCCCGAAAGGCTCGGGAGACCAATCGGCGGAACAACGAGATCGACGATTCCAGGTTCTGGGAAAGCACAAATCTCTGTCGACAGATCAGGACTTCGGACAAACAGTCCACCGTGCATGGTGACGTAGATGATCTCCTCGCCCTCTGAAGACCCATCGGTCACGAGATCAGCCAACACAATCCTCCTGGGATTCGTGTGCTTCCATTCCGTCCCGTAAGTTGACGGAGTTTGGTGAACGATGTTCAGGTCTGAATCAAGAACGAATAGGTGGCGATAGGTACCCGCAACCAATCTGGTGCCGTCGGATGAAATGGCCAGGGCATTCACACCGTACCCCAGCTCAACACTCACTTTCCTGGGCTCGAATGGCTGGGATGCTTCTGAGGAATCCACCTTAAACTTGGTTACCACGCCATCTGCGCTGCCAACGTAGACAAACCCCCCATGGGTCACGAGGGACTCGTTTCTCCCCATACCGAGCCCTTGTCCGTTGCGAAATCCGACCCCATTGAGATTTTCGGCGAATGCAAGATTCTCTGCGATGCGACCTTGATCGCTTGGAGCTTGCAAGTGGGACGGAGGAGTTGTGCTGCGCTCCTTTGGACGAGCAAAGACTTGATCAAACGTGTTGACAACCCATCCCTGTGGCCACGGTGGTGTCGTCAAGTCTGGTGCTAGAACGACTGGGCGTTGTTCGAAGCTTGCCGCAGTCTGGCGAATCAACCGCTTCATCGCGACGTTGATGTCAGTGCTCGTACCCGCGGGGAGTCTAGGATATTCTTTCTTTTCAAGCCCGTGAGAGTTCTTCCCACGAATGCTCCAGGAGATTGCCGGTGCGTCTGGTGGTGGTGGAGGTGGTTCGCCTCCACCGGGCCCTGGATCCGAGGGCGGTTCCAAAAGAATCTCTCCTACCGAACTCATGTTCCCTGCCGGACGAATCAGGTTTATCCAATCTTCTCCAGGTGATGTGATGCGATCTTCATCAGCAAAGAGGAAGTATTGCGGCCTTCTGATCAGATCGTTGGCGAGCCGGGCCGCGAAAGAGGAGAATTCGATGGATGTTCCCAGCTGATGGAACGGCATGTTCCACTGCAATTCGCGAAGGGTCCCGAACTGCGTGAATCCTTCCCATCCGAGCAGAGAGCTTGTGAACACCATCGCGTCATGCCTTCCCAACAGGCGCTGAATGTCTCCGGAAGAAACATCTGACATTGCGCCGTGGAACTTATTCGGGAACAGCCATGTCATGTGCGTGGCGTTGTAGCCCCCATTCGATCCCCCTGCGACAGTTGTGGCCATCTGGGGAAGCGGGCTGGAAATCTCCTCGTATGGACCGTGCGGCAAGAGGAGGTGAACTGCGCGCACCAGTTGCAGATTCCGTTGGAAGATGAAGGTGTTTGGGTTCCATGCCTGAGGAGGCGTGATGGATGCTGCAAAAATATTGAACCCAAGCTCGTCCGACATTCGGACCACCCCGGGACCTGTGATACTCGCGTTCCAGAACGCAAGCTGCTGGGTGTCGTTGAAATCGATATTCAACACGCTGCAACCGTCTTGGTCCGCCTCTGGGTACTCCGTCTCCTCTGGGGACATTGGAATGCCTTCTCCAGGAAAAGGAGTGTCTCCTGGAATCGTAGATTGAGTAATCACGACGAGGATGTTTGGTCGCTCCGAGTCAAATTCGTCTGGGTCCAAGCCCCACACCGTGAACGATGCCTTGTCTTCGACGGTGGGTGCTTCTGCAATAGGTCTCGGCGCTGTTGGCAGAGGACTCGGAGGAGGGCCCCCACCAAGCCTCCCACGAAAACGGTATACACGCCCACCAGCATCATCATTCCACTCCCCCCAAGGTACGGAGTCGCAGTGGAAGATGTTCCAAATCTCGAGGCCAGTTCCGTCATCGAAGCTCTCATACCCTCCCTGATCCACGTCTGCGGAGAACCCCTCGCCGTTGTCCCAAATCCCGTTTGGAACATTGAACCTTGGCGATGCTCGTCCTGTGATCTTGTCCAGGCGAGGACCAACACTGGTATCTGCTAGTGGCGCAATGTGTTCATGGGGCTTGATGTTGTTGGGTCCCGTAGTCTGACCCTCAACCGATCCAACCGAAATTGCGCAAACTCCGAGAAACGCGAACAGAACTCTCATGCTGTCTACCACAGGTGTACTCCTCCGGAAGGGACTCTCAACTTTCAAGAGCATCCCTGGTTGCCTTTGAGCATGCCTCGTCAACAGCAACCAGGATCAGGTGAGTGGGGGTTTGGTGAGTTCCCGCAACTCCAGGACCAAGCTCCTTTCTTCACCGTCACTCGCAGATCACGGTAGATCGAACAACTTTCCCTGCAAGTCCCTCCAACCCGACACATCTGTCGATTAATCGACGAGCTTTCCACAGCCGATGCACCCGAGGATGAGGACTGACAACCTGACACAGGGAGCCCCGTCGATTCACTGCTTGAGTACCCAAATTCCGGAGGGTGGAGTGCTCGGATTTCGAATTGTCGGGAATCCTGCCTCCCCAATTCTTGGATGGTAAGGAAGATCTCCGTGTCGAATTCTGGTCACAGCTCACAATCGAAAACGGGAAGAGACCCTGATTTGTACATTCCGTTGCTTGAGCAGGAGCAACTTTCCTTCCCCTTCAACTGTCGATCACCCAACCACGCTTGCCGATCATCAGACAGACGAGGAGAGTTGCGTGACGGTCTTCGTTGCGAGGAGGAGCAAGATCATGAAGCCAAGAAAAGAGGAGGAAGCCGGTGGCGAACTCAGCGTCACAGAGAAGTTTCTCGTCGACATGCATCGGCTGTATCCGCAGAAGACCTTTCGGCCCGAAGATCTCCGAGTTCATCTGACTGTTACGAGTCTCAAGACCATCACCTAGCTACAGAGGAAGCTCGTTGAGCAGGGGAAGCTTGTCGCTGTCTCTGATGATGGTGGGTTGTTCATCAGGACGAGGATCAAGTAGCGGGCTTTATTCAGGAGGGCAGGCGACCTTGGAGCTTTGGGTGAATCTGGAGTACTTCCTGATCACGCCAGTTGCTTCGAGTCCGTGGCACTGCTCGTGAGCGATTCCGTTGTCCTAGAGACGGGGTGTTGCTCACCCAACCGTCAAGGAACTCCGCCGTAAGCTGAAGTCGATTCTCCAGGCGTAGGTCGAAATGGTCCATCGTTGCCATGAGATTCTGTCGCAGGAGACTTGGCTGCGAGTCGTGACCAACAGCAAGAAAGTACAGGTTGCAGCATATGACGATCTATTCAGAGGTATCTCGATCCGAAGTTGTTGTGTAGATCATTGAGCATGTGCTTCCTAGACTCCGTAGTTCCAGGTTGTCTACAAGTGAGGACCCCAGGATGACTGCACAGAGGAGACGCTCGCGAGCATCGGGAGTCCGGCGAATGAAGCTGGATGTTCTTGGGGGCATCGAAAACACTTCAGTGTCGACCCAACATGCGTTCCTTCCGGTTATCGAGGCTATCGTCAACAGCATCCACGCGACGGAGGACCGGTTCGGATCTCAGGTTGCGCGTAAGGGCCGAGTCGAAGTGCGTCTGCGCCGCGCTCCCCAACAGCACCTTCCCTCAGTGGGCAAAGCTCCGATCGAAAATGTGACCTCCGTCACCGTCACGGACAACGGGTGTGGATTCACGGATGAGAACATGCTCGCCTTCGAGACGGCGAATAGCCGGGCCAAAGCAGACCGTGGAGGGAAAGGGGTTGGCAGGTTTTCATGGTTGGTGGTCTTTCGCGAGGCCGTAGTAAAGAGCACCTTCGAGCACGCCGGTGAACGCCATCAGCGAACCTTCGTGTTTCGTCGCTCCGGGGCCGGTATCGAGGAGTTCATAGAGGGGGGTGCTCCGGACCGGCAGTGGATTCAGACAATCGTCAAGCTCGATGGAGTTCTCCTGAAGTATCAGGCTGCAATGCGGAAGGGACTGGATGTCATCGCGGAGCGGATCTTCGAGCAGTGCTTTGACTACTTCGTTCTCGATCGTTGCCCAAGAATTCTGCTAGTTGATGAAGCCGCTGACAAACAGCAGAAGATCGTCCTAAACGATCGTATCTCTGAGCTGAACATCGGCGAGACGCTGGACTTGTCGGTGGGCAATCACGAACTGAGCGTGCGGCACGTTCAGCAGCCGCATGCAGCGGGGCGAAACCACAAAGCGCACCTGTGCGCCAACCATCGCGAGGTCATGGAGTTCCCGCTGGCCCAAGTTTCGGATCTAGGCACAGAACCAATTCAGTCGACTCAGGGAGATCCGGTTGCTCACCACGTTTTCGTTAAGGGTAGTCCACTCGACGAGAACGTGGACGCAACCCGGACTCGACTTGATCTGCCTGACGGACTTCCTCTTTTTGAGCACGGTGAGATGTTGGATCTCAAGGTGCTTCGAGAGGCGATCGGGACCCATGTCAACGAATACCTTGCAGACACCCTGGCGGCAGAGCGAGCTGCGAATCGTAAGAAGATCGAAAAGCACATCCGGTCCGTGCAGCCAGAGTATCGGCACCTCATCACCCACATGCCTGAGCAGCTTGACCGGGTCAAGTGGACAGATGATTCGCAACAGCTCGACGAGAGCCTCTACCGGATCCAACAAGCGTGGGAGATCGAGGTTCGTCGGCGACAGGCAGAGGTGGAGAGACAACTGGAATCTGAGGATGTTGAGCCCGACACGGTGGCGGAAGAGCTGTATCGTGTGATCGCGGAGACCAATGAGGCTGGTCAAGCCAATCTCGTTCGCTACGTATCAAAGCGCCGCGCCGTCATCAAGTTGATGGAGAACCTGTTGGGAAAGGCGGTCCTGGAGGACCACGTTCATCGCATCGTGTTTCCTCTGCGCAAGACCGCCGATGAAGTGGCCTACGATGAGCACAACCTGTGGCTCGTCGATGATTCGCTGTCGTTCTACGACTTCGTAGCGTCTGACAAGCCGTTAGCGTCTAGCTCACAGACACGATCGTCAGCGTCGCAACGGCCAGATATCCTCGCATTCAAGACCGGCGACGCCCCCTTCCACCACATCGCGCTCGTTGAGTTTAAGAGGCCCGAACGCAAGGACGAGAATCCTGTCGAACAAATCGTGAAGTACGCAGTGCTGTTGAGGAAAGGTGGCGCACAGGACTTCAAGGGACGGTCGTTAGCTGGGATCCCGAAGAGTGTCAGAATTGACGGCTACGCTGTTGCGACATTGACGAGAGAGTTGGAGGAAAAGCTGCGGGTAGGACCGGGGAACATGGAAAAAGTCGAAGGTGACTGGCGCTGGTTCGGATCAGTTCCAGCAGAAAACCTCTCGATTGAAGTTCTTGATTTCCAAGCGTTCGTTCGCAGGGCGGAACAGAGGAACAGAGCGTTCTTCAATAAGCTGGGTTTGTCGTAGAGGTCAATCCACAAACTGATGTGATTGTCGGCGAGGATCTTGTTGAGGGCTTCGTGCCTGCATGCGCACCAAGGTGAAGCGACTACTTCGGCGTCACGGTTACCCACCGGACAAGCAGGAAGCTGCGGTGGTCACAGTTATCGATCAGGCTGAAGCTGTCTGTCGTGAGTGGGGTGAGGTTGCGTAGCGAGAACTGTGCAACTACGGCTTGAAGAAGATGCTGACTCGCTTGATCACTACATCAACTCCAAAACTTCGATCGAGAATCAGGACCCACCTGAATCCGTTCTTGTTATCTAGATTGAGAGTTGGGGTGTTCGGGAACGGGCCGAATTGCCCAACAAACTGCCTCCACCCTCGGACTTCCTCTGGAAGAAGGATTTGCCCACTCCCCGGAACAATGTCTGCTGCTTGAGCATAGAACGCCAAGGGTGTGTCGGGATGCTGGGCCAGGACGCCATAGGATGGGTCATCACTGAAAATCTCGGTAGCCCCATCAATCTCGGCTTCAATTTCATAACGATGGTACTCCGGGGCAAAGATCTGGTTTGTTTCGTACCAACGAGACTGGAATGCCACGAGTGGCCATTCCTCGGTAACCTGACCTACCTCCCCACTGCCCGTAGGCATGAGTTGGCCGAGCAGTGCCGTCGAAGGGCTGGGATCTTGCGATTCGAGTCGAACGTATCCCATCGAGCCATCTCCACCACGAGTGTGGTACACGTACTTGCTATACTGTTCCACGGGTGGCAAATCGAGTCTGGCCACGCCTCCGCTTCCAGGGCTCACATCGAGGGTACCTTGTAAATCGGCGAAGCCATCAACGAGAAGGATGATGCTTCCCCCGGAGCCTCCGCCTCCCGGCGCAGCAATGCCGGAAGGAAAGGCTGTGCCAGTATCCTCCGGCAATTTGGTTTGATCGGCCGCAGATCCTCCCCGAGCCTGTATGAGGGAGAGGCTTTCCGTGGTGAGGCTGCTACCGATACGAAGGGCGACAGCTCCTCCGCCGCCGGCTCCGCCGGCACCTGAGCTAAACAAGATTGGGTCTTTTATGGCCGTCCAAATCTCTTGTCTCGCAAACAGGGCATGACTACCGCCCCCTCCACCGCCAGAGCCACCGACCACATAGTGATCGGAAGACTCCATTGAAGGCCGGGGAAGAAAATCTAGAGCAACTCCGGGCGGTACCACTGGCCCGCTCTGATGAAAGAAATCAGGGTCGGGAACAGGCGGGTAAACCGTCCCAAGCGGAACGGTTTTCGTCCCGTTTTGAATCGCCAACCCCTCCTGCCCCGGGTTGAGGAACCCACCTCCGCTGCCACCTCCGGCGGTGTACTGCGAGTACTTGTCCTGAGGAACTGGGATGGCTGTAGGCGGGGGTGTGGTGAAGTCCACCTGCGAAGGATCGCCATGGGCGGGCACTACAGGCCCTCCACGACCACCCGTAAGGAGTTGCGGCCCACTGGGTCCGCCATACACATGGCCCTGGAGCAAGACGACATCGCTTCCTGGCGAACCAACGCTCCAGGTCGATGCTCCCTGACCTCCGGCTCCGGCTCCAGGACCACCAGCGCTTCCAGGTTGTCCGGGTTGAGGGAGTGGAGGTGCCGGCTGACCACCTACGTCGAACTTCTTGCCATCCCACAAGTCCGTAATATCGGTACCATTCGCCAAGATAGAGCCTCGGATGTCGCACTTTCCGCGAACAAAGATCCGAACAGGGTTCGCTCCTTTGAAGATGAGCGTGATTCCCTCCGGCAACAAGAAGTCGGTGAAGTGAAAGATCCCATCACCTACTGACTGATCTTGGTTCATCCAGTTGTTCGAGACTTGTTCATCGGACACGATGAGCTGTCCATCTGTTCTCCATTCCCAAACTGTTTGGTTCACATCCAGAGGAACTCCGTCCGTGTAATCAAAGGTGCCCAGCCGCCCATCTCCTCCCTGCAAACCAAATACTCCCATACCGCCGCCCCAGCTCCCCGTTGAGCGATCCTTGTCGAGCATAAGGTCGTCAATGAATGTCTCGTCTACACTCTTCAAGTTGGGACCGACAATCCCTTGCATGGCGTCTGACATCACAACTCCGATGTCAGGCACCGTCTCATCGAGAACAATTGCTTGTTGATAGAATTCCCGACCCACCCAGCTCGGGTCTCGGGGGATTTCTATACTCCAGAAAGCTCTGAAGTTATTGATGCCGAGAGTCTCCTGTCGGCGCACATCACAGTACAGGAAACATCCGGGCATCCCGATAACACCGAGATCGGCAGGCAGAGGCACAGTTCCCCAACTCGAAGTATTGAGCCCCAGAACGCCTACAGCGAAACCAAAATCGGGGACTGATCTTCCCCCAAAAAAGTGGACACCCAGATAGGAGTTTCAACACTCCAAGAGGATGATGATCCCATGGGCAAGTCCCGCAGGAAGTTCAGCCGCGAGTTCAAGCTCGAGGCAGTGAAGCAAGTCGTCGAGCTCGGCCGCTCGGTGAGCGAGGTTGCAGCGAATCTCGACGTGCACGCCAACTCGCTCAGCAGCTGGAAGAGGCAGTATCTTGAGGACGGGAGTGTGCAGGCTCCTGCCGACGAGCAGGCGGACCTGGCGGCAGAGGTTCGTAAGCTCCGCCGCGAGCTGAAGATCGCACAGCAGGAGCGTGAGATCCTAAAAAAAGCCGCGGCCTACTTCGCAAACGCAAAGGACTGAGATTCGCGTTTGTTCGAGACCACCGGGAGGTCTTCGAGGTAGGCCTGATGTGCAAGACCTTGAGGGTCTCCCGGAGTGGTTTCTATGCTTGGCTTTGCCGCTGTGAGAGTGAGCGAGCCCGCGAGAATCGACGTCTGATCAAGGTGATTCGTGTGATCTACGACGAGAGTCGTGGCATCTACGGCTCCCCTCGCGTGCACAGGGCCATGCAGCAGCAAAGTGAGCCTTGCGGCCTGAATCGAGTTGCACGCTTGATGCGCAAGGCCGATCTGCGCTCGAAGATCCGGCGAAGGTTTCGAGTGAAGACGACCGACTCGAATCACTGCCATCCAATTGCCCCGGATCTCTTGGACCGCGACTTTACGGCGGATGGCCCCAACCAGGCCTGGGTCTCGGACATCACCTTCATCAAGACTGAAGAGGGTTGGCTCTACTTGGCGGTGACGATGGATCTGTTCTCGCGGAAGATCGTCGGCTGGTCGATGGCTCCGACATTGCACGCGAAGGTAGTCGTGGACGCACTGAAGATGGCGATCACGCATCGTCGACCAGAGCCAGGTTTGATCCATCACTCCGACCGCGGCTCACAGTACGCATCAGAAGCCTTCACCACAGTGCTTGCTGATCACGGCCTGCGCGCGAGCATGAGCCGCAAGGGCAACTGCTACGACAATGCGGCCATGGAGAGCTTCTTCCACACGCTGAAGACAGAGCATGTCAGGCACGTGCGATACCGCTGTCATGCGGCAGCACGGGCAAGCCTGTTCGACTACATCGAGAGCTTCTACAATCGCAAGCGACTGCATTCGACGCTCGGATACAGATCCCCCGACGAATTCGAGCGCGCTTGTACTGAGGCCGCCTGACGGCGGCAGCTTTCCAAAGAGCGGGGGCTAGCGCCCCCGACAGCCGCGCTCCGCTTTAGCTCCGCAGGGCTCCGCTACGCGCGGCTCCCCACCTCAGGGGTACGGACGCGTCTATGTACTCAACCCCAATTGACTGGGACCAGCAAAGCTGGTCTGCTGCATCAACACGTAAACCGTGTCCACTGAAACGGGGGAGGATCAGACTCTTGTGAGGCGAACAGTGAAGGTCTCGCTGAGTTTAGGGCCTGACTCGTTCCAAACTGAGAGAGTAGGGACACCTCGTATGCCCTGACACCCGTCCCCTATTTTTGTGTAGCTCTGTCCAAAGACAGGCAAGGCCAACATCGAGAGCGCCGCCAGGATCCTGGTGATGAGACTGCAAGCCATGGCTTCTCCTTCGGTGGGGAGCAGGCATTTTATTCACCATCTCTCACGACTCCAGGATGGGGCCGACAATTTGTGAGACCGCGCTGTTCGACTGGATCCCTGAATAGAAGTTTGGTCAGCCGAAATGCTCACTGTTCACGAAGGGCCTCAGCGGCGAACGGGAAGAGACGAACTGACGCACACCGAAGGACACATCCCGCTTTCAAAAGTAGTTGGGATGAGTCTATGGTCTTCGAGGGGCCACGTACGGTGTGTGCTTGGCTGGCCTCTTTGTACTCAGGTATGAAGTTTCAGTGACCACCACAGCAGAAGGAGATCTCAACGGCTTCCCCAACTTGCATCTCATTCAGGATGCCATCAGAGTCTTGCGTGGCTCAAGAACGGCGGGACAAGCACCGAGACCACCAGAACGGTCACTTCAGCCCAAGTTCAATACTGCGGGCCTCAAGAGCGTCATGGTGGTCCAGGAAACCGTCAAACGCATCTCTGACCACCTCAGACTATGCACCCCAGGCTTGATCACAGTCTCGTTCGTCGGCGACAGCGAAGCTCCCGCAAGTGTCCAGCGTGAAGGGAATGACTTCTTCATCGAAGTGCGCTCTGAGTTCAGTCTGAATCTCGGTGCGATTCAGGCTCTTCTCGCCCACGAGATGATGCACGTCTATCTCTCCGAGTACTGAGTGGCACTTGAAGACACCTATGCAAATGAAGTGCTGACCGACACCTCAGCCTTCATCTATGGACTTGGCTATCTCGTACTCCAGGGGATGCAGAGAAACGTCACCGAGTTCGAGCGCAGAGCAGACTACGAACTCCACGTCCAGACTGTCATTTCGAAGACTGGCTACCTGACGGGTGACGAGTATGGCTTCCTGTTGGCCTATTGGCGTCGAAGTGAGAGTTTGAGGAGAAGGTACTTGCCAAGATCAAAGTGGATACGCGGCTTCTTGAAGACTGGCGGCCGCAGACTCAAGGATGATGCTTGGCGACCGCCAGTAAGACAAACTCCTATTGGCCTCCGTATTCGCTATCAGCAGGATCGCGCAAGGTTCGTCAGGCATTCATCGTCTCGATCGGAGGAAACTGGACTTGGGTATCGGTTTGAGCGTGATGAAAACTCTTTGGTTCGAGTCATCTTCAGATGCCCTGAGTGCTTTCAGCGATTGAGACTCCCCGTTGGGTTGCGCCGGCTTGTCGTGACGTGCCCAAACTGCACCACGAAGATTCCTTGTAGAACATGACGCAAATGCAATCTGCTACGAAAGGGACTTTGGGAGCATCTGGACAAGCATCCCTTCAGCCCAGCTCATGGCTCGGTAACCCAACTGCACTTCTCCTAACTTCTTCCGAATTTGAAGAAGCCATTCTTCTCCGCTTACCTTCACACTTCCAACGAAGCAATCTCCTTGCCCTTTGAACTTGGGAACTTCTTCCGATCTCAACGGCAAAAAAGTCCCTGCTTCGCCATCGATCCAGATTCGATATCCGCGATGGAGTACTTTCCTCGATAGAACCAAGTGTTTGAAGCCGTGATCTATTGCTCGTGCAATGAGCCTTTCGAGAGTGAACTGACTTCGCAGATCAGGGTCGGGTTCCTTGAGGAGTGACGTGAGGAAGTTCTTGCTTGTTGGGATGGGTGACACAACAGCATCAAACACTCGTCTTGATCTGCCCTGGAGCGACCATCTTTCTGGCTTGATCAATGGCGGCCTGCTTTCGGTCAATTCCGGCAACTGTTGCCGTGAGATCCTTCAACCGTTCCAGGTTTATCGGACTCGGCTGGGAATGCCCTCGCCACCAGCGTCGGACCGATCTTGAACTGACTCCGATCTCTCTGGCGATCCCTTCCATTTTCCATCCTCGAATATCGACGAGATAGACAAGGCCAATCGGTGCAGTCTCGTGCCAGACTTCTGGGATTCTCCCGGATCCGAATTTTCCCGCCATCGCAGCAAAGATCTGCTCAGCTTTTATCGCGGTAAAGATGAACCGTTCGGGTCCAGAGCTTCGCTCCCAGCTTCGCAACATTTTTCTTAGGCGACCCACGAGTGTCCTGAAAATCCTGTTGTGGACATGGCACTCCTTACAAACGCCAGAAACTCATGGCGGAGCTACACTAGCAAGATCTTGCCTTGGTAGAACAAGCCGGCGAGGGATCACGCCCAGGCACGGCTAGCCTCGTGAGGATCTTCTTGTTCCCGACCTGCGAACTGGGCAGAGAAACTTGAGTACCAGTTCTCGCAGTACAGCCACAGGAAGTCGCAGAACTCCTCGCTTGAATCAAAAGCGGGGAGTAATCCTCGGCTCATCCGATCGAACAAAGCCCAGGACAGTGGAGCAAAAAGATGGTCACCAGCAAACTTGTCTCCCAAGTCAGTAGATTGGAACTGCAAGAAACAACTCAGTAGCCCAAGAGCAGTTTCCCAGGACTCTTGAAGGGAAGAGGCGTCGCCAAGGAGATTGAAGACTTGGTACTCGAGGAAAGCCTTCTGTGGATCCCACTTGAGGTCCTGACAAGAATCAATCTCAAGCGCGTTCACTCTTGGCGGGGGAGGTGCCGGAGGACCTTGAAGCTTGGGACTTGTCGAAGGGGAGAATATCCTCTTTCTGCATATTGATACCCTTACGAGCAGAGAGGTCTCGGTAGACCCGAGCTGCCTCCAAGTCTTCAGCGGTGAGCCTTGGCATCCCTATCCGGAGGAGATCATCTGGATCAACACCCGCAGTTACCAACCGCGAGAACTGCCGAGCAATTCGAAAGTCATTCTCAATGGTCTTGTGCGTCACCTGCTTTCTCCTTGGTCGAATTGTTGCTCTCTTTGCACTTCCAACGATTCTTCCAAACCAGCGCATCCTCTTTCTCCTCTCAGGATGTTTCGCCGAATACGAGTTTGGATTCCGAACATCAAAGAAGTCGGCAATCAACGATGCCCACAACACTCCGAGATCCACTCCTTCCTTGATCAACTCGGGATAGATTGCTTCTGCCCATTCATCTCGAAGTCGAAGTTCCCATCGAATGGCATCTACAACCCCATTGCTCTGTACAGACTTGTCGTAGATAGCGAGGACTCGATCTGACTTGGGATCTCCTGCATAAAAAGTCTCACCAAGTAGGCCATCAGGTCCATTCGAAGAGTAGAACTGAGCTTTCTTGGCTTTGGTGTGAACTCCATCCTTCCATCCAGACTTGACCTTCCCATCCCCAACAACTTTCTCTTGCACAGTCTTCTTTCGAATCTGCCGAGGAGTGAAGAATCGATCATGATCATCAAAAGCCAAATCAATCCGCCTCAATCGGATCCCAGATGACAGTTCGGATAGCTCGTTCAAGAGACGAAGTAGTTCGGCAGTACCAACTGCTGAACAAGCCCGACCTTGAAGAGTCAATCGTGTTGACCAAGTAGAAGACCTCCACGTCAGAGTTGAGCTGGAGGGACCTTTGGCGATTTGGTAGCTCTTGGACTTCTTGGAGAAATGCCAGTTCTTCACTCCCCAGTCTTCTCCAAGATGATTCTGAAGAAGGTCGATTACTGACTCGGGAAGGTGTCCAAAACTGAGGTCCAAGTAATCGATACAGACTTGGCTCTTACGTCCTGCCTGAGTTGGGGTTGTACCTCTCGACGTCATCATCGCCGTGAGGTGCTGCTCCCCGTGTCACAGAGGGCCGAGCCATTCAGGACCCTCATGGTGGGGGGGTAGTGATTGGGGATTCCGATTCCGACTCTGCTCACCCCAGTGCTCACCAAGGGTGATGGTGGTTTCAGGTCCGTGTGCAGACCCAGTTGTCTGCCGAACTTGCGACAGCAGTCCAGAGAGTCTCTTTGGGTTCGATTCCCGCCGCCTCCACCATTCCTCCTCCTCTCCAGCTCCCCGCTACCTGCGGGTACAAGCTGGGGACAGCTGCTGCCGTACCCCCGTATTACGCATTCGCATAGCAGTACCGATGCCAGCCATCAGTTCTTGATGGGCTTGAAGATCCCTTGTTACGGCAAATTTAGGGAATTAGCATTAACCCTATGCCCGCCCTCGCCCGCCTCAGCCTTAGCGCCCTCTGTCTATTTGCGTTCTCCTGTGCGGACTCGGGCGGGGCTGCCTCGACCAAGCTTCCGCCGGCTCCTAGCGGACTTCCCAGCGGCATTCCGGACGGCGCCTTCCTGGAACTCGACAAGGGAGTTCGGCCAGTCCATGTGGGCGAGATTCTACGCTTCGATCTGCCAGCTGCGCTCCCCTACGACAGCGAGTCGCCACTGCTCACGCCCTCGACGAGCATCCCGGTTGTTTGGTTGGCGGCCAGTGGCGGAGATGCAGTTCTCTTCTCGCAGGCAGAGCTTCCGGAGGCAAAGACCCTGCTGAGTCTGGTGCCACATCTGGACAGCGGCGCCTACACAGCGGTTTTCGATCTCGGGCTGATCCGGGCGCGGATCCTCGTCGAAATACAGGACGAGACGGTCTTCTCGAATCCCCAGACAGAGATTTCTACGGCGACGGATCAGCTCGAGCAAAGACTCGCTGATCTCAATCAATCGATTGCTGTCCTCACTGATGGGGGTCTAGCTGCCGCCATGACGGTCTTGCATGGGAATGCGGAACAGGACCTGCAGGACTTCAAAGCCGCACTGGCCGCAGCTTCTTTCGGGGATCTACAGGGGGTAGCGGAGTGGTTGCACGCAAATCGTGATCTGATCGCAGGCCTTGAGTCTGGGGATGCAGGTGGGCAACTCAGCCCTCAGGAAGCCCAGGGATACCATGATTGGGAAGCGAACTTGGATCTTGCTCAAGAGCTGGGCAGTCAAGCATTGGCGAGAATCGATTCCGGATTGTTGAGTCTGTGGGTGGCAACGGAGAGTCCATTGCCTCTCCTCACTCCCGTCTTGGAGCTGTTGGAGATCCCTGCATTGATCCGGTCGGTTGCTCGGCTCGAGATCGGCGAGGGAGCCCTGCTGGTCAACAGTTCACTGGGGATCCCGGTCTTCCCCAAGAGTCTCGAGCTGAAACTGGCGGAAGTCTCCGCCTTTCACCTCAGCAACATCCCAGAGGGCGAAACCTTGGCCTTCGGGACCGGCTCCGTCACCCCGGTCACTCTGGAGGGCATCTCAACTTCCGTATCATCCGCGAGCCGTGGCATGCGACATCCTCGGGTCCGCCTCTTGCTCGAGGACATCGATGATGCCATCGAGTGTCTTGGTGGTGAAGGCTTGCTCTATGACGGCGGCGGGGCACTGGACGCGGATATCCTCGACCTATCCGATCAATTGCTTGCGGATCTTGCTGCTGAGAGCGAAGTCCCCGTCTTACATAACTTGAACAGTCCTGGCATCGACTTGAGTTGGTCGAATCCTGAGCTCACGTTCTTTCCCCTGGTTGGAGTCAACGGTGGTAACTCCGTCCTCGCCCTCCTGTTGGCAGGCGACTCGCAGGTAGACATCCTGGAGTTGTTCGTGAATGCCAATCGGCTTGATCTGGATCCTGAGTTCAGGACCTCATTGCAGGTGAGCGTAGAGGTCAATGCTTTCAAATACGGTGCTGTCTCCGCAGCCTTGGACGCCGAGAGCAACCAGTTCGATGTCACAATCGAGGGGACCGGGCTGATGACACAGTACGCGGTGGCCACCTTTCCTCATGGGGTAACGCCGGATCCCGCGACGGTGACCTTTAGCAATTTGCCGGTCAGCGCCCCTTCACCCCTGAAGCTCGTCCTGCCGTACAGCGCCGATCCGGCACACTACGTCGGTGGTCGGTGGAAGATCTATGCCTGGTTGCGAGCGGTAGACGGCAGTATCGGTCCGGAGGCCCCGGAGTTTGCGTCGGTGAGGTATCACCAGCGACACGCTTTCAACTTGCCGCCAACAACCTCGGCTGGTGGCGCAGGCTTCAGTTTTGGGCCATTCCAAACCAATGGTCTCCACTTGGTCCTGGAGACTCGCGAGATTCCTGCGAGCAATTCGGTGGAGCTATCAGCCGGCTGGCCGCCGCTCTTGCCGCCGCCATTTGCAGCGATCTACACCCTGCGCAGCTGGGACTCGCAGGGAACCATGCTCAACATTTGGTCCAACGGCTTCAACATCAATAGCCGGATCATCCCCCGTGCCGAGTTTGATCAGATCGATTCGATTACGATTCACTACGACAATGGGGTGAGGTAGGCGGCAAGGCTGCAGACCTTAGTAGAGGGGGTGTGGGGATACTCGGACTCGGCGCCGCTAGGATGCCTGTATTGC
Source organism: Planctomycetota bacterium (assembly GCA_021776805.1). Taxonomy (GTDB): domain Bacteria; phylum Planctomycetota; class UBA1135; order UBA1135; family UBA2386; genus JAJFFD01. Next base: position 154,163 of record JAJFFD010000092.1, read on the forward strand.
AGACGAAGCGAGGCCCGAAGCAAAGGTGCCGAAGTCCGGAAGCAATCATCCAGTCAGGACTTGCCCTTCCTTCCGCCGAACCTTGGTTCTGGTCTTCTGTCTCCTGGCGGCCTCTGTCCCGCTGATTCTTCCTGGGAGTGCTGGGTAAGTTCTTCAATCGGGCAAGCAACAACCAGTTGCATTGGTCGCGAATGCCCTGCCCTAGGGTGAGACCTGCGCGTCTGGAATTGCTGTGGTCTTCATCACCTTGGTAACGAATGGCGAAGTCATTGAGCGGACCAAGGCACCATAGTCGAGTTGGAAGCTGAGTTCGGCGCCGACAGGCAGCGAGTGGCTAGCGCTGTGCACGAGCAAGTGGTCGCTGCTCGAGGCGAGGATTTCAATTCCCGGGGGCGGCTGAAGACCACTGGGATCAATGTCCTGTCGGCCGATGGCGAGGATTGTCTGGCAGATTTCGCCGCGATCCGATGCTTCCGGTATTTCGCCGAATGCGTTTTGTGAGATCTCTCCCCATGGCAGAGATGGCTTGGTCTTCGACTCGATTACTTCGGCGATGAGGGTGATGGCATCGCTGTGCAAGCCATCGATCACTCGGCGATGGAGGGTTTCTCGACCGAGCAAGATCGATTCTCCCAAACGGAGATTGTTGATTCGTCCAGAGTCCGCGCCGCTGAGAGCCCACTGGAGGTTGGCAGAGTTGCCTCCAGAGACGAGAGCGAGCTTGGTGCCAATGCTTGTTGCGATGGAATCGGCCAGTCGCGAGAGTTCAGCCATGTTCTCTGCGTCGGGAGACACCCCGCTACGGCAGGCTAGATTGCTGCCGATACCCAAGAGTTCGACTCTTGGCAAACGCAGGGTTTCGTGCACGGTCTTCTCCAGGTCGCGGGGCAAGATCCCTTCTCGAAGGTCCCCGAGCTCTACCATGAGGACGATGCCGTGGTTTCGTTTGGCTGTCTGTGCAGCGCTGGATAGCTTGTTGATGATTTCGAGTTCCGTGTTGAAGCTCACATCTGCATGCCTGACCACCCGGTCCACCTGGCTGAGCATGGGAGAGCGGATGAGGGTCATGGACGCCTCGATCCCCGCTTGACGCATCGCTTCTATGTTCTCGATGCGGGAATCGCCGAGCCCACTCACACCAGCGCGAATTAACAGGGCCGCGATCTCTGGAGACCCGAGGCAGGCCTTTGTGACGCCGGTAACCGTGATCCCGCGGTTGCCTAGCCGTGCGACCAATATGCGGGCGTTATGGAGGATCTTGTCGAGATCGATCTCCAGCCGGGGTGCGTTCATCGCGCGCCTGCGGCAAACTTCTTCTCGAGACTGGGGAAGGCCAGGCGGATCATTTCCAGCAGGCGCTCTGGAGACTTGGTCAAGGCATCGGTGGCGGGAATGCCGAGTTCGAGCTCATAGAGCGTGATGGCCGAGTCTACCTCGGCCTCGGTCATGTGCTCGTGGTTGATCGTGAGACCGATGACTTTCGTATTCGCGAAAGTTTCGATGAGGTGAATCTCCTTGGCGGGCATCGGCATCGGCATCTGCGCGAAGTCGCAGCGATGGGGTCGACCTGGGGCGTGCTGTAGCACGACCCCATCAGGACAGCTGCCTCGGAGGATGAAGGAGGAGGTTGAGAATGCGGGATGACTCAGGGAGCCTTGCCCTTCGATGAGAATCACGTCGGGGTTCTCGTTCTCAAAGGCTTCAATGATCTTGGCTTCCAGCTCACCGGCGCAGAATTGCGAGGGGATGGCATCGAGGGCAACACCATACCGAGCTCCTTGGATCAATCCTGTTTGCCCGGTCCCAACCATGACCGTCTTGACGCCGCGGTCGTTGAGCGCGCGGTTGAGAATAGTGGCGGTGGTGCGCTTGCCGATGGCGCAGTCGGTACCGAGCACGGCGACTCGCGGGCAGGTGACCGCGGCGATTCGGCCGCTGAACATTTGCAGATCTTTTTTGGGTCTTGGCTTTCGGATGTCGAGGATCTTTACCTGCCGCGCTGCACTTGCCGCCGCGAAGACCGGGTCATCGTTCAGAAACTCGTGGAGACCGTTCACGATGTTCATCCCGCAATTGATGGCTTCGAGCACTAGACCGCGCTCACCGTCGGATAGCATCCCACTAGCAGGCGCCATTCCGAAGATGAAGTAGTCGGGCACATGTCCGACTTGTGCCAGGGCCTGCGCGAGGTCGCGACAGATAGGGATACCCTTCGACGCTTCGCCAAGGGCGATACCGGCATCGATACCACTCTGCTCGCTGTCTATGACAGCGAGGATCTCATACAGCTCCGAGTGACGGACGAGGCCATTGGCAGTCTTACCGTCGATTGCGCCGAAGTTCGCTTCGCAGTAGACGATTGCGGTCTTCTTGTCGGAAAGATGATCGCCAGCATCGCTCTGCGAGGCGGCAGACGGGAATTCGGACATTGTCACTCCTCGAGTCGGGCTCAGAGGAGGCAACCAGAATCGTGCCGGCCGAAGTTGGCCGAATGTCAACGAGAGGTCCCCGCTAAGTCGGGCTTAGGTGGCCCATGATATCACAGGTCACAAAGCGATTATCGACATTCGAAGATCGGGCGTTGAGCGGCTGCTTTGCGGCGAGCTCCGCCAGGCTTCCGATCACGCAGGCTGCAGAGCCCGGTAACGATGATGGATCCACAGATACTGTTCGGGGAAGCGACGGATCAAAGTTTCGAGGCTGAGATTGATCTTCTCGACGGTCTGTTGGATGTCGATTGCGAGATGACCGGTCTTCTCCGGCTGGATGACTTCTTGGATCACCCATTTGAAACGGAAGCCGTTGCCGACCCGGATGCTGGCAGCGACCATCAGTGGGTACCCTCGGCGGACACCGATAGTGGCTGCGGCGCGCTTGCAACTCGCCATCCGTCCAAACCAAGGGGCTTGTACGCCGCGATTGCGCTGATGGTGGTCGATGGCCTGAACCAGCACGCCGCCCTCGTCCAGGGCTGTGACGGCGTCGCGGATCCCGCCGCGTCGATTGTGGACCTGAAGGCCAGCGCGAGCACGGGAGGCGAGTAGCCAATTGTTGAGTAGCGGGTTGCTGGGGACGCGAGCGGTGACGTGAGCATCATAGCCGGCGAAGGAAACACCGATGGCACCGCACTCCCATCCTCCGAGGTGTCCACTGACCCCAATCCAAGGGCTGGCTAGACCGGAATCGCGGAGCGCGCTCATGTCTACCCGATCCTCGAAAGTGCGTTTGTTCAACCGAGTGGTTGCGAAGATGGTGTCGAGGGCGACTTTGTAGAGGTTGGCAGTTCCCTTGCGGGCGAGTTTTAACAACTTCTTGTCGTCGGTCTCCTGGGGGTACGCAAGGCGCAGGGTGATGAGCGCATATCTTTGGCGCTTCTTGAACAGCCGGACGTGTGTTTCGCCTAGAAGGCCAGCGACGCGGTAGATGAGACCCTCGGGCAGGCATCCGATGGTGGTGAAAGTGACTCGGCAGATCAGGTACGAAAGCCACTGTATCTTGGTCGCGATGGGCGGCGTCTCTGTCCAGGCTTGTGCTGCAGTTGCTGAATCGTTCATCGCATACCATGTCCCCGATTCCATTCACGAATGGGGGGGCTGACCGCTGAAATTGCATCGCTAGTCCCCTCCTCGATGCATGCCCTGTGTGGCCCAGTCCACAGGGGAGTATCTAGATGTATAGCTTTAGTGTGTGAGGGGTCTCACATCCAGGAATTACACCCGTGCCTGCGGTCACATCTTGATCATGGAGAATCAGGTTTGCGTACGGGAAGTGCTTCCAAGGAGCAGAACGAGACAAAATAGTCGGCGAAGCAAAACTGGCCAGGCTGCAGTGTTCCGAATTGCTATGGTCTCTGGCCGGAGATAGCGATGAATGAGCTCGGGAACTTGGAAGGAGAGGCCAACCTCGACTCGGAGCGTGCGAGGCCCATTTCCTGGAAGGTCCCATGTCAGAATCCCCACCAATCGACCCAGCGAATTCACCGGATGGAGGCGTCAAGGCTCCTCGACGCAAGAATCACCGGCCGCAGCGGGGTTCATTCACGGTCGGGAGTTGTCTGTCGCAGACGCTGACCATTTGGCTGAAGAACTTCTTCCCCTTCACTCTTCTCAGCGCCTTGATCCTGTCTCCGTACATTGTCTGGACCTTCTACCAGCTCATGAATCCAGAGCCAGTCCCCACGGCAGAAGACATAAGCATGGGGATCTGGTTGCAGAACATCGATGGCTTGATCGCCAATTTTCTGGGCTACGTGGTAGGGGCAACTGTGGTTTTCGGTGTGTTTCAACAGCTGCGTGGCAGACACGCCACGGTAGGTGAGTCGATTCTTCGTGGACTGAAAGTGATGCCAAGGATCATCGGTACGGTGATCATCATCTTTCTGATTCTGGTCTCGATCACTGTCTTGATGGTCCTCGTCATGCTCGGGAATCTTGAACTCGGCATAGTCTTCATGCTGGCTTCTGCGATCCTGATGATGGTCGTGTACGCCGGTCTTGCTCCGGTTGTACCGGTCTGCATCTTTGAAGATCGAGGAGGCCCCTGGGCTCTCAAGCGAAGTTGGTTCCTGACAAGGGGCTACAAGTTCAAGGTCTTTCTCTTCATGGTCGTGCTCGTCATACTGCAGGCAATGGGGGGCGGGGCGCTCGGGGGACTCGTTGCCGTCCTTTACACAAACGATGCCGCCAACGCCCCCGACGACAGCTTTGCCATGGCCCTCACCATCACGGGGCTCTGCGTGCAGGTCCTCTTCACTTCGCTGCAGGCGGTCGCCTCCACGGTCATATACCACGACCTACGTCAGCTCAAGGAAGGCATCGATACGGAGGAACTCGCGTCGATATTCGAATGACATATCGAGCCAAAGTGAACCGCGCTAGCCGTGCCTGTCTTCGCCTTCGGCAAGTTCCCGACCACTGCTGTCATGCTTCGTCTCCCTGGCCTGTCCAAGTAGAAGGTCATGCTCCAGTCGGGCCCGCTGCGCCTCGTAGAACCCAGTGAGGAAATCGTAGGGTCTCTTGATCTTCTGTGTCCAGCCGATCTTCCTGGCGATCTTCTCGGCGACAACGCGGATCGCCCGCTTGTCATTCGCCTGCTCGCGCAAGACCTGCTCGAGTACTTGCAGTTCGTAGACACCGTATTTCTCGAGTTGCTCGGGTGAGAACTCGGGGGCGATGGTTCGTGCGCCAGGACTCTTCCTACCAAGATCCGTTCTGAGGGCGGCACGATTTTCCTGCACGACCATCGTCCCGGCGAGCAGGTCGCCAATTCTGCGTCGTTCCCGGTTGAATAGGGGCAGCAGCAGGAAGATTCCGAACCAGAGTACGGAAGCCACTCGCACTACACCAGGCCCGGCCGTGTCGATGACTGTGGGTTGGAAGAGGGCGACCAAGGGGTAGAACCATTCGGCCTCGCGGGTGAGGTTCCGGACGATGAGCTGGTCCATTCGCAGCATGCGCCCGTGGGCATCGATCACCCGGATGCCGAGTCTGCGTTTGCCTGGAGTTCGGCCCTGCCAGCGAGTCTCGAACCAAAGAAAGTAACCGTTGCGGATTACGAAGAGTCCCAGCAAGCCGACAGCGCCGGCATTGATGCCGCCTAGGAAATCGCTGAAGAGGAACGCGAGGAGGAACATGGCAGCGAGCATCACTAGCATCAACAGGATATCGAGGAGAAAGGCCGCCATGCGATCTCCTGCCCTAGCGATGTAGAACACCAGCGGCACTCCCTCTGGTGTCACGATTTCGCGACGGGTCAGGTCTTCATCTTGCGTCGAGAAGCGATTGGAAGTGACCGTCAAGACTGCCTCTCCTTTCGGCCCGCAGCTGCGAAGTACAGCAGCCAGAGGAGAAGAGTCAGCATGGCTACCGTGTAGCGTATCGGAACCGAGTCCACGAGCTGCCGAAAGTACCCCTCTAAGAGTGCTGCGATCGCGAACAAGGCGACACAGCCAAACGCGATCAAGCCAGCGCGGCGGCCAGCAAATGAGAGACTCTCCATTCGGGTACGTCGACCCGGAAACAGGATGGCCTGGGCTTGCACCAGGCCCGCAGCGCCGCAGAGCACGATCGCCCCGAGTTCGGTGATGCCGTGGGGAAGGATCCAACTCCAAAACTCGACAGACAGACCACGGGAATGGTAGAGCGCGCTCATTGCTCCAAGGAGTAGGCCGTTGGTGAAGAGCAGATAGAAGACTGGAATGCCGAGCCCAAAACCGAGAGCGAAGCAAAGAAACCCGACTTGCGTGTTGTGCTGAAAGAGAAAGGTCGCAAACAGTGTCAGGACCCCGTCTCCAGACGGTCCGTTTGAGAACAGGACAGCCCGCAGGTTCTCGTCGGATGCAGCCGGGTCTCGACCCTGCGCCATGTCCTTTGAGATGAAGCTGTAGTACCGATCTGGATCATCCAAGGTCAGCGCGAATCCTGTGATCACACCGGCGAGCATGAACGCGCAGGCGAGAAGAAGGTGCCAGCGAGCGCCGCGAACCGCGGCAGGAAAGCGCTGGAGAAAGAACGCCGCGATGGCGCTGCCAAGATCTCGCCGCGTGCTGTAGACGCAGAAATAGGAGCGTGCCGTCAAGGCCTCGAGGTACTCGAGGAGGTTCCGGTCAAGGGATACAGCTCGAGCAACACTCAATGCCGAGACCGTTGCTCGGTGTAACGATGGTAGGGCTTCGACATCCGCCTCTGAGAGTGAGCGAATGCCCTTGCGCTCGATTCTTTCTACAAGTGACTCGAGTCTTCGCCAGGTGCGTTCTCGTTCGCGACGAAACTGAGCGCTCTTGAGCAGGGTCAAACGAATTCTCTCCGCTTGATCTCGATATAACGATTGATCAGCTCAACCGAGACTCTATCCGGGTTCGCATCGACGACGTGGATTCCCCTGCGCTGCAGCCGTCGCAGCACCAGTTCGCGATCCAATCGCAGATTGCAGGCAACAACCGATCTGCTGATGTCGGTCAATTCCGAAAGCTCTCCGTTCTCGATCGACTCTAGCGCGGGGTCTCGAAGGGTGACAAAGATGACCACGTGTCGACGGCTGAGGCGGTCGAGGTTGTCGGACATCAATTGAGCGGTGACCGAATCGATGAACTCGGTAAATACGACCACTAGAGAGCGGCGACGTAGGCGAGATGAGAGGTCGAGGATGCCGAGAGCATAGTTTGTCTCGGATGTGCCGTAATCGAGCTCGCTGCTCTGCTGTTGTAATCGACCAAAGGACGATAGGCCGCCCTGAGGTTCGAGGTATTGGCGTGGCTCGGCATCGAAGGCGTACATCCCCACTCGATCACCGGTTTTCAGGCAGACATAAGAAAGGAGAAGAGCGCGGTTGATCGCATGGTCAACCCTTGGCACTCCATCCAAGGGCTCCCGCATGAGGTGTCCGGTATCAATAGCGAAGATAACTTGATGGTTCCTCTCGGCTCTAAACTGTCGGCACATGAGCTTTCGATGCCGCACGGTCGACTTCCAATCGATACTTCGAGCGTCGAGTCCAGGAACATACTCGCGCAAGGAGGCGAACTCGGATCCATCACCAAGGTAGCGCTCGGTCTTCAGTCCCGATAGGGACGATGAACTACCAAAGAACTGCATCGCTGTCGCACGCACGGTGCCGAGATCAGGTACGACTGTTACGCTTGTGTCTATCTCGCGCTTTTGAGTCACGTTGAACAGTCCTAATGGGCTGCTCCAGTGCAGCCATAGCCGCTTCAGAAGTAGCCGTCCGCGACGTCTTGGCAGCAAGCGGATCGTTGCGTCAGCGAGGTCCGGACCGATGACCATGTCAAGTTCGTTTTGCGGCTCGAACTCAGGGTCGAGATCAGCTAGGACCCGGAGCCTGCGCTCTTGCGCGGTGCGGATAGAAAGGGTCCACATTGCATCCTTGCCGATGTAGATGCTTGCCGGCGGCTGACTCTCTACTTCAATCGAACTCGCCGCCATGATGAGCCTTACATCGAAGCCCATTGCTAGCAACAAGCAGAGGGAGAAAGCCACCCAGACCGGCCAGAGTTCAGGACTGACGATGGCGACGCCCAGTGCGAGTGCCAGGCCAGCAGCAGCCAACAGAACCGTTCGCTGCGAAGGGTTCATCAACGAGGAGCGGAGACGGTCTCGACAACCTGTCCCAGGACTCTTGCGGGAGTCATGCCCTCGAGCTCCGCTCCCGGTGCCAGGACGATTCGATGGGCAAGAACCGGGTTGATGAGTGCCTTGATGTCGTCAGGAATCACGTAGTCCCGTCCCCGCGTAGCCGCCATCGCACGCCCGGCGAGGCAGAGCATGTTGATGGATCGCGGTGAAGCACCAACTGACAGGGCCCTGTGCTCACGCGTCGCCCTGACGATATCGACAACGTATGCCCGGACTTCCGAGGAGAGTGCTAGCTTGGAAACGGCTTCCCGTGCCTCGCGAATCCATGCCAGGTCTGCGACCGGTTCCATTGACTGCAGATCGGGAATACCCGCCTGGTGACCATGCCTTTCAGCCATTCTTAACTCGGCGTCTCGCGAGGGGTAATCAATGAGGATCTTTACCAGAAACCTGTCGAGTTGGGCTTCGGGCAAGGGATAGGTGCCTTCCTGCTCGATCGGGTTTTGCGTGGCGACAACCGTAAAGGCATCACCGAGTGCGTGCGTTGCTCCGTCGATGGTGACTTCGCGTTCTTGCATGGCCTGGAGCAGGGCTGCCTGGGTCTTCGGCGGTGTTCGGTTGATTTCATCTGCGAGCAGAATCTGTGTGAAGATCGGGCCTTGGATCAGCCGGAACTCATTGGATTGGAACTCGAAGAGGTTGACTCCTGTTACGTCTCCAGGCATCAAATCCGGAGTGAACTGCACACGCTTGAACTGCAAGGCCAATCCGCCCGCAAAACACTGAGCCAGCATCGTCTTGGCTGTGCCTGGCATACCTTCGATGAGGGCATGTCCTTGCGACAGGAGGGCGATGATAAGCAGGTCCACCGAGCTCTCTTGCCCGATGACCCGTTCTCCGATCTGAGCCTTCAGGTTGTCGGCTGTTGAACAAATGTCAGCGAGTTCCATGTACAGTCTCCTCTCTCCACTGCCGAATTTGTTGTGCTGTATGCAGCACATGATGCTCGTAGCCGCCAGTTCGATGTGCCGCAGTCCGGACTTCTTGTCTTAGCGTTTCCAAGTCGATGCTCGAATTAGATAGAGCATTGAGTCTTGAGATACGTTCGTTCCTGGTGAGCTCCGGGGACAGGCGGTAGAAGCTGGCCGCAGAAACAACAACGTGGTCGTAGTAGCGCTTCAGAACTGAACCGGAGTGGCCGCCGAACATGAGGAGCTGAGCTGTATTCTCGATCAACACGTTCTTCCCATCCGTCAATTGGTTATCCGACGGCAGTGGCGAGCCGAATCTTCGCATGCCAGACCAAATCCAGAATGCAAGCATGGAGAATGCGGCGATGAGCACGAGGACCAGGGGAAAGCGACCGAGTTCTCGCCACACGTTTGCTTCGATCTCGTGCCCGTGGAGCGTTTCATCGATGATGATCGCCCGTCCCTCCGGCAGCAGTTGATCGATGATCTCGAGGACCAGCTTGGCGTTCCTGGCGATGCCGTGATTTGCAAGGATATCAGGATCTGTGAGCACCCAGTGCGTCGGATTTCCATTCACCGAACCCAGGACCACTCGGCCGTCCGCGGATATCAAACTTGTCAATTCGGAGCTCTCGACTGACTGTTGCGGCAAGGCGACAAGAGGCGGTTCGGAGAAGCTTGCGTGCAGCAGATTCCCAGGGCGATCGCGTACTAGTGTGGCTGTGATCCCCAGTCCCTGAAGCACCTCATCAACATCACCTTTGTGCACCAGGCCAACGTCCTTGAGCCAGGCCGGATGTTCTGGATCCGGATCTCCGCTCCACTTCGGCAGTACTACGAGGGCGCTTTGGACCGAATCCAGCATCGTCGCGATATCCTCCGGATGTGCCCTTGGTTCAATCAGAATGAGGAGCGCAGCAGTGCCGGCTTTCGCCTCCGACTCTGAGCGGCTGCGTAGGACTGGATAGCCAGCCATTTCCAGCAGGTCGACAAAGGCGCGGTGGCCGAGGGCGGAGAGGCTGTAGCTATCCCGGTGCGAAGAGCTCGCAGCTGGGGGCTTGTCCCAGAAAATAGCGCCTACGAAGCCGGCGATTAGGGACAGCCCGCCGATCACAATCAGGATGGTCGTCGTGCGAGGGCTGAAGACCTGATGGTTCATTCTCCAGCCCCAGAACTCTCGAGGAGAATCTCATAGCCCGCAACGCATTGCGCATAATCGCCACGATTGACTTCGCGGCCGGCAAAGAGACTCTTTTCGACAGTTTCGACTAGCTTGTCCAGCGCCGCCCTTTCTGCATCGATGATACCTGCCGCAGCGAGAATCTCCCGGCTGGTGAGGTAGGGGTCGACGGCGACATTCCTAGCCTGGTTCAGCCCCTCGAGACTGCCGCCCAAGAGTACATGGATCGCCTCGGCGTACTGTCCGCGACGGGCAAGTTCGGAGGCAACATCGAGATGCTCACGCGTCCATCGTGGGCTACTTGGCTCTGTCTTGTCGCGGCTCTCGGTCGGAACAAGGGAAACATCTCGATCTCGGGACCTGATAGACGCAAGGATGATGAAGATCAAAGTGAGGAGCGTGATCACGCCTAGGACGATCAGCAAGGTCGAACTCCCAGAAAAGGGGACGCCGCCCGAGGATTCGGTCTCACCTCGACGGTACCTGCGTGGTCGGGTCGGGACCCTTCTCCGGGAATCAGTCCAGGCGACCCCATCCCTTGCCTCTGTGCCACGGGCATTCCTAGCTTGGCTGGACTCGGGGGCATCTTCACCGGGAAGTACCAGCTGATAGCGGCGACCCTCGAGAACACGCTGGGCCATCTCTTGCGGATTTCGGCTCTCAGAGGCCTGGTTCAATCCACGGCCCTGTGCTGGGGCTATGTCTTGCAACAGGCTCAGCAACAGCAGCAGGATGAACAGTCGACGCATCTTCCTGGCGTCGATTCTTCAGATATCAGGCCGAACCACAAGCCTGTGGTCGGTCAAGAAGCCTGACTCACCCCACCTTTGTGCGACCTCATAGGTCGGCGCTATGCTGCGCCGGTGATCATCCTTGCTATCTTTGGAACCCTGCTCAGCCTCGGTGCCGCAGCCGCGTCTGCTGGCGCCGGAGGAGTGGTTTGGGCCTGGCAAGCTAGTGCGCAGGTCAAATCCCGCCGCCGCGCCAAGCGCGCGATAAAGCCACTGGATAAGGAAGCCCGGCGCTTCGTCAAGGCTCTCGGGAAGTACGAGGCTCCAATCAAGCCTGTGGCGGTCGAGTACGCCCGTGGCCGAGTGCTGGCGCGCTTGAAGGAAGTTCCCCTCGAGTCCCTGCGCGATGCCGGGGCGGCGAATGTGCGTTGGTCGACCTTGGAGAATGCAGGCTACAAGACCTTGGCCGATGTCGAGGACAAGACGCCCCGTGAACTCTCCAAGGTTCATGGCATCGGCAAGAAGAGCGCAATTGCGGTAGCCCGGGCGGCTGGGATACTCGCCCAACGAGCCCGAGAGGAGAGTCCACGCTTACCCCTGGCGGAGCTGAGCGACGAGGCTGCCCCCGAGTTGGCGGCACGTACTCTCGATCTGGTCGATGCACGGGAAGTCGCTGGTGAGGATCCGGCGCGACTGGGGGAGAAAGTAGCGGGTTATCGCTCGACTCTCGCTGAGTTGCAGAGCGAAAGCACATTCATGAAGTGGCTCACGACTCCTCTGCGGCGTAAGCAAGCAGAGATCAACATCGAGCGAGCGCAGGCATTGACCGCTGCGGCCGAAGCGACCGCAGCCAGCGGCCTCGTGGAAGTGGCCCGTGAGGGTCGAGTGCGTCTTGAGCGTTGGAAGCGCCCGAAGCGCGATGCTGCGAGCTCGGCGAGAACTTTTCGCGACCGCTATGCCGAATGCTGTGCACTTCTCGAAGGGCTGTTCAGCGAACTCGGTTTGCGTCCGCGCAAGGCGATCCTCAGCGGTCAGGGCGGGATCACTGATGAGGTGGCTCGGCGGGTCGAGCAGTTTTCGCTCAAGACTGCGGCCATGAAGGCCAATCTGCGGCGTTACCAAGTATTTGGTGCCAAGTACATCCTGGCGCAAGAGCGCACGATCCTCGGTGACGAAATGGGCCTTGGCAAGACGATGCAAGCCCTTGCAGCCATGACCCACCGCAACGAAGACGAGGCCGGCGCGCGCTTCTTCGTGGTGGCTCCAGCAGGACTGCTCATCAACTGGGAACGTGAGATCCAAACATTCACGTCCCTCGCCGCGCATGTCCTGCATGGCGACGAGTTTGCCGAAAAACTCGAAACTTGGATGCGTCACGGTGGGGTCGCCATCACCTCCTTCGCGACTCTGCGCAACAAGGATCTGGGCGCCATGCTGGCGAAGCTGGAGCTGACGATCAACTTGTGTGCGGTAGACGAGGCGCACTACATCAAGAACCCCCAATCAGGCCGCACGCAGGCAGTGCGGCGACTGCTCGACTGTAGTCACGTGGCTGTACTGATGTCAGGTACGCCGATGGAGAACCATCCATCCGAGTTCCTGTTCTTGATCGACGCGGTTCGACCAGAGGATGGCGCTGACTTGCGGGCGCAGCAGTTGCAGCTGGATTCAGCCGCCGGCAGCGTCCGTGCTTTCCACGCCGCAGCCGCGAAGGTCTATCTCCGCCGTAACCAGGAGGATGTGCTGACCGAACTTCCTGAACGCATCGAGGTTGAGGAATGGGTCGAGCTCTCGGCAGACGAGCGCCGTGAATACAACGCCCAGATAGTTGCACGTAATTTCATGGGCATGCGCCGGGCGGCCACGGTGCAGCCTGACAGCAGCTCGTCAGCAAAGCTCGATCGCCTTGAGGAGCTGCTGGAGGACCACCGGGAGTCGGGTCGCAAGGTGATCATCTTTTCATACTTCCTCGACAGCTTGGCCAGGTGCGCCGAGCGTTTCGAAAGCGTTGGCACGATCTCAGGCAAGCTAGGGCCGCAAGCGAAACAGGACCTCTGCGACGAATTCCAGAAGCAGCCGGGTCATGCCATCCTGCTCCTCCAGATCATCGCGGGTGGTCAAGGCCTGAACTTGCAACAGGCCTCCGCCGTAGTCTTGCTCGAACCGCAGCTCAAGCCGACATTGGAATCCCAGGCCATAGCTCGTGCCCACCGGATGGGGCAGACTCAGCGCGTCCTCGTGCACCGTCTCTTCGCCCGCGCGACATGCGACGAAAGCCTCAAGATGATCCTGGCCGAGAAGTCAGAATTCTTCGAGGCCTATGCGCGGAAGAGCCTCGTCAAGGAGGCTAGCCGGGAGGCTACCGCGACCAGTATCGAGCGCGCCGTGATGGTTAGAGAGCGTGAGCGTTTGCAGACAGATTCCGGTGATGCTGTCGCCACAGGATAGGCCTAGATCGGAAGCACTGTCAGCGACGGGGCGCAGCCCTAGAGGGCGTGTGCGGAATCGCGAGACGGCGCTAGAGAGGGCAAGGCTAGATTCTGTGGCTAGCAGCCAACCGCTATCTCGCCATATTGAATCCCCCGTCTTATTCTCTCCCCATGACCCTCCAAGGCAAAGTCGCCCTGGTCGCCGGCGCAACCCGTGGCGCCGGTCGAGGCATCGCCCGCGCCCTCGGGGAAGCAGGTGCGATCGTATACTGCACTGGACGCAGTAGCCGTGCAGGAAAGGTCGACCCGAAGCGACCCGAAACCATCGAAGAGACTGCCGAGATGGCCAGCGCCGCCGGCGGTAGTGGCATCGCCATCCGAGTGGATCACACAGAAGAATCTTCGGTCGTCGAGCTATTCGAGCGAGTCCGCAAGGACCAGGGCAAACTCGATATTCTCATAAACGACATCTGGGGCGGCGACCAGCTCACCGAGTGGGGCAAGACCTTCTGGCAAGTCGATTTGCAAAAGGGCTTCACTTTGATGGAGCGGGCGATCCACACCCACATCATTACTAGCCGTCACGGCCTCCCCCTCATGCTCGAGGGCGACGGCGGACTCATAGTCGAGCTCACAGACGGTGCCTTCTACGGCTATCGAGGACAGCTCTTCTACGATCTCTGCAAGATGTCGGTCATCCGACTGGCATACGCCATGTCCGTCGAACTGAGCGGCAAGCCCATCACCGCTCTCGCCATAACCCCGGGCTTCATGCGTTCCGAAGCCGTGCTCGATCACTTTGGAGTCAGCGAGGAGACCTGGCGTGAGGGCATCGCCAAGGATCCCCACTTCGAGCAATCTGAAACACCAATGCTCGTCGGTCGCGTGATCGCCGCCCTTGCCGCGGATCCACAGGTGAAGCGATTCGCGGGTCAGGCGCTTACCTGCTGGGATATGGCCCGGGAATACGGCGTCAAGGACATCGATGGTCGACAGCCGCACTGGGATGAGCATTTGGACGCGGCTATCGATGAGATCCTGGATGCTGATTCGCCGAGCATGGAAGAGCTGATGCTGCTGACCTTGCGCAAGTCGCAGATCGACTTCGATGATAGCCGTGCAGCGCAGGCTGTGCGGATTGAGAACTGTCTAGATCAACATGGCGGGCCGGTGGGACTCAGTTCTTAGATGCTCGAGTGGTTCGCCCGATGCTGCTCGGTCATTGACCCTCCAGGCTAGCATTGGCTGCAATCTTATCTCACTGCGAGTAGCGGACAATCAGCGCGGCGTGATCCGAGGGGAACTGCTCATCGTGTTTGTCGATTACACGCGCCTCTACCACACGAGCATCGGGCCAAGTGTCGTAGATGAAGTCGATCCGATCCTGCTGTTGCTCCGGGAAGCGCGGCGTCCAGGTGCGATCGCGCAGTCGGTTCACATTCGGATGTAAGCTTCGATAAGCATCACGAAAACCGGCTGCGGTGATTACTCGGCTGGTCTTCCAGGCGATCACTTCACCGAACTGCTCCCGCGTGCTCTCGATGTAGTCCAAATGCGACATGCTATTGAAATCGCCCGCGATGATCACCGGGAGATCGGCGTGGCCTCCAGCAGTCAGTCGTGCATGAATCTGCTCGAGAATCTCGGCAAGGTCAATCGCTGAAGAAGCACAGGCTGCGATCACTTCTTCCCGAGCCTTGGCTTCGCGTGTGCCTGCCGCCCAGATCTCCGCGTCATAGGGTAACCAAATCGAATAGAAGGCAACTCGCGATCCCCCCGGAAGCTCGATGATCGCACCCACGCACTTGAACTCCTCAAAAACTGACACGTCTTCGATCACTGGATACCGGCTATGGATCGATACGTTGGTGCCACGTGGATGAAAGTGAAAGCCCAATTCACCACTGATCCACCTGCCGGATCCGTAGGTTTCCTGCATCCCTACGACGTCCGCGCCACTGTCACGAATGACCTCGACAACACGTTGTGGCCCGATCTGTTCGCCGTCCTCTCGACCACCGTGCCAGATATTCCAAGCCATCACTGACAGCTTCGGACGGCCGGTTTCGCGAATTGGCGTCTCGCATCCAAGCAGGATTAGAGACAGTAGCAACAACCAACGCATGGCTAGTTCACCTCGTTCTGCATCTGTGAAGCACCCTACTGGTTGGCAGCGAAGTAAGCTGCTACTTCCCCGGCCGATGATCCAGGCAAACCACGGTGCCCAGGCTATTGCGGCAGAAGATGCGTCCGTGGGCCACAACTGGGGTAGTCCAGCAGCTGCCAGCGGAGAAGACCTTGCGACGCGAGCGTTCTTTGAATCCCTGGAGGGAAGCATCTGCGATGACAAGATCGCCGCGGGCTGTCATGATGACCAGGCGACCGTCGGCGACTGTCAGAGCTCCCATACCCAGTCCACGTTTGCGCCATATCTCCTCACCCTCGAGATCGATGCACTTCAGGGTCGATTCGTCGAAACCGTACAGATGCTGTTCGAAGAAGACTGAGCCGGAGAGTTTTGTTCGCATGACTCGACTCTGCCAGAGAGGGATAAGGGCCTCATCGTCCAGCGATAGCATGGCACAGCCATGGTCGTAGCTTGAGGAGATGAACAAGCGATCGTCGATGACCACAGGACTGGATGCGTTCACTGTTGACGGCCCCTTGCGAAAGGGGTGCTTGGCCAACTCTTCTCCAGTGCTGCGGTCGAGGATGTACAGTCCCTGCTTCGTAAATGCGGCCAGTCGCGGTCGGCCATCCAACTCGAAAGGGGTCGGCGTTGAGTACAGCGCCTCCAAGTCTCGCGTCTGCCACCTGAGCTCTCCGCTCTGGGCATCCAGGGCGACGATCGCTGCTACCTCGTAGATGAGCAGGTCATCGACAAGCAGCGGTGACGCAGCAAAGCCGTACTCCGTACCCTTCAGGCCCAAGTCCTTGGCAACCGTCTTGCACCAGAGAACCGCGCCGTTGGCTGCGTCAAGACAGCGAATGACTCCCTTGCGGCTGCTTACATAAACGCGATTGCCCCGTACCGTTGGCGTCGTCAAGGTTCCGCCACCGTGTCCAACAGCATTGAGCTCTGCCGGATAGGAGTATGTCCAGACTTGCTCTCCAGTCTCGATGTCCAGGCAACGAAGGTTGTCTTCTGACTTCGCGTCGTCGAAACCGAGCACATAGACCCTATCGCCGACAACCGTAACCGCCGAGTGTCCGATGCCTGCCTCAGCTCGCCACAGCGCCGTGCTGGATCCCTGATCTGCCCAACCATCCTCAGTCGATACTCCATTGGCGTCCGGCCCGCGCCAATTGGGCCAGTCCTGGCCGTCTCGCTCCTCGGGGTTGCGCTTAGGAGGCTCCTTCCCGCCAAGCTTCTCGTTGGCTTCTCGATTCTTGTCTCCGCTGGTCTGAGCAGGCTGGTCGCTGGGACCATCGCCAGCAGCAGGCAGAGCTGGGAGCTCTGCAGGCTCTTCGAGCGCTTGCCAATCCACTCCTAGCCGGAGCGCGAGGCCTCGCGCCCGATGCTCATCGGCCATGGCATGCACGATGTTGATGCACTGCTCGATCGCTGCACTGGGGTTTTGGGCGGTAAAGAAGCGGCCCGACCGTGCGCTTGGCAGCTCGCTGCTGACCTTGACAGCGGGGGCGCTCGCCATGATCAGATCAACCGCGGGGCGCGGCGCGACGACATGTTCGTCCGTCAAGACACCGGCGCGGGCCAAGGCGACCACACTCATGCCCACAGCCAGTACACAGCGAGCCCGGCTCGCCGTCGCCTTGATCCAGTCAAGGCTGAGTTGATCACCGAGGAGTTCACGCAATCCACCGCCACTGGGCAAGACCAAGATGTCTATCCGCGGAGCATCGGCAAATCCGTACTGGGGAACGATGGTCTGAAAGGTCTGGCAACGGATAGGGTCCTGCGAATCGGCCACCGTGAATACGCGGGCGATGAGAGATGTCTGGATCGCCCCAGCCGGACCGGCGAAGGAAAGCAGATCCATGTTCTCATAGGTCAGAACTGCTGCGTTCAGCACTGTGCTTGCGGGGACCAAGGGCATTGCACAGTGAGCGCAGACTCCCGGGCCAGGATAGGACTGATCGTGACAATCAACCGGGCATGGTGCGCAGACGAAGCTGCCAGGATCCTGAGGCGGGGTGGTCTCGGTTGCAGGCCGGTCTTGGCTGGGCAGTTCGCAAGTAGCCCAGAGACTGGCGGCGAACAGGATCGAGGCGAGCTTGATGGATGTCGAAGGGTGACCGAGCAGAGATTCCATGAATGGCTTGAACATCGCCTCAGGTCCGTTTCCAGCGGTGAATCCTGCCAGCAAATCGGGAGGAAGGAGTCGTCTGGTCGCTCCCGAAGCCGTGGCGGATCCTCGCCGGTGTTTGTCCCAGCCCCTCGAATCCGGGCAAAAGTGCGCGGCCCAAGTTGCTGCGCACTGGCAGGCGTAAACCCCTTCTCTCGCCTCACCCCTGGAGCAAATCAGCTAGTCAGATTAGGGTAAGTGCTTAGAGGGGGGGATCGTTCAGCAGTGAAACTGCGGCACACAAGAAGGCACCAATGAAAGCTCCCGCGCTCATCTCCTCGACCATTCTCCTAGGTCTTGTCCTATCGCCCATGGCCGCTGCGCAGACAGCCAACTGGACCGAATTCGGTACCGGTTGCCCGGGTCAGGCCGGCGTTCCCCAACTCATTTCGGCGGGCTTCGACCTGCCCTATGTGGGCGATACCTTTGCCACCGAACTGAGCAACCTGCCCGCCACGGGTGCTGCGGTCGGTTTCCTCGGGCTCTCCGACACGACCTGGGGCGTCATCCCTCTACCGGCGAGTCTTGTTCCCTTCCTGCCTTTGGGCTGCACTCTCTATGTAGAAGGGCGTTTCACCACGAGCCTCAATATCGTTGCTGGGCGAGCATCCTGGGAACGTGCCATCCCCGATAACCCAGATCTGCATGGGCTCTGCTTCTATCAGCAAGCCCTCGTCCTGGACCCTACGGTGTCTGGTTTAATCTCTGCGGTCATGTCCAATGCAGGGAAGGGCGTGATTGAGAACTTCTCGGGCAACCTGAGCATCAAGGTCTTGGGAGGAGTCATGGGCACTTCTCCTCAGGTGGGGATTCGTGTTCTGATCCATGACCAGGGTACGGGTGCGGTGCTCGATGATCGCCTCACTGGTCCCGCGGGAATCGCCAACTTCGGAATTCTACGCACGGCGCGCACAACCTTCTCCATCGTGCTGCCACCCGCGTCCCCAGGGGAACCGGGAATTCTCTCGACGATCATGGATGCTCCAGTTGGCGCACTGACTGTCCTCGCGGGGCCAGAGCCGAGTCCGCAGGTCAGCTTCAATGTGAATATGACCGGCGTTCCCCTCGATGCTGATGATGCCTTCGTTCTGACGGGCGGACCGGACATTGGCGACACAATTGAGCCCTTCTTCATCACTCCACCGACGATCAACGTTGCCAATGTGGATATCCCCTATCTCCAAAACGATGGCCTCTTCTCGCTCATGACCGAGGCCGGGATCGAAGGGGATGGGACAACCGCCTGTGGACTGCTCCTGGATGTGAATCCAGCCAGCATCACAGGGGGTAGCACCATTGGAATCGCCACGAGCACGAGTCCCAGTTCCGTCCCCTTTACGGCGAATATGCCGGTCTTTACCGATGGCACGATTCAGCGTCGGAAGGGCCTGCTCTTCGAAACCGGTGTCTACATGGACGAAGTTAGTTCAGGCACCTTCTCCTACTGCGCCATTCCTGGTGCGGACAAGATCGGCTTCGCATTTGCCGCCTTTACTAGCAACGCCTTTATTGGCGCCTTCCCAATCTACAACTCGGCGCCAGCCTCGATCAACGTGACCATGCCAGACCTGGATGTTCTCAGTCTGAATCGCAGTTCCGATGGTCAGCGCTTCTCTTGGACTCTGAGCGGGAGCGACGTGCCAAGTCTTGATTTGACCGAGCTCTACCTCGAGTGGCAGGATCCGAATACCTTTGGGGATATGGAATGGAACATTGCTCTGCCGGCGGATGCGACCAGCGTCGCGCTGCCGAAGTTGCCCCTGGACCTTGCCATGTTCCAGCCGCCGCTTGGTGTGGGGTACGGAATCGAAGTGATCGATCTTGATACGGTGAACGGCTACCAGGACATGGTCATCCAGATCTCCTCTGGCGGTGGCTCCCTGGAATCGGTCGCCCTGAACGCGAGTCTGTTTCGCTCGGTGGGGGCGGAGGGGTTCTGAGGCTTCTTGCTGAGCAGCAGCTCGAGCCTGAGCAACCAGACTAGCGCGCCTTCAACTCCATGCTCGAGCGCTCGCCCTTGATGTCCACGAGCACCATCGCTCCGTCTTCGAAGAGCAATGCTCGCACATCATCAGGGCGAGTCCAGGTGACATCGATAGCCAGAACTCGGTCCTCGTAGAGACCTGTCGGCTTGTCCACGTGCGTGTGTCCAACGATCACCCGTTTGGCGCCGGCTCCATTCAGGATTCGGTCCAAGTCTTCCACGGATTGTCGGGGCCCGTAGGTCGCCACCTGGACTCCGAAGTACCCCCGATACCACAGCGGGCCATAGCTTCCCCAGGCGAGGATCTTCTTGTCTACATCGCGGATCTCGTTCCGAAGCATGCCGATGACCGAGCGAATGTCAGTGTTGATCGCGTCGATGTCCAGCTTGTCACCGGCGGTGGCGGTAGAGATGCCTGCATGGACGAATAGCAGGTCACCAATGCGCTCGATGCTGTTGCAGCTGCGCAGCCAGCGACCGACCACTGTGTCAGCGCCGAGAAGAGCACGGCTGGGGATCCCCATGAGCGCGGCTGCTTCCTTGTACTTGGGCCTCGCATAGCGGATATCGCCGCCCATGAACATGACCTCGTGATTGCCGAGAATGAAATGCAGATGCCCACCGGCAGCCTCGGCTTCGATGGAGAGGCGGTAGAAGAGGAGGAGGGTTTCTGTGACCTGGTCGCCACGATCGACCATGTCGCCGACACCGACCAGATGACCCTTGCCAAAGGACCAGTGACCCTCATCGTCGACCACATCGTTGGCCTTGAGGAAGCGGAGAAGAGAATCGTATTCGCCCTCTACGTCGCTGAGGACGAGCATCTTCTCGGGCATCTCCCAGAGGGCTGGGTAGATGCGTGGCTCGGGGATATCGAGCTCCTCGCCGAGGAGGGCGGCGAACTCAGGCAGGTCGATAGGTTGTGCAGGTTCGAAGTCTTGGGTGATGAGTTCTCCATCTTCGACCCACTTGGCGATGATGCCGCCGTCTTCTTGCAGGAAGAAGTGGGGGGCTTCGTTTAGGGCGGAGTAGGAGGTCTGCGCCTGTAGGGGGATGACGAGGGCGCATGCCAGGGCGGCGCCCAGAGAGAATCGTTTGAACTCGAGTCCTTTCACGCGAGAGAGTCTATTGCCAGGCCAGTGACTTTGTCAGCCCGCATCGCCCCAGGATCGTGATCGCTGAGACGAGTAGGCGCTATGATTTGCCCATGATCCGCATTCGCAAGGGCCTGCTCATGCTGCTCGCAGTTTTCTCTGTAGATCTGGGAGCACAGTCAATCAGCGGTGATGCCCTGGTTCTCAGTGCGTCTGCCGGTGTTACGGGAAGTCAGCTCACCAGAGTGGACCTGGCTACCGGAGATCTCACGACCCTCCCAGGCTTTCCAGGCGACATGGCCAGCCCTCAGGCCATCGCCTGGGATCCGATCAGCGACGATGCCATCGTGGCTCTGGAAAGCCAGGGAATCACTTCGCAGCTGCTGCGCGTCAAGTTCACCGGGGGGCAGCCGATGGGGTCGCTGCTGCTTGCAATTCTCCCCGGTTCGGTCAGATCACTGGAGGTCGGCTTCCAGGGTGATATCTACGCCGCGGTCCAAGGTGCTCAGGGCGGCATCTACCGCATCCCGAGAAACGGTGGGCCTGCCGAGTCGATCCGCAGCCTCCCGGGGGATCTGATCCTGCAGAATCCCCATCAGCTGTCCGTGGCCTGGGTGATGCATGGCTCACCTGCCCAGTTGGAGATGATCGAGCTGAGTGATGGGAAGACGTTTCAAGGTCCCTTCGAGATCCCCGGTCTGAACGCCGCCGAAATCACCGGCTTCGGTGATCTTCCCACGGGCGGCATTCGACAGGTCATCAGTGATGATCAGGGTCGTCTGTATCTCTTCGAGTTCCTGAGCGAGTTGCGGGAGATCACCCTGAGTCCTCCACTCGCGGCAGGCGGTAGCGTGGCCATGCGCATGCACGCTCATGCCTCGCCCTTGATTCTCGGAGGCGCAGCCGACCCTGAACTGAAGGCCTTTGACTGGTGGACAGGGGGACTGCGAAGAGTTGCCGGGCCTCTGGCTGGAGACCCAGTCGACTTTGCCCTTCTGCCCGAGGAGTTGCCGCGCATCGATCGCTTTGGTGCTAGCTGCGAGGAAGCTGGCAGCGGAGTGATCCTCTGGTCATCGGTGCCAAGCCTGGGAAACTCGACCTTCCGCCTTGCGACTCGCGAGGCTGCGGCGAATTCGCCGGCCTGGTTACTGCTCGGTCTGAGCAGCCAGAGTTACTTGGGCATCAACTTGCCCTTTAGACTGCCCGGGAGCCCCTGTTCAGTCCTGGTCTCGCCCGACCTCTTCTACCCGCGACAGACAGATGCCACTGGCTTCGCGGTGGCAACTCTGTCGATTCCTGGTGATCCATCGCTGGCTGGGCTCACCTTCTTTGCACAGTGGCTTCAGAGCGTTCCTGTTGGAGTTGGGGTCAGCGAGGCTCTCGCGGTCCACATCTACGATTGACAGACCTCAGCGACCCCAGAGTTCATCGGCAATGCGCTGCGCATCGTAGATCTTGGTCAGGGATTCCATGATGGCCTGGGGATGGACGCAGACGGAGCGTTCGACGGTTTGGCCATAGACATATTGGTTGCCCATGGACTCGATGTTGCCGTCGAAGAGCAGGCCCACGATCTCCATGTCTTTGTTGATGACCGGGCTGCCAGAATTGCCGCCGGTGGAATCGACCGTGCAGACGAAGTTCACAGCAGCGCTCATGTCCAGGCGACTCTGTCTCTGCAGCCAGAGCTCGGGCAGGTCGAAGGGGTGCTGGTTGTCAAACTCTGCATTGCGGGCAAAAAGGCCATGAAAGACCGTGCGATAGGGGGCCAGTGTGCCGTTGTAGCGATAGCCCTGGACTCGACCATCACTGAAGCGCAGGGTGAAGGTGGCGTCCGGACTGACTTCATTGCCGAATGCGGCAAAGAGGAGATTGCCCATTTTGGTGCCGAGAACTTCTTCTCGACTGTTCAGTTCGGCGCTGTCGGCGGAATTCTGATCCGCCAGAGGTAGCAGAATCCGGGCGATGCGCAGGGCTGGGTCCTGATTGGCCGCAATGGCCTCGCTTCCCTCGGTCATCAATTCACGGACGAAGGAGTCATCGCCAATGCGAGTCTCCTTGCTGAGGTACTCCGCGGCTTCTTTCGGGCTCCGGCCATCGAGAACCGCCTGGAGATAGGGATCGTCCTCGGGCAGGGCAGTGCTTGCCCGACGGAGGTGATCGACGAAGAAGGCTGCCTGGATCGGGTCCATTCGCCCTGGTATCTCGAGGACGCTGCTGATTTCGGCCTCCTCCACGCCCTCGGCTGAAGCGCGTAAGACTTCGACCGCGCGACGCAGGTGCAGGGATCCACCAGTGGATTGGAATGCGGACGCGGACTCCAATTGGGTCTTGGCTGCTGCTACCTGGGCGATCTCATCCCAGAGGGCACCGTATTCGTCTGTCAGGCTGGGATTCTCTAGTACTCGCTGTTTGAAGGCGGCCTCGGCCAGATCCTTGCGCTGCATGAACTTGTCGTCAAGGAGGGCGCCATGTTCACCGTGGTAGAGCTTCTGAGCGTTTTCGAAGCCAAGGATATTCGTGCGCAGCTGTTTTTCGATGCGGGGGTCTTGGGCTGCGAAGCCACGCATGATCTCCAGTCGGTTGTCGATGAGCTGCTTGACTCGAGGTAGTTGGGCGTCGCGTAGATACTCGAGTTGGGCCTTGGTGAGCAGGCGCTCGGTGCCGCCGGGGTTGCCGGTGAGGAATACGAGTTCGTCATTCTTGGCCCCATGACTCCAGCGAAAGTACTGCTCGCTGGTGTCCGCGGGCTTGCCGTCTTCGTAGGCACGGCAGAAGGAGAAGTCGATGCCAAAGCGTGGGTAAGTGAAGTTGTCCGGATCACCGCCGAAGTGAGCTGCCTGCAGGTGAGGGGCAACCACGAGGCGCACATCTCGATAGATGCGATACTGGTAGAGCTGGTAAACAGCGCCTTGATAGAGTGAGACGATCTCCGCGTCGAGTTCGGGCTCGGCCTCGCGCGCCTGGCTGAGGATTGCCTCCTGATTCGCAGCGCGAAGAGCGGTGATCTCCGCCTCTGTCATACCCGCCTTTGTAGTCTCCGCATTGACCTCAGCGGTGACATCCCGAGCCTGAATCATCTGCTGCACCGTGAGGCCAGGAAGGGGGATCTCATCCTCGAGTCCTGCCGCCGCAAAGCCATCGCGCACCAGGTCGCGCTCGCCCTGCACCGCAGCGATTTGATCACGGACGCAATGGTGGTTGGTCATGATCAGACCCTGAGGAGATACGAAGGAAGCCGAGCAGCCGCCACCGAAGCGCAGGGATGCCAGCATGACCCGGCGAAGCCACTCGGAACTCGGACGAAAGCCGTATTCCTCGGCCAGATAGGCGAGAGGTGGATTCTCGAATGTCCACATCTTGCCTAGCTCGAAATTGGCCTGTGCCGGCAAGCCAACCGAATTGAGGCTCAGGGCCAAGAGCGTGCCTTGCAGGCAGAGCCGTGGAATACGCGACATGTTCATCCTCTGCGTCAGTGGGTAGCGGGAGAGAGCTTTGTACCCTGCCGTCGGCCAGAGGCCAACAGAGCATGCTCAGCGCTTGGCGCGGAAGAACACAGTCAGACTGAAGAGCAGGCCAAAGGCCAAGCCGCCCAACATGAGGATGCTGCCTATGCCGGCGGACCAAGGCCGATAGGCAAAGGTGATCTCGTGCGCGCCCTCGCGGATGGCCAGGGCTCGGAAGGCGAGATCAGCGGGGATGATTCTACTTTCTTCGCCGTCGATGCTGGCCTCCCAGCCTGGGGCGAGTGCATCTGTCAGGAGGAGGTAACCCCGACCCTCGCCAATATCGACATGCAGGCGAATCAAGTTCGGACTGTCTTCGAGCCACTCGATCTTTGCTTCTGCGGTGGGCAGGCGGCAGAAGAAATCGTCCGGTGGATTCTCGAGGACAACTAGGTGCTCCAGCTCGTCCGCACGCCACTGCACGACTTCGGCAGCCTGATCCTGATCTTTGACTGCCACTGACTGGAAGAGCATGCGTGCTCTGCCCAGGGGGGAATCGCCGCGATGGATGCGGACTGTTGAAGTTTCGATACCGGGTGCTGCTGGCGGTTGCCCGCTGCGAATCAGCCATGGTCGCGGCGCAGAGATGGCGCTGTGTACCGAGGCCAACGCCAGGAGCGGGTGATTGACGAGGGATGACCGGCTCAGGGGGTTGATCTGTCCCCTGGGTCGTTCACGGTTGCTGCGCGGGTCGACAAAGGCAAGAAACTGGGCGCTGCGATCGAGGATGGCATTTGCTTCTGAGTTGACCACCTTCTGTCCCTGTGTGGTCAGCCATGAAGTGGGCGGCAAGTCACCGCGACCAACAGTGATGATGCGCCCCTCTTCGGCGGGCAATTCACTGGCGACCTTGGGAACGCTCCGCGGCTCGGGGCTTCGCGGGATCTCAGTGAGCGAGATCATGCAGAGCTCGCCGAGTGCTAGCGCGGCGACTGCGGGCTTGAAGACCAGGACACCGAAGCGTCGCCAGGAGACGAAGACCAGAGCGATCAATCCCAGGGCGAGGGCATGGGGAGCATAGCGCCAGACGATCTTCTCCAGTACCCGAGCCAATTCTGAGGCGGAGGCATCGGCGAAGTAGGGTTGCATGAACCACTCCAGCCTGCTGCTGTCCAGGAGGCAGAAGAGGATGAAGCTTGCTGGCAGGAAGATGCAGATGGTCGTAGTGAGAGGCGCTGAGAACCTGCGCGCATTTGGTGAGTCGAGGTAATTCTCGAAGGCGATCGAGCCAAGAATGACCAGAGAAAGGTGGACCAGAACCAGGGTGGCGCCAGGGCGATCCGAAGACCATCCGGTCAGTGCATCGATGGCCTCGGCGATGGGGCCATCGAGGGCCATGAGAATCCCAGCCCCCAGCACGAACAACCACATCAATCCCTGGTACGTGCGCTTTGGTCGAAACAAACCCAAGAGAACCAGGTAGAGAACCAGAGCACCTGGATAGAGCGCCAGTTCCATGGGGTCTGCGCCCGGGTTTACATCACGAAGGATGTTCGGTCCCGCACCCTGCAGGTCGACGAAGAGGCCAGGTGCTACCAAACCCATCATGCCAGCGGGTTGTAGATGACGTACGGGACTGCTTGCCGTCACCTGTTTCGCCCCGGCATGCTGCAGGCTATCCAGCCAGATCGGCGAGGAAACAGTACCGGCGACCAGGATCGCGACGGCGAATGCCTTGAGGGCGACGCGCCGGTCAAAGCTGTCGATGGCTCGCAGGGCAACGGCAAAGGTAGCCAGGCATAGCCAAAACCCCAGCCAGGCCGTGCTGCTGCCGGTTGTCATGAACATCAGGCCGATGGACAGACCGAGAAGCGGCGCCATGCTTAGGCGGCGACGGGAGAAGAGGCATCGCCAGGTGCGTTCAAGGGCCAGTGGAATCAAGGCGGCGGCCGCGGCTTCTGGTAGTCGATCTGCGGCGACGGTCATGAACCAACC
Source organism: Planctomycetota bacterium (assembly GCA_021776805.1). Taxonomy (GTDB): domain Bacteria; phylum Planctomycetota; class UBA1135; order UBA1135; family UBA2386; genus JAJFFD01. The sequence goes on from JAJFFD010000092.1 coordinate 180,390, forward strand.
GAGTCCATAGCTTCCTCCGCCGAGGAAGGCGACGTAGCGCGACATGGTGATCGATCGCAGGAAGCGGTACATGAAGCCGCATGCGAGGACGCTGTGTAAGAAGATGACCAGGTCCAGCAACCAGGGACCGCCATCGAGCATGAGAAGCCAGAATGGCGGGTAGTAGAGAGCTGCTCCACTCAGGGCAAAGGGCTCGCCAAAGCGCGCGCTGGAGTTCCATAGCGGAACCGTGCCTTCCGCAAGACTCTGACCGGCACGCTGCATGGCTGGCAAGAGGATGCGTTCGTTGCTACTCCCTTCCAGGTCGTGGGAGAAGGGGCTGAGCAGGTCCGGGCTTTGTTCGAGAGTTTGGCGGTGCTTGCCAAAGAAGAGACCTGGCGACTGCTGGACCATTGCCAGCAGTAACAAGATCAGGACTGCCAGTAGTCCTTCCTTTCGCCCGGTCCCGAATAAGCTCAATTCACCTGCCTGCCTCGGAGCGAATTGGATCGCCCCAGCCTCAGTGATTGATTTCGACTCGATTGCGTCGGCGCCTTGAATGCAGGCAGTTCCAAGTGCCAGCGATCAGGACGAGAACTGCGGCGGTGCTGATCAGGAGGCCCCGACCAAGGCCGGGAGCTTGGTACTTGTAGCGAACTTCGACAGCTTCTCCATTCAGGGGCAGAACACGCATGAAGAGATTGCCACGGGCGAAGCTGCTGGGCTCCCCATTGCAGGTCGCCTGCCATCCGGGCAAGGCTGCGTCGGCGAGCACGAGATAGCCGGGCCGACCGGCGCTGATACTGAGGAGGATGTCCTGTGGCTGGTCGCGCAGGAATGTGACCCTTCGCGGCGGGCCAAAGGGCTCCTCTCCGTTCGTACTGAACTCGGGCAGCCGCGAGGCCTCGCGGGTGGTCAGCAAGACCTCGGCATGGGGGTCGAATTCGGGCTCGTGGGCGAGGTCAGGCACCATGGCTGCCAGGACCTGTGCATCGTCGGACATGACCCTCATGGTCGGAACGACGAAGGCGCGTGGTAGCGGGTCTTCCCGCTCGTAGATGTAGAAGGCCTTTCCTCCGGGTCCTTCGAGTTCCGGTCCCACCCTCTGGCCCGCATGTTCGAGCTTATGACTGGAGAGCAGAAAGCGAAGTCCGAGCAGGTCAAGGGCGCTGCGATTGAGTGCCGGGCTATCAGGGAGGGTCATCGGCCAGACGCCACTGCGGAGAACTTCCGCTCCAAAGAGCCTGGCAAAGACTTCCTGGGACCAGGCATCCACGAAGGAGTAGGCATTCAGATCTCGGATGCGTTCGCGGTAGAGCTCACCGATCGGTAGATCGAGAGGGATACCCAGTCCACCGGGCGAGGCACGAGCGATGCTGAAGCCGCCACTTGTTCGAAGGGCGTCCCGTTGCTCGCGCAGGAATTCGTTCACCGCCGATGGATCTCGACGATGTAAGACACGTCCAGCATTCAGGGGCATTGCGTAGACAAGGAGTTCCGTCAGGCAAAGGAGAATGGTGAGGCCGAGGAGCAGCGGCCGTAGCTGCAAATGCCTTCTGGTCAAAGGCCAGGCTGCCAGCAGGATGCCAGCAAGAAGCAGCGCCCATCCAGCGGCGGCGAGGTTCTCGACGAGGCGGTCGTTGGCGGCGGCTAGCTGGTCGGCGAAGCGAGCCTCGGCGATGGGGCGGATACTTGCCAGCTCAGCGCCGGGCATGCGGCCTGAGTAACGTTCGGCGATTTGGGTGATTTGGTCGCTGCGCTCATGCAGCGGTGGCTCGCCAGCTGCCCAGGCGGAGAGCCAGAAAGCGAGCCCAGCCAGAATCAGGCTGCAAGCGGGCATTGCCCAGGACCGACGCAGGGAATCATCTTCCAGACTCTGCAGTCCCGCTGCGGCAAGGATGGCCAGCAGTGGTGCCAGGGCGGCGATGTAGCGCTGTGGGGCGATTGTGTTGAGGCCCGGCAGGGTATAGACCCAGGCGAGCCAGGCAGGAGCGCATGCGATCGCCATGAAGAGGAGGCTGAGTGCCAAGACGGCGCCACGCATGGGCGTTCTTCTGACGGCACCGAGAACTGCAAGCAGGAGCGGCAGGGCGCCGATGAAGATGCTGTACTCGGTAAAGTTGTAGCGCTGCGGGAAGAAGGGCGTCCCGGCGGGAATGCTCAGCCCAGCGGAATTGACTGTCTCGTTCCAACTGCTGCGACTGAATAGTAGGTGCACCAGTGGTGAGCGGTCATATGTGGGTAGGCTGCCCAAAGCCGGATCACCGAAGAGGGTCGGCATGAGCAAGCCGAGGAGACCAGCTGGATCGAAGCCCTGACTGGCAAGAGAGTTTCCGCTTTGCGCCTGCCCACGGAAAGATGCGAGGGAGTACTCCAGATTGGGCAGAAGCTGCACAGCGCTCAGGGCAAGACCGACCATGCCGGCCGCAATGATCCAGCTGGTCAGGCGCAGACCATCACGAAGATCTCGCTGAGCAGCGATTCGGATGGGATGCAGCAAGGCCCAGCCAGCGAGCAGCAGGCTGGCCAGGAGGGCGTATGGTGGGAATCCAGCCAGCCACGACATGCCGACACAGATGCTCAAGGCGCTGGCCGCCGGGATGCGATCCCGTCCTCGCTGCCTGGCGATCAACAGGCAGGCGTGCATCATCCCTGGCAGCCAGATCAGGGCATTGAGACGCATGTAGAAGGGGGCATTGGCGCTGAGAGTGCCACCGAGGGCGAAGACCAGAGCCCCGAGGAGGCTGGCGCTGGCAGACATGTCGAGCTCGCGCAGCAGGCCGTACATCAAGAGGCCGGCGATGGAGAAGGCGAGCCAGGCGAGCAGGCCGAGTTTGCTGGCGGGATCCGCGCTGAGGAGGAGAATCGCGTTTGGTGGATAGAGAAGTCCGTCCAGGCCATTGCCGAGGAGAGGCCCGCCAAAGCGTGCGTAGGGATTCCACAGGGGCAGGCGACCAGCGCGGAACTCTTCACCTGCTAACTCGAGTTCCGGGATCACGGTCACCGGCAACTCGCTGATATCCATGTTCGCAGGTTGCGAACGGATTGCGTCCAGCTGCGCAGCGTCGAGGGTAGTGCCCTGGGGTGGGTACTGAGCTAGATCGAAGGGGACATAGCTGCGATCACCGAAGACCGTGGGAGCGAGGAGCAGAAGCGGGGCCAGAATGATCACCAGGCATGCGATCCACTTGCTACGCATTCTCACCCAGGCTGCGGGACTCGCGCTCGTTGCCATCGATTGCTTGCTGCGCCCTCAGCAGGGGCTCGACTAGGAGACCAGGATTCCTTCCCTTGCGGAAGGAGAATACCAGTCTCCGAGATTACTCTTCGAAGCATGTCTTCTGGGACTTTCTTGCTGCTCAGTTCTTGCAGCCTGGCCTGCGGCCTGATTCTAATTCATGGTCCTCTGCTCATCTCAGGACCGAGAGGAGAAGACTATCTCGCGGGCCTCGCAGATCCCTGGCAGCAATGTTATTGGAACTTGGGGCGTGACGCCGTCGCCGGCCTCGGGACGCTGCTGGCTCTGCTCTTGCTGGGCTCGCGCAAGCGTCCAGGTGGTTCTTTTGCGGTAATCGCTGCCGTAGTGGCCGCGCCGGCCTTGAGCTACTGGTTAGCGACTGCTCTTTTGCCTGCGCCGCTATGGGCGCCAGCTGCTGCTGTTCTGGGCGCCGTAGCCTGCGCACCCCTGATGCGTGAGCGGGGCATCTCGAGTCTCGTCCTGGTCTCCGCAGTGGTGGCTGTGGGCTTGGTAACGACCAGACGCGACAGTCTGGTGCTTGCCAGGGAGGCGCAGAGCATACAGGTGCTACGGATGGCAATTCTCGAGGCCGGTCTGCGCCGGCACTTCATCGTGGCGGATGAAGACCTGAGCCCTAGAACCAGGCGAGTCTTGGCCTTGAGCCTCTGGCCCGATGATGAACTCGGGCGGGTCGATCTCCTCTGCCTGCCGGACTCAGGCGACCTGGTGGAGTCTCTGCGCGCTGCCGGATGGCGGGGGATGCGTATCAAGAGCGATGGCTTTGAGATACTGGCAGCAACTGCGCCGGGAGCCGCGCTTCCGATTGAGCTCAGCTTCGCTGGTCTGCGGGAAGGGCGTCCAGAATTGGAACTCGCTCAAGACTTGCGTGGCGGCTTTCGCATGCAGGCCGTCACCCCCTGTGGGACAGTGGAGCAGCTCCTGCAATTGCCTGAAGAAGCCCTGCGACTGCAGGGCGAGAGTCTGCAAGCTTATTCAGCCATGGTGGCTGGTTTGCCGGCGGAGATGCCCATTCTCTTGCGCCTGCAGAATCAGCTCACGGGAGAGGCGAGCCCATGGATTCTAGTCAGGCTGCCCTGAGGGTCGCTCGGGAACAGGATCCCAGCCGTTCGCAGCGAATGGCTGGCAGCGCAGAATTCGCCAACTGCTGAGAGCTAGCCCGCGCCAGACTCCATGTCGTCGTAGAGCGGTCATGGCATAGGCAGAGCAGGTCGGTTGGAAGCGGCAGCATGCTGGCTTGAGCGGGGAGATCAGCTTGCGATAAAGCCAGATTGGAAAGACCAGAATGTGCTTCATCGCTGGCGCCTTCGGGTCTGGGGCGAAGATCTTCTTCCCCCTGTGCGACCCCCGCCGCTCTCGAGTCGTTGTAGGAGATCGATGAACTCCCTACGCAGCTCATCCAACTGGTACTTGCCTTCTCGTTTTGTGGGGATCGTTATCAGGTCGTAGCGACCGGGTAGGGCAGGGCGCTCGAGGCGGAAGGCCTCTCGGAGGAGGCGTTTGATCTTGTTGCGCCGCACTGCACAGCCATGGTCCTTGGAGACCGAAAGCCCCAGTCGTAGGCCGGGACTGCGGCGCTTGTAGGCAACGAGAGTCATCGCCCGACCGCGGATTCGACGGCCTCGACCATAGACGCGCTTGAACTCGTAGGCACGAATCAACCTGGCGCTGCGTGGGAAGCTGAACTTGCAGTCCGCCATGGACTGGCTCTAGTGCTGACCCCGGAATTGGCGACTGAATTCGAATGCCCTCTTTACCCGCACATCTCCCATGGGCAGATCCGTGATGGTGAGGAACTTTTGGTAATCCCGGTGGGCGCGCTCTTCTTCATCGAGAGATTCCAGTGCACGTGCCCGGTTGTAGTAGTCGTTGGCACGGTTGGGATTGGCGGAGAGGAGTAGATTGAGTTGTTCGACCGCGAGTTGGTAGTTCTCCTTGCGGAAGTGCATCTCCGCCAAGGCACTGCGCACCCGGCTCTCCTGTTCGATCAAGTCTTGCAGGAGAAGGCGTTCCTCTCGTTCGCGTGCCACGCTCATGGTCTGTGAGATGATCTGTGCCTGGTACCGCTTCTCCTCTTCGATGCGTTGCAGGCAGAGGTTGCCCTCTTCGACTGCGCCGAGATAGTCGCCCTCGAGGACGCTGATCTCCATGCTGTGCTTGTAGGCCATGCGGAGGTTCTCGCCGCGAGCGATCAGGCGCTGGAAGACGCGATCCGCATCCCGGAAGTAGGAGCGATACATGTTCTCATGCTCGATCGCCCGAGCATTTCGCGTCGCTCGCCCCTCAACGTCCAGATCGCGACCCGCAGCTTCTTCGCGCAGGCGCTGCGCACGATCGTGATGCATGATGCCGAGGCGCTCCTTGCAAAGCGCGTAGCCCAGGAGGACCGGAGCACCATGGTTCGAGCTCGAACGCATGGCGTAGAGCTTGTCGAATTCGCGCTCCGCCTCGGCCAGGACCTGGGCATTGCCTCTGGCTGAACGCAGGTAACACCAGGCGGCGATGGAGTGCAGACGGTAGTCCTCCGCTTCGATCTCCAAGCCCTTCTCGACTTCTGCCAGGGCCTGATTGTACTTCTCACCCTCGTAGAAGTTGGCCGCGTTCTGCTGGTACAGAGTCAAGCGTCGCTTCTCCTCATCGCTCTGACCAAAGGTGCCGCAGGAGCTGAAGAGAAGGGCAAGTGCTGCGAAGGTGAATCCGCAATTCCCGGTAGCTGGAGCAGGGGTCTTCATAGGGACGGCAATTGGGGTGGGGTTCGGAATGCCTGTGAAGGCGTGCGAGTACCGAGGGCGCATTATGACCCATACGCTGCAACAGGGGGCCCTACTGCCTGGCTCGGGGTCAAAATTGTCGCCTCCCCCAGTGGCTCAGATCTCAGGGGCATAGGGAATGGGGTCCTCGAGGCCGGCGGAGTCGAAGCCACGCAGGCGGAGGGCACAGCTGTCGCAACGCCCACAGGCTAGTTCGCTGCTCTTGTAGCAGGACCAGGTGAGTTCCAGGGGGGCGTCTAGCTCCCTGCCGATGCGGACGATCTCGGACTTCTGCTTGTCGATGAGGGGCGTGAGCAGCTGAATGCTGGTCTCGGGACGAGTTCCGAGGGCGATGGCCGCTTCGAAGGCACGAAAGAACTCGGCCCGGCAGTCCGGGTAGCCGGAGGAATCCTCTTCCACGGCGCCGATGAAGATCTTGCCCGCGCCCAGGACCTCTGCCCAGCTGGCTGCGCTGCTGAGCAGGTGGGCATTGCGGAAGGGTACGTAAGACATCGGGATGCCCGGCTGGTCCAGGGCGGCTTCGGGCACCGGGATACTGGGATCGGTGAGGGCTGAGCCCCCGATCTTGGCCAGGGACTCGAGGCCGACGATCAGGCGCTCCTTGGCCTGATAGTGATCCGCGATGGCATGGAAGGCGCGCAGTTCGCGCCGCGCAGTTCTCTGCCCGTAGGCCAGATGCAGGAAGGCCAGGCGGTAGTCTCGATGGGCGATGGCCGTTGTGACACAGCTATCCAGGCCACCACTCAGCAGGACGATGGCCAGCTCTCGCTTAGCCACGGTACTCATCTCCGTTCATCACTGCTTGCCCAACTGGACTTCGAGTCGGGCGGAGGCATCGCGGGTTTCTTGGATGCTGACCGCAAAGGATGTGATCCTGGAGATTCCCCGGAGACTTGGCTCTAGCTTGCCAGCGAAGTGTCGGCAGAGGTTTTCCGCGGTCGAGGGGTAGGGCAGCATGGCCAGTTTCCAATCCTGGCTCTTGATGAAATCGGCGAGCTCTCGGTCACCGGTATCACAGAGGAAGGCATGGTCGAGTTCCGCGATGAGGGGGGCCAGCGCCTTGTCCACATCGAAAAAGTCGATCAGCATGCCGTTGTCTTCCAGTTCGCCCCGGATCTCAACATCGAGACGATACGAATGGCCGTGTAGATTCCGGCAGCCACCTGGATGACTCGGCAGGCGGTGGCCCATTTCCCAGTAGTAGCTGGTCTTGATTTCCATGATCAGACTCCGCGCATGGACGGGTCCCAGACGTGCTTGTGCAATTGGATCTGAAAGCGCACGGGGAGACCGTCCGCGAGAATCCATTCGGCAAGCTCGAGCTTGTCCATGACACCGAAGACCGGCGACATGAGTAGATGGCAGCGCTTGTCCAGAGCATGTTCGCTGATCTTCGACTTTGCCCAGCGATAGTCCCCCTGGTCAGCGATAACGAACTTGACCTCGTCTTTCGGTCCGAGATCGTCGACGATGCTCCACAGGTTGTGGTCGGCCATGCCCGATCCGGGACACTTGAAGTCGACGATTCGCTGCACGCGCGGATCCACAGCGGCGATCGGCAGGCTGCCAGAAGTTTCGAGCAGGACCTGGTACTTCGCATCGCAGAGCTGGCGCATCAAGTCCAAGACCCCTGTCTGCGCCAGAGGTTCTCCGCCGGTCACTTCCACGAGTTTACAGGGGTGTTTGGCTAGCGATGACATGATCTCCGCGAGGCTCATGTTTCGCCCTTCGTGAAAGGTGTATTCCGAGTCACACCAACTGCAACGTAGGTTGCAATGAGTGAGTCGTACGAAGATGCATGGCCTGCCGCTGTGCGAGGATTCCCCCTGGATGCTGTAGAAGATCTCGTTGATCTTGAGGACGGACTCGCTCATGGGGTCTTGCTCCGACATCATAGGAGCAGGCGCTTGACGAAGGGAGTGATGGCATCGGTGGCCAGGCGCTGGGCGAAGGGATTGCCGTGGTAGTCGCTGCTGTTCACCCAGAGACTCTGACTGTCGTGGCCCGTGAATGTCGGCAGGAGATCGAGACATGGGATCTCCTCCGACTGGCAGAATTCACTGAACTGCGCATGCATGCTGGCGAATGGGTAGAACTCTCCCGTGCCCGTGCCTTGGAAGAGGGGCCAGATTATGGTCGCCATAGGGATCTCGCGCTGGCGACACCAGTCACGGATTTGCCGCAGTGCTTCCTGAGGGCCGCCACCTGCCCAGTAAGTTCCCTGCGGAACGTCCTTGGTGAATGCCGGATCATCCTCGGCGAGGTCCAGAAGTTCTCGCGTCCAATCTCGGGAGGGATCGAGTCGCATGCGCGGCGGCAGACTGTCCCAGCTGCTGAGGTCACGGATGATCCGCGAATGCCACCATGCGAGTTCCGGGTCCGATGCTGTCATCTCGTCGCGCCGGTGATGCGCCAGGCCCTGGTTGACTGGCAGCAAGTCATTGAGACAGATGCTCACCAGAACCATGTCGGGTTCGAAGGCTTTGAAGCGTTCCTTCAATCCCCACCAGTACTCATCGACAAAGAGTGTGCCTGCGGCCCCGCAGTTAATGCTGCGGATATCTTCGCCCTCCCTACGGAGGTCGCCTTCGAGTTGGCGCACCCAGACATCCTCGACCTTGATGCCCCAGCCGATGGTGAAGGAATCACCCAGGCAGAGGATGCGCTCTTGCCCAGGTGGTTTGGGAGCACAAAGTTCCTCCCTCTCCCGGATGCCCTGGCTGTTGTAGCTTACGGGCACGCAACCATGCTCGCCCAGGTAGGGATTGCTATCTCCCTTGTAGCCGATGTGAAAACTCGTGCCCGGGGTGAAGACCAAGCGCGGCCGTGGGGCCGGCTCGAGGGCTTGCAGCATTCCTCGCTCACTGGCTTCTTCCGGTCCGATCTCTCGATGCTCTCCATCGTGGTAGACCATCTGGATCGCAGTGGTCTGCACATCCGACGCGAGGGCTCGGTATGCCAGCTCCGCGATCACGAAGAAGATCGCAAAGCTGCCCACGCAGAGTCCGAGCTTACGAGCGGCCGGAGGTGCCAAAAAATGCGCTCGTGCCATGGGCTTCGACCGCTTCTCCAATCCGATCGAGGGCATGTGCGTAGGCCGCCGTGCGCATGTCGATTTTCGCAGAGGTCATGCGCTCGTAGATCGCATTGAATTCGCGAGACATGATTTCCCGCAGGCGAGTATGAACCTCTTCCTCGGTCCAGTAGTAGCCCGAGCGATTCTGCACCCATTCAAAGTAGCTGACGGTTACGCCGCCGGCGTTGGCCAGAATGTCGGGGATGACCAGGCTACCCTTCTCCTCGAGACTGCGGTCAGCCTCGGGGGTGACCGGTCCATTCGCCAACTCCACGAGAACCGGTGCCTTGATCCGACCGGCGTTAACATCGGTGATGGTGTTCTCCAGGGCTGCCGGGGCCAGCACATTCACATCCAACTCCAAGAGTTGCTCGTTGGTGATGCTAGTGGCCTCGACCGTGTCACAGACCGAGTCTTTGCAGTAGACCGCTTTCAATTCCCGGTTCACGTTTTTGCTGTAGCAGAGGCTGGGCACGTCGAAGCCTTCCTCGCGATAGATGCCACCACGTGAATCACTGACTGCGACGATCTTGTAGCCGTCGTTGTGGCAAAGGCGCGCGAAGTGCTGCCCGGCGTTGCCAAAGCCCTGCACGGCAATGGAGATTTCCTTGGGATTCCATCCACGAATACGCTCGAGCTCTTTTAGGCAGTAGTAGCCGCCACGACCAGTTGCGTCGTCTCGACCCTGGCTACCGCCGAGGGAGATTGGCTTGCCGGTGATGACCGCTGGGGTCTTCTGGCGCTTGATCCGTGAGTACTCGTCCATCATCCAACCCATGATGCGCGAGTTGGTGTAGACGTCCGGCGCCGGGATGTCCGTGTCTGGCCCGATGAAGTCGGCGATTTGGCGGATGAAGCCACGACTCAGGCGTTCGAGCTCCATGTGCGAGAGCTCCTTCGGGTTGACCGAGATGCCGCCCTTGCCGCCGCCAAAGGGGATTCCGACCACGGCGCACTTGCAGGTCATCCAGAGGGCGAGAGCCTTCACTTCGCTCATGTCCACCTGCGGGTGGTAGCGAATGCCGCCCTTGGTCGGGCCGCGCGTGTCATCGTGACGCACCCGGTAGCCGTCGAAAAGCCGCAGGCTGCCATCGTCCATTCGGACCGGGACGGCCACGCTTAGAACGGACTTGGGATGCTTGAGACGCTCGATAGCCTCCGGGTGGACCTTGGCGTATTCCTGCGCCCGGTCCAGGCGTTTGATGGCTTCGGTGAACAAGTCGGTTTGTTGGAGGGGCTCGACTGCACTCATGTTCGGCATTCTCCCTTGATTGGAGGATTGGGCAAGGACAGTGCTCCGCATTTATCCGGTTCTTCCGGATGGGCGGCGATCGGCAGCCGAAGGCAGGCGAAGAGCGGAAACCCGCGCTAGCCTGTCAAGGATGCGGCGTTTGCCTTCATGCACCGCTTTCGCCGAAGCGCTCGTAGAGTCTTTCGGCGGCGCGTCGATGCTCCATGGCGGTGCCAATGTCAGCGATGGCCTCGTGTGCCTCGGCCGTCAGCTCATGGCTACGGGCCAGGTCCCGATGCACCGTTGCCTCGCTGGGATAGCGCCTGGCCATACGCTGCCAATTCACCAGGGCCTGAGCCAGAGGTTCGAGGGCGTTTCGTGCTCGTCCCAGGTCCATCTGTAGCTCAGCCAGGGCCTCCAAGCTGCGGGCATGATTTGCCCACCAGGATTCTGGATGCTGCGAATCCTCCACCAGTTGGGAAAAGCGCTCAACGGAAGCGTTGAGTTCGTCCTCAGCGGAGCTGTGCTCGCCGCTCTCCCGTAGCACCCTGCCGAGTTCCCGGTGGACTTGTGCGAGGAGGCCGCCCACGTCCTCATCCCGGGGAAGGAGTCGGAGTAGTCGGCTCGCCGCTTTCATGGCGCGCTTCAAAGTTGCACGCGAGCGCTCGAGTTCTTTGAGCTCCCGACTGGTGGATGCCAGGTGCAGCAGGGCGTGGATCAGTCGCCCCTGGTAATCACTGCTCTCAGGATCTCGGGCGACCAGGCTCTCCTCGGCGGAGAGCGCTTGAAGGTTGAAGTCGAGAGCCCGCGGATAGTCGCCCAGGCTCTCGTGAATCGACGCTATGTGATCCAGGGTGACCGCAAGGTTTGCCAGATAGCCCTGTTCCTCTGGATTCTTCGCTACCAGGCTTCGGTCGATGTTCAGGCAATGCTCATACTGTTCCAGGGCGGCGCGGTTTTCTCCGCGGGCGGCGAGACCGCCGGCGTAGTCGCTGTGGAATCGTGAGAGATCCGTATGCAATTGATTGGCTTGCGGATGCCTTTTCGCAGCGGCTTGCAGAATGGCGATGCCTTTCTGGGCGTGGCTTCCTGCCGCCTCCAGCTGGCTCCGGCTCAATTGCAGGAGGGCCGCGCAGAGATGGCAATGGGCGGCGTTGGCGTGCCAGCGCGGTTCTTCCGGAAAGCGGCTGGATAGCTCGCTGTCGATCTCCAGGGCTGCCATGTAGTGCTCGAGCGCCTGATCCCAATCCTTGCGAGCTTCGAAGGTGCTACCAAGTACCAGCAGGGAATCGGCTACCTTGAAGCGTTTCTCGGGATCATCGGAGGCATTGCCGGAAATCTGCCGGGTGACCTCATGGGCAGCGCGGTACTGCTCGAGGGCAGCTTCTTGATCCCCATCATCCATGGAGAGATCGCCCAGGTCGCGTTGGCTATCGGCGAGTTGCACTGCCCACTCCTCGGGGACACCCGGACTCTTGGCCAGATGCAAACGTATCTCCAGAGCGGCTTCCGCGTGCTTGCGGGCGGTCTTGCGATCCCCCTTGCGCAGGAGCGCGTCGTAGAGATTCTCGTGATCGGTGGCCAGGCAATACTGGGCGTAGCTGTCTGCCGGTTCCTGGGCAACCAGGTCGTGATTGAGGCGAAGGGACTCGCGATGGTGCGTCAGGGAATCATGCACCTGGCCGGTCTCTGCATAGTGGTGGCCGATCGCGTTGTGTGCCAGAGCCAGGGCGGTTGCAGTCTTGCTGGATCCCCCGCTCAGCTTATGGACAGCTTCTGCGCAGGCCAGACTGATGCGGTAGTGCCCGAAGGATGCGTCGAGGTCGCCACTGTCATCAAGGGCGATAGCTAGCTGGCCATGACAGGCTCCCAAGACTTCTGTGATGCGCTGGTCTTCCCGTGCTTCCGCGCCCAGGGATTCGATCAGAGTGATGGCTCGCTGGTAGGTCGGAATCGCCTCCTGCCCGAGGCCTTGAGAGAGCTTGCCGGAGGCCTTTCTTCCTAGCAGTTCGATGTGCAATTCGAAGGCGCTCGGGTCTGGTGGCTGCTCCGCCAGAAACTGATCGCAAAAGCGCAGCCCGCGATCGTAGATTTCGTCCGCGTCATCTTGCCGACCCTGTTGGCCGAGGAGTTCACCAAGAGCAATGAAGTGCCGAATGAGTTCACGGCCGATGGTCTCCGGGATTGCTGATTCGCCGAGAGCTTCTTCCGCAGCAGCGATCTTGTCGCGCAGCTCCCGCTCGCTCGGGTTCGTCGCATTCTTCATGACTGGGAACTCATCATCGCGCAGCAGCGGTGTTCTTCAAGTTTGTTGATCCTCGTCCGCTGAGTTCAGTAGGCGCTCGAGCCGCGGCAGATCGAGATCCACCCGCAGAGCCTTGGCATGATCAGCTAGTACCTTCCCAGGTGCCAGTCCCTTTGGCTTGCTTACGTGTTTGGCCTGGGTATAGATGACCTCGGCGATGGGCTCGCCCCTGGACTTGCTGAAGTGCACGGCCAGGGTTCCTGCGTCTAGAAGGGAGTCGAGACTTGCAGTCTTACCCTTTGGTAGCCTCAGCAGCACATGGCTGCCGGCTTGGCCGCGACCGATGTGAAACCAAAGGTCATTGCCGCGAGCCAGAGAGGTGCTCAGTCGGTCGTTCTGACGGTTGTTCCTGCCAATCAGGATGAGATAGCCCTCAGTCGAAACAGCGCGCCGCAGGTTTTCGCCCTTGGTCATCTTACGAATGCGTGCTTCTTCGGGCTTTGGGCGCGCCTTGGGAGTCTCCAGGCCCAAGTCCAGCAGCTCCCTGGTGATGTGCTCAGCATCCAGGGTCTCGGTGGCAGAGAAGCGGGCTTGAGCAGCAAGGAATTGAGTCTCTTGCGCCTTCAGCTGTCGCAGGCGTTCTTCGGCGATGGGCAGGCCGTCCTCGTACTTGCGGGCCTTCTTGTAGAGGGCCTCAGCCTGCGACTGGATGCTGCGACCCGGCTGCAGCTTGATTCGGATCTGCTCCCCAGCTTGGTTTGGATTCTCGACCAGGAGTTCGGTTGCCGTCTTCTTAGCTGCGAAACCGAAGGCCAGGAGAAGGTCAGCTCTTTGGCGGAGCTTGGCTGCGTCCAACATGGCCAGGCGCTGGGTTTCAAGGCCCGCGATCTGCGCCCTCAGCTTGCGAAACGCCTTGTCCAAGCGCCGCTTTGCCTGGGTGAAGAGGCGGGAGCCTTCCTCCTCTTGATCGGATTCGGAGTAGGCGCGATCGATGCTGGCAAGGATGGGCGGGGGGAAGCGGCTCGCGAGCTCGGGTCTGGATCCCGGACTGTGGCCAGGTGCCGCATAGACCCCGCCGATACGCATGGGCTGACCACTTCGCTTGGCAAGGCGGGAAAGAACCAACATCCGACCGGCGGCATTGGTGAGCGTCCAGAAACCGCGCAGGCCAAAGAGCTCGACCTCGAGGTGCAGCCGCTCGGACTCGGCAGCGAAGAGGATCCGGCAGCGTTGTTCGCCATCCACGGTCTCGCAGCCGGCGAAGCGCTTGCCGACCAAGCTTTGTTTGACCTGGTCGATTCTCGGGCCGGATGCCCATGCAGTCTTGGGCCAGCGCCGATTGGTCAGGCACACCCGAGCCCGGGTCCTGCCCATGGCAATGTGCAGGGCTGCAGAAGCATGCACCTCCCCATCTGGCCGACGCATGTAGATCAGCAGATCCTCACTATCCCTGGGCTGGGCAGCATCGCGAACCACCATGCCGCCCAGGGCCGCATCGAGCTCCACCAGGGCCAGAGCCAGTTCCTGCGCGCTCAGCCCTGAGCAGGGCTTGGGCGATGCTGCCGAGCTGCCATTCCTCAGAGTTCGTCTTCCGGATCGTAGATCCAGCGGAAGGCGTCGAGCTGATAGTCCAAGGTGCCTTCCGCAAAGAATAGGGAGAGCTCTCGCTGGGCAGCTTCGGGACTGTCCGAACCGTGAATCAGGTTGAAGGAGCGGCTGACTCCGAAATCCCCACGGATGGTCCCTGGATCAGCATCGCTACCGAAGGTCGCACCCATCATCTTGCGCGCGATGGCGATGGCAGAGATGCCCTCCAAGGCTATGGCGACCACCGGCGCGCTAGTCATGAAGCGAACCAGGCCCTTATAGAAGGGGCGCTCCTTGTGCGCCTCGTAGTGCTGAGCAGCAAGTTCCGGGGTGATCTTCATCAGCTTGAGGCCGACGATTTTCAGACCCTTGTTTTCGAAGCGGGTGAGAATGCTGCCTGCGAGCCCTCGTTGTAGGGCATCCGGCTTGAGTAGAATGAGAGTCCGTTCCATTGCTCAATCAGGTTGAAAAGTGGCCCAATGGTAACCAGCACCTTGAATCGCCTCCTTGGCTTTCTGGCTTTGTTTCTGCTGAGCTGCTCGAGCACCTCCAGCGAATGGAATTCCATCCGGAAGGCCCGTGCGGCCCAGGCCGTGGAGGAGGGGGACGCGGAGCTCCGGCGCGTGCGCCGGGAGCTGCAGCGCATCGATCTGGAGATCGAGGAAGCGAGGGCGGTCGAGCGTCTGAAGTCCGCTGAGCTTCAGGAGCTGCGGCTCAAGCAGGACAAAGATTCGCGCCAGCTCGGTGAGCAGCTGCGAATCCTCCGCGCCCTCGAGGAAGATCTGGCCAGTAGTTCCGCCAGGCGAACAGAGATCGACGCGGCCCTGGCCGACCTGGTCGCCCTCGAAGCACGCTTTGCTGAACGACAGGCTCTGGAAACGGAGCTTGGCGCCAAGCTAAAGAGCCTCGAGTCTGCCGTGCAGGAGCTCGAGAAGAGAGTGGTGGCGCGAGAAGCAGAATTGACCCTGCGACGTCAGGAGCTGGAGGCTCGCTTCGCAGACTTGGGGCCGGCCATCGAGCAGATTCAGGCAGCGATCGATCGGGCCAAGGCCTTGCAGACTGTGCCGGAGAAGCAGGCGGAAAAGCCGGGCGAAAAGAAGTAGACACCGATCTAGCGCAGCTTGAGCCGAGCTAAGGCAGCTTCAATCACCTCGCTGGCCGAGCGGTCTGCGTCATTGGCTTCGACCAGGACCAGGATCTCCGCATCCAGGGCGAGCCGAAGGCTACGCCGTGCGTCCTTGCCGGCGATTTCTCCTGCCACCTCGACCCTGCGAACCTCAGGCCAGCCAGCCATGGCAAGCTCCCTGCCCTCTTGCCAACCATCATCCGCCAGGATGCGCATGCCAGAACTCTTCAGGCTCGAAGACAGCATCATGTCCGCAGCATCCTGGGTCCATGCCTCGGTACCCTGCGGGGGCTGCATGCCCTGGTAGCGCATGTATGCCTCACTGTCTGGGCAGTGGTAGGTGATTTGAAAGCGATGCCAGTCTGGGGATCGTGAGCCCTTCCAGCCAGATGGACCGCTGAACTGGACGAGATCGTCAACGAAATCTGCGCCCTCGAGCTTGCCGATGAGGTGACTCGGACGATCCCCCGTCGGGACATAGCCGGGGGAAAAGATCGGATCGATGAGCTCGAAGCTGCTCAGCACATTCTCGATCTCAGGCATGCGATCCTGCACGGTCTGCGCCGGTCCCTCAACGGCCATGAGGTATTTGATCGGTCCGTAAACCGCGAGTCGAAGCAAGGAGCAGCGCCCGTCGGCGTGCTGGACGTCGACTTGAGCACCCTCGAGGCCGACCGGCGCCGGCATGCGACCCGGTCCATAGGCCGGTGGCAGCCAGTCGCTGACCTCGCTGGCAACTTCGCCGTAGCTGAGTTCTGTGAGGGTGTCGGCGGCTGGGTTCACATTCTCCTGCACGTGCACGGAGAGATCGATGCTGAGGTCGTAGTAGAGAGAGTAGAAGGAGATGGACTCGAGGCAGCCGACGCGCAGGTTGTTATGGGGAACGAGAAGCCAATCCTGCCGGGCCTGGATGCGGTAGTTGCATGCCAGGCAATTGAAGACCCCGGGCTCCTCCTGCTGCAGCAGGCTTTGCAAGTGCTTCGCGTCGACCTCGACCTGGAAGAGCGCATAGCTTGCATTGCCAAAGCGGCTGCAGACCAGGAAGGCGGCCTCACGGCTATTGATCTTCTCTTCGGATCCACTTCGGATCTCTGAACTCACCAGGGCGATGGAGCGATCCCCAACCTGGCGAAAGGACACGATCTTGGAGCGCCTGGTAAGAGACTGGCTCATGGGGGGCTCCCCGCTCAGCAAAGGCCGGAGTCTCCGGGCGAGGAGCTTCAAAGCCTCGCCATGCAGGGGCCGGAAGAGAGCCATGTAGGCGGCGAGATCCCCGGCGTTGAAGGCCTTGTCCAGACCCTCGAGAATGCGGCCAACGGTTGCCTCTGAGGGGGGTGCTGCGGCTAGCTCGGAGGCTGCGCTGGCGACGCCTTCCCCGGGGCTGTGCATCTGCTCTCCCTGCGAGGCGGTGATTGCGGCGAGGATCAGGCTGGCCAAGACAAAGACAGCTAGGAATACCCAGGTGAGTGTCCTGCTCTCGCGACCCGCTCCGGGAATGGGGTCAGTCATCGCCGCCTCTCGAGTTCTGGCGGATGAAGATCTGCAGAGCGTCCGGAGCTTCGAAGCGCACACCCGACTCTGACTGGCGTTGCAAGCTGGTGCCCCAGAAGACGGGGCTGAGGTCTTGGGCTGAGGCGGGGGCGATGGGCTCCAGTCGCGAGAGGCTGAGGGACCACTGCAGTCCAAAGGCGAGGAGCAGAGCTGCCGCCGCGGTCAACATCCGGCCTTGCCAGAGGCCTGGGCGAGTGTGAATACTGCCACTCTGCTGCCCCAAGGCTGCAAGAGTGCGATCGACGAAGCTGCTACTCGGTTCCGGGGTGGAGAACTTGCGTAGCAGCTGGCGCCATTCGGACTGTCGCCAATTGCGGTCCGCCTGGACTCGAGCTTCGAGCTTGCTGACGAAGTCCAAAGAGGGCTCCGGCGTGCGGTAGCTGGCAAGAAGTTCTGCCGGGATTTGAACTTCGTCGACATGCTCGGCTTCTGCCGAGATCTGTTCCTGGTCGGCGAGCACGCGAAGATAACAGGATTGGACGAAGCCCGCTGAGACCTCGAGTTCGTCAGCTGCACGGAGGATCTCCTCAGGGAAGCCCTCCTGATTCGTCTGGTCTTCGAATTGCTCTTCCTTGTCCGTCATCGTTCAGGCCTCATGTGCCGGTTCTCATGTAAGGGGCGAGGCGATGGCGAAGAGATTCTTTGGCGCGGTGTAGGCGCGACTTGACGGTTCCCTCGGAGACACCTGTCACGCGGGAGATCGAGCCATAGTCGAGACCTTCGTACTCGCGGAGGATGAAGACCATGCGTTGATCTTCGCCCAGCTGCTCGAGGGCTTCCTCGATCTTCAGTCCGAGCTCCTGGTTCTCAGCTTTGTAGACCGGCTCTGAGGCCGCTGGGTCCGGCAGGCTGATCTGGCCCTCGCCTTCATCTCGGGATGAGAGGGAGGAGCTGGGCAGTCGCTTCTTCTTGAGTACGTCAAAGCAGTGGTTGCGGACGAAGGTGAAGATCCAGGTGGTGAACTTCACCCCGCGTTCCGGATCGAAGCGCTCGATCGAACGGAAGATCTTCATGAAGATGTCCTGGGCGATGTCTTCGACTTCCGACTGGAAGCGACTGCCTAGGAATCGATAGATCGTGGCGATCACCGGCCTGTGCAGGAACTCGATGATTTCCCTGGTGGCCTGCTCATCCCCTTGTTGGGCGCGGGCTATGGTCTCTGGATTAAGGTCCGTCACGTGGGTCCAGCTTGGGCGCCTTCTTGGCAGGGGAGCCGCAAAAGTTCCGCGAATTATGGCCCTTTGCGGTCCCCTGGGCTCCCTAGATCCCTCGGGAAGGGCAGAACTTCGGGGCGATCAGAGCTCGTAGCGGATGAGATCGGCGTCGTCCTCGCCTTCGCCCAGCTCCTCGTCGACGAGGGCTCGATTGATGGCCAGGCGTTCTCCCCGCCGGTCGGGGGCGGTGAAGGACAGGTTTTCGAGGCACTTTTCGAGAATTGTGAAGAGCCGGCGGGCACCGATGTCCTGGCTGCGTTGATTGGCCTGGAAGGCGAGTTCCGCCAGTCTAGCGATGCCATCCTCGGCGAATTCAAGCTGCACCCCTTCAGTCTGAAAGAGGGCGCAGTACTGACGGACCAGGCTGTTCTTGGGCTCGGAGAGAATCCGCGCAAAGTCCGCCTGGGTAAGACTCTGCAGGGGCACACGCACCGGGAATCGACCCTGCAGTTCGGGAATGAGTTCGCTGGGCTTGTGATAGTGAAAGGCGCCGGCGGCGATGAAGAGAATGTGGTCCGTGCGCACGTGACCGTAGCGCGTGTAGACCGTGCAGCCTTCGACGACGGAGAGGAGATCCCGTTGCACTCCCTCGCGCGAGACATCCGGACCATCGGCGATGCCCGAACTGATCACCTTGTCCACTTCGTCGATAAAGATGATGCCGTCGTTTTCCGCGCGCTGAATGGCATCCGCGTGCACCGCGTCCTCATCCATCATCGCTTCGGCTTCTTCCTCTTGGATGAGCTGGATTGCTTCGGAGATGGGTAGGCGGCGCTGCTTGGTGCGACGCCCCGGGCTTCGGCCCCAGACTTCCTGCAGGGCCATGGCATCGATGCCCATGGTCTCATTGCCCTGGGGTCCTGTGATGTTGAGGGTGGGGGTCCGACGGTTGAGGACTTCGATGAGAATCAACTCATCATCCAGCTCGCCGTTTTCGAGTTGTTGACGCAGCTCTTCCCGATGCTTGTCCTGATCGATGCCCGCTTCGGGATTCTCCTCGGAGCTGCCCTCCGGGTTCGGGCGCCAGAGGCCGCCCTCCTCTGCGGGCTGCCAGCTACTTTGGCCTGGGATGCCCTGGGAACTGAGGTAGGCCTGAAAGACCCGCTCCATGGCCGCCTGCCGAGCCTTCCCCTCCAGCATCTCCGCATGCTCGCGACGTAAGATGGCGACCGAGTCCTCGGCCAGGTCCCGAACCATGGACTCTACATCCCGGCCGTGGTAGCCAACCTCGCTGTACTTGGTGGCCTCGACCTTGACGAAGGGCGCTCGAGCGAGGCTGGCCAGGCGGCGGGCGATCTCTGTCTTGCCCACCCCGGTGGGTCCAATCAAGAGGATGTTCTTCGGATAGACCTCCGCAGCCATCTCCTCGGGAAGTTGCCGCCTCCGCCAGCGGTTTCGCAGTGCAACGGAGACGGCTCGCTTCGCCTTTTGCTGCCCGATCACGTACTGGTCGAGCTGGGAGAGGATCTGGCTGGGGGTCAGGGCTACGTTTTCGGTCACTTCCTGAGCGTAGCAGGAATGCCCGGCCCGGCCTCAATAGAAGAGGGTCACAGGCACGGTGAGGGAGGTGCTGCCGGTTGCCGCATCGCGATCGCTGCTGTTGGCGATTCGGCTCGTCGGGATCATTGCTGGACCCAGAGGCGGAATGCTGAGGATGCTCGCATCCGAGAGGGTCAGCTCACCGCTGAGGGAGGCTGAGGCCAGCTGCACCGTCAGCTCTGCGCCGGTTGGGAGCGGAAATGCACCGTTGATCTCCGCATCCAAGTGCCCTCGGCTGTCGTTGATCCCAGGCAGCAAGAAGACGTTCTGCGGGCTTGCCAGCAGTTCGCAGGCTGGGAGCCATGGTAGGGGAGTCGGCAGCATTTCCTGGCCGAAGAAGGCCACGGTCACCGTGCCCAGGCTGCCATCATCCGGGATCCCGAAGCGGGAACTGATCTCCAGATCAAAGCCGTCGATTCGACGGGTGAGGAGATGATTGCCGTAGTGACCGCTGTTGTTGCCCGCTGCGATGCAGCCATTGCCGAAGCGAAAGCCCGGCTGTTCGGCCCGTTGGTCCCGGAACAGGGCATGGGCGTCGAGCAGGGGGCTGAAGTTGACGTTCTGTCCGCTGGGTCCCGAATTGCCATACAGGCGAATGTCCAGGCAGACGGTGCCGCCTTCCGGCGGCAGGGGGAATGGACTCGTGTAGGGGATGATCAGATCGAAGACCTCGGTAGGTGCCCGATCCGGTCGGATCGTATCCGGGAACACGAGCCTCGTTCGGGGCAGAACCATGCTCGGCTGGCTGCCTTGATTGTCAGCGAACTGCCGTGAAGGTTGATCCGCCGTGCGCGGTGACATGGACATTTCCACGGAGAGTTCCGCTGTGAAGCCCGGGACCAGTCCGCGGCTGCTGATGCCGTCACGGCGATAGCCGTGACCAGAGATCTGGCTCAGTTCCTGCCCCAGATCTGCATGCAGAGTCTGTACCCGGGCGTTGCTGCGACCCAGTGGATAGAAGGTCGAACTACTGCCTTCGTAACTGGCGCGGTCACTCGGTGAGATGGTGCTTTGGGCCGCGAGGGGACTGCCGGTCAAGATGAGCGCACTGCTGGCCAGCAGCAGGCTTTGCAGCGGGTGATGCAAGCTGTGGATTCGGCCTGGGATCGTCATTGTCTTCCTTTCCTCAATGGTTGCGTGGGTCAGGTTCCCCTTCCGGAGCCTCCCGGAAGGTGGCGCTGCCTCAAGGCAGCATCCACAGCTGGGCAATGAGGCCTTGAGTTCCGGCGCGGATTTGGCCGTGATTCTTCCGCATTGGTTGATCCGCCACAGCTTGCGCCTATAGTCCCCGCCCTTTGGGAGGCCCTTGGGCCTTCAAGCTCTTTGCGACGGACTTCCTTGTCCCCCTCAGATGGCCCCCTCAGATCGAGGTATGAGTGTCTTTGGCGCCGGTTTGAGCATGGCCCTCTTCGTTGGGCTCTTTGCTTATGGTGGCCTTGAACTCGACCAGGCCCTGGGCAGCTCGCCCTGGTGTCTGATCTCTGGGACCATGCTTGGATTCGTCGCCAGCTTCTACCACCTGGTCAGGACCTACGCCCCCGAGATGCTGCCTTCGGCAGACAAGCGGAACGCAGCAAGCAAAGCGCGGCAGGCAGAGGGGACCTCGCCTGATGGTCGACCAGAACAGACTTCCGAAGATGAATCCTGATCCCAGTTCAACGCAGCGCAAGCCCGGGGCCCTAGTCCTCAGGGGCTGTGTCCTTGCGACGACTTTGGTGGTCCTGCTGGCGATACTCGTCTGGGGCACCGGCCTGCTCCCGGAACAGAGCGTCGGCTTCGTCTTTGCCGCTATCATGGTTGCTGCGGTCACCTGTTCCCTGGGCATCGTCCTCAAGTCGATGGCCCTGACCCGCAAGACTTCTGCAGCTGGACCGGGTCAACTCATTCACCTGGTTGTTCTCGGCGACTTCGTACTGCAGATTTTCGTGCTTGGGATCATCATGGTCAGCATGCATTTCTCCGGGGTGAAATTCGCCTCTAGCGCGAGCTTTGCCCTGGCCTTCGCTGCCGTAGTTTTTGTCTTCCCGCTCGTCGCCACCCTGATCCTGGTGAAGGGATTGGAGCGACAGACCAAGTCGGAAAGTCACCCGGTCGAGCACCCTGAGCCGCTATCGGACTTGAGCAGTTCATGAGCATCTCATTGATGAGCACTGTCAGAATCTTCGCTCTGTTTCTCCTCGCCATGTCCCCGCTTGCGGCGCAAGAGGTACCAACACAGCAAGAACAGCCGCCGGCAGAGCAGGAGCAGGGTCACGCTGCCGAAGCCATCCCCACCATGGAGATGGATGATGTCGCGTTCTTCAGCACTCAGTTCGCCCATCTGAAGCCTCATCCCCTGTGGCATCCGCAGATTTCTCCGGACCCGGACGTCAATCGCTTCTTCATTTTCTACGACGTCAACCTGTTCCAGCTGATCAGCATTGGACTGGTCTTCATCGTCTTCATGCTCGTGCTGGCTAGCTTCGGTTCGCCGAGCACTCCCTGGTTCATCCGCATCTTCCGCGGCTGGTGCCTCTGGCTGAGGGATGAGGTGGTCTATGCGGTGATGGGCAAGGAAGATGGACGGGCCTTTGCCCCTTACTTTATCTTCCTCTTCTTCTTCCTCACCTTCGGCAATCTGATCAGCATCATTCCAGGTTCCGTGACCATGGCGGCCACGGTTTTCGTGACCGCAGCCCTGGCCATGATGACATTCACCATGATGATTGTCGGCGGAATGCTCAAGCAGGGTCCGATCAAGTTCTTCGTCACCCTGCTGCCGCCGCACCTGCCGATTGCCATGATCCCGCTCATGGCAGTGATCGAAGTCATCGCGCTTTTCGTCAAGCCCTTCGCCCTGACCATTCGACTCTTCGCCAACATGATGGCGGGTCACATGATCATCTACTCCTTCATCGGCATGATCTTCCTCTTCGCGAAGATGATGGAGTTGGGCTGGCTGTCCTGGGCGACCGCTATTCCTGCGGCCGGGATGACGATCTTCATCCTCGTGATCGAGAGTTTTGTGGCCATCCTACAGGCCTACATCTTCACCTACCTGAGCATCATCTTCGTGCAGCAGGCCTTGCATCCGGCGCACTAGGTTGGCGAGACAGGATTCATTCAAAACCCCAAGACTGAACAAACACCGATTCATCGGATCTCATAGGAGAAACTAATGCTTGCTATTCTTGCTGAATCTATCGGCACAAGTGGTCTTGCTGGCATCGGCGCCGGCATCGCAGCTGGCGGTGGCGTCATCGGTGCTGGTATCGGCATCGGCCAGATCGGCAGTGCCGCAGGCCATGGCATCGCTCGTCAGCCCGAGGCTGCTGAGTCAATCAAGGGCATCGCCCTGATCCTCGCCGCCCTGGTCGAAGGCGCCGCCTTCTTCGGAATCGTCATTGGCATGATTCTGGCCTTCCAAACAGTGACTGCCTGATTTGATAGGCCGGTTGCTATGCCGGCTGACCGCACCAACAACTTCTGAGGATGACTATGTCCTACAGCTTGATCCTGGCGGAGGGAGGCTTCAACCCCTTCGAGTTCGCCGGCGGGGCCACATTCTGGACCTGGGTATGTTTTCTGCTGGCTCTGCCGCTGATGTGGAAGTTCGTCTTCGGACCGATCACCGTTGCCCTCGAGGCGCGGGATGACAAGGTCGAGGACGCCATCCTCGCGGCAGAGGAGGCTCGAAAGGAAGCGATCGCCCAGACGGAAGCGACCAAGGCCGAGCTCGAGAAGGCTCGTGGCGAGGCTCGCCAGATGGTTCTCGATGCAACCAATCGTGCGGAGCGTCAGGCCGCCGAAGCCCTGGCTCATGCCAAGGCCGAAGCCGATCGGCAGATCAAGCAAGCAGCTCAGGAGATCGAAGCTCAAAAGCAGAAGGCCCTGCTCGAGATTCGTGGGGAGGTCGTCGAGATGGCGATCGCCTCGGCAGGTCGCATCCTGAATCGGGAGATCGACGCAGAAGCCAATCAGCGACTGGTCGGCGATTTCCTGGATAGCACGGAGACCAGCTCCAACTAGAACTCAGGTAGAAGGAAACAGGACAGGATGAGTCTTATCGCCAATCGATACGCCCGGGCGCTCTATGAAGCTGCTGCGAGCAAGGATGCCGTAGAAGCGGTGCAGGGCGATCTCTCCAGTTTGGAAGCTGTCCTGGCCAAGGCCAGTTTCCGAGCGGCAATCCTCGATCCGGATGTTCCTGCGGGGCAGCGTGCGGACCTCCTGCGCAAGCAGGTTGATAAGGCCCATGTCCTGACGCGAAGCCTGATCGATGTCCTCTTCCGTCGACATCGATTTGCCATTCTCAATGAGATCCCCGAGGCCTTCGCTGCTCTGGTTCGCCGGGTGCGCGGGGAGGAAACGGGTATCGTCGAAACTGCCCATGCTCTTGGTGCTGACCAGATCACCAAGCTGGAAGAGAGAGCCGGTGGGCTCTCGGGCAAGAAAGTAAGCCTGGAACAAGTCACCAACCCCAAGTTGCTCGGAGGGGTGCGCCTGCAAGTAGGCAACACTCTCTACGACAGCTCGGTTGCAAGCGCACTCGAGGAGCTGGAAAGACAGCTGCTCGAGGTCCCCATCCACTAGCCTTCCAAACAGGGCACACCCCAACCGCTACGAGAATCTAGATCATGGATCTCAAACCGTCCGAAGTCACAAGCGTCCTCAAGGAAGAGATCGAGGGCTTCGAAGGCCAAATGAAGAAGTCGAATGTCGGCACCGTCCTCTCGGTCGGTGACGGCGTTGCCCGCATCCACGGCCTCGATGAGTGCATGATGAGCGAGCTGATCGAGTTCCCCAACGGGGTCTTCGGCCTGGCTCTCAACCTCGAAGAGGACAACGTGGGCGCCGTTCTTCTCGGCCAAGAAACTGCTGTCAAGGAAGGTGATCGGGTCAAGACCACCGGGCGAGTCATCTCCGTGCCGACCGGCATGGGCATGATCGGTCGAGTGACCGACGCCCTCGGCAAGCCCATGGATGGCAAGGGTCCGATCGAATTCTCCGACGAAGACCTTCGACCGATCGAGGGTCGCGCCCCCAGTGTGCCCGAACGCCAGCCGGTGGATGAGCCTCTGCAGACCGGCATCAAGGCCATCGACACGATGATCCCCATCGGTCGCGGGCAACGCGAACTCATCATCGGTGACCGGGCGACGGGCAAGACTGCCCTGCTGGTGGACACCATCCTGAGCCAGCGCAGCACCGGTGGTGGCGATCCGAATAACCCGGATCAGATGATCTGCATCTATGTCGCCGTCGGCCAAAAGCAGTCGACGGTGAAGGCGGTTGCCCAAAAACTGGAGGAGACTGGTGCCATGGCCTACACGATTATCGTGTCGGCGCCCGCATCAGCGCCTGCTGCCATGCAGTTCCTCGCGCCCTACGGCGGTTGTGCCATGGGTGAGCGGCTCCGCGATGAAGGACGTCACGTCGTCATCATGTATGACGATCTTTACAAGCAGGCCCTGGCCTATCGCCAGGTGATGCTGCTGCTACGCCGTCCACCCGGTCGCGAGGCCTTCCCCGGAGACGTGTTCAACCTCCACTCCCGCCTGCTCGAGCGCGCCGCCAAGATGTCGGATGCGAACGGTGGTGGTTCTCTCACGGCCCTGCCGGTTGTAGAGACGCAGGAGGGCGATGTCTCCGCATACATCCCAACGAACGTGATCTCGATCACCGACGGGCAGATCTTTTTGGAGTCCAACCTCTTCAACGCTGGACAGAGGCCGGCAGTGAATGCGGGTATCTCGGTTTCCCGTGTGGGTGGTGCTGCCCAGATCCCGGCCATCAAGAAGGTGGCGGGCGGTTTGCGCATCGGCCTGGCCCAGTATCGCGAGCTAGCGGCCTTCGCCCAGTTCGGTTCGGACTTGGACAAGGCAACCCAGCAGCAGATCAACCGCGGTCGCCGTCTCGAAGAGCTGCTCAAGCAGCCGCAGTACGAGCCAGTCGAGGTCGAGGTGCAGGTCGCTCTGATTTACGCGGGCACTTCAGGCGGTTTGGACGAAGTGCCTGCCGAGCGAGTGAGCGAGTTCGAAAAGGCCTACACGGACCACTTGCAGGCCAATCATCGGGATCTGCTCGACACCATCAAGAACGACAAGAAGTGGAGCGACGAGCTCGCCGGCAAGTTCGACGAAGTCTGCGCCTCCTTCCGCAAGGAATTCCTGGCCTAGTAGGCAAGCATGGCGAACATCAAGGAGCTGCGCGGCCGAATCACTTCGGTCACCAACATCGCCAAGATTACGAAGGCGATGGAAATGGTGGCTTCCATGAAGCTGCGGAAGGTCCAGGCACGGACCATGGCCTTCAAGCCCTACACCAGGGAGATCCGTGGCCAAATGAGCCACCTGGCCGAATTTGTCGGCCAGGACGCGGTGCTGCCTCTATTCGTTGCGCGTGAGGTCAAGACCACGGGGATCTTCGTGGTTACTTCTGACCGTGGACTTTGCGGTGCCTACAACAGCAACATGATGCTGAAGGTCACCAACTACGTCCGCGAGGTGAAGGCGCAGCATCCGGATCGGAAGTTCAAGTTCTACGTCTACGGCAAGAAGGGTTACAGCTACCTCTACAGGCGCGACTACGAGATCGAGCGTTTCTTCGCCGAGCCGCCATTGGACAAGGCTGGCTACCCAGCCGCCAAGATGGTGGTCGAAGATCTGGTCACTGCATTCCAAGGCGGGGGTATCGACGAAGTTCTGGTCGGTCACACCGCATTCGAGTCGGCGGCACGCTTTGCACCCAATCTCGAGCCCTTCCTCCCCCTGACCTCCGCTCCGGAGCCCGGCATCGACAGCGAGCATCGCATGCGGCTCGACTATCTCCTCGAGCCCGACGCGGAGACCGTACTAAACCGCATGGTACCCCGTTTCCTCGAGACGGTGATCTATGACGCCATGCTGTCATCCTTCGCCTCGGAGCAGGCGGCCCGTCGCATGGCCATGAAGGGTGCGACGGATGCTGCCGGTCGGATGGGCAAGGAACTGCGCCAGATCTACAACCGGGCGCGCCAAGAAAGCATTACGAAGGAATTGCTCGACATCATCGGCGGAGCCGCTGCGGTTTCCTGATGTCTGTCGGCTGCAACGAATTACTTAGAAACACATTCTTAGAAGCACCATCGCCTAGCCATTGAAATTGAGGACCGTGAAGTGACTGCTACTGCTGCTACCGCTGAAGGCAAGATTCTGCAGGTCTTCGGGCCCGTCGTTGACGTGGAGTTTCCCGAGGGTCATCTCCCTGCGATCTACAACGCCATCACCGTCGTTGACAAGGACAAGGGCATCGACCTGACTCTCGAGGTCGCCCAGCAGCTGGGCAACTCGACAGCTCGCTGTGTTGCCCTGGCTTCAACGGACGGCATGGTCCGCGGCATGCCAGCAGTCGATACTGGAGGTCCGATTACCGTGCCGGTGGGCAAGGAAACCATGGGTCGCCTCTTCGATGTGCTCGGCAAGCCACTCGAAGTCGGTATCGCGCACCCGCGCACCGGTGAGACCCTGGAACCAGTGGTCACCAAGATGCGCAACCCGATTCATCGCGAGGCGCCGCCCTTTGATGAGCAGCTGGCTATCAGTGAGATCTTTGAGACCGGCATCAAGGTGGTGGACCTGCTCTGTCCCTTCGCCAAGGGTGGCAAGGTCGGGCTCTTCGGTGGCGCCGGTGTGGGCAAGACCGTTCTCATCCAGGAGTTGATTCGAGTCACCGCCGTGGAGAAGGGTGGCTTCTCCGTCTTCTGTGGTGTTGGCGAACGCACCCGTGAGGGCAACGACCTCTGGCTAGAAATGGCCGGGGCCGAGTACACCACCCCGGATGGCGACAAGGCCTCTGTGCTGGACAACGCGGTGCTGGTCTTCGGCCAGATGAACGAGCCCCCTGGTTCGCGACTGCGGGTGGGGCTGACTGGTCTGACCATGGCGGAGTATTTCCGCGATGAGGAAGGCAAGGACGTGCTGCTCTTCGTGGACAACGTCTTCCGCTTTGTGCAGGCCGGCTCGGAAGTGTCCGCACTCCTCGGCCGCTTGCCCTCGGCAGTGGGTTACCAGCCCACTATGGCATCCGAAATGGGTGCTTTGCAGGAGCGCATCACTTCGACCAAGAAGGGCTCGGTGACTTCCATGCAGGCGGTCTACGTGCCGGCTGACGACATTACCGACCCGGCGCCAGTGGCGACCTTTGCCCACCTGGACTCCACCATCATTCTCGAGCGCCAGATCGCGGAGCTCGGCATCTATCCGGCGGTCGATCCGCTCAAGTCCACATCGAAGATGCTCGCTCCTGACACGGTGGGGCAGGAACACTACGAGGTGGCCCGTGGGGTGCAGCAGACTCTGCAGCGCAACCAGGACCTGCGCGACATCATCGCCATTCTCGGCATGGAAGAGCTCTCTGATGAGGACAAGCTGACGGTGAGCCGTGCGCGGCGCCTGCAGCGCTTCCTGTCTCAGCCCTTCTTCGTTGCCGAGCAGTTCACTGGCACCCCTGGGCGCTTCGTCAAGAGCGAAGACACTGTGCGTTCCTGTAAGGAAATCCTCGAAGGCAAGCACGACGACTTGCCTGAACAGGCCTTCTACATGGTCGGTTCCATCGAGGAAGCGATCGAGAAAGCCAAGGGCATGTGAGAGGCTGATTGGTCATGACTAAGACGATGCACTTGAGAATCGTGACCCCGCAGGAGGTCCTCTTGGACGAGGATGTCCGCTCGGTGCAATTCATGGGCATCGACGGGAGCTATGGAATCTTGCCGGGGCATGCGCCGCTGATGACCGCGACCGAACCGGGTGTGGTGACCATCAAGTACGAGGATGATCGCAGGGAGGAGCTCATGGTGAGCGACGGCTTCGCGGAAATGCGAAACAACACCCTGACCCTGGTTTGTGAGGCCGGAACCTTCGCCGAGAAGATCGACTTGGAACGGGCTCGCGCGGCTGAAGCTCGTGCTCGAGAGCATCTTGCACAGCGGGGCAGCCTCTCTTCCGAGGAGCTTCTCCGGGCGGAAGCAGCCCTTCGCCGTGCCCTGGTGCGGCAGAGACTCGGGCGTCGTCGCGGTGGCACCGGATCAATTCACTAGCTGCCCAGAGCTGAGCCGCGGGTAGCTAGTAACCCGTCGATTGATGGTTAGGATACGCGCATGCAATCCCATCAACTGCGTGGCTTAGCCTCCATCTTGAGCAGTTTGTTCGCCGCTGGCGTTCTGGCTGCTCAGGACCCGATCATTCCTGCCGACACGGATCTCAAGACGACAGATTCGGGTTTGATGTACTCGGTTCTCGAGGCCGGCGAGGGCGAGAGACCTTCCGGCGCTGACATGGTCACGGTGCATTACACCGGCTGGTTGACCAACGGCACGATGTTCGACTCCTCGCGGCAACGCGGCGCACCAGCGGAATTCCCTCTGAACGCCGTTATTCCGGGTTGGACCGAAGGCCTGCAACTCATGTCGGTGGGCTCGCGCTTCAAGCTCACCATTCCTTATGACCTCGCCTACGGTGAGGCCGGCCGGCCGCCGACCATACCCGCCAAGTCGACGCTCATCTTCGATGTGGAATTGCTTGGCTTCCGCTCGGCACCGAAGTTTCCCAAGGCCGATCCCAGCGCTCAGACCAAGACGAAGAGCGGCTTGACCTGTCAGGTCATGAATGAGGGCGGCGACGAGGCTCTCGCGGAGGGTGAGGACTTTGAACTCGAGTTCGCCATGTTCAGTCCGACTGGTGAGTTGCTCGACGGGACCTTCGCTAGCAAGATCTTGCTGACGAGAAGGCATGCAGAAAGGATGCCCTTCCTGGCCGAGGTGGCCCAGACCATGAAGGTAGGTTCGGTCGTCCGGGTCGAAGTGTCTCTGAAGGATTGCTTCCCTCAAGGCATCCCACCGCAACTAGCTGAGATTGGCGAGGGCGGCATGCTCGTCTGGCAGCTCGAACTCAAGCGCGCCTTGAAGCCAGTGAAGGTGCCGGACTTTGCCATGCCCGCGGACGATGTGCTGAAGACCACGGGCTCCGGACTGAAGTACGAAGTCATCAAAGAGGGCACGGGCACGAGTCCTCAGATGGGGCAACGGGTCACGGTGCACTACGCCGGTTGGTTGACCGATGGCAAGCTCTTTGACGCCTCGTACACGCGGCGCCAGACCAGCAGTTTCGTGTTGGGCCAAGTGATCCCAGGCTGGAACGAAGGTTTGCAACTCATGAAGGAAGGTGGGATCTACAAGTTCGTCATCCCTGGAAGCCTCGGCTATGGCCCAGCAGGGAATGCGCCTGACATCCCGCCGAACGCGACTCTGGTCTTCCAGGTCGAGCTTATCAAGGTCGGTAGTTAAACAGGGCTGTGACAGCGATACTCGAGTCCCGAGACCTGTATCGCTTCTACGAGCTGCGCGAGGGCAAAGTCGCCATCCTCAAGGGGATCAGTTTTGCCCTCGAGCGCGGCGAGTTCGTCACCATCATGGGGCCCTCAGGCTCCGGTAAGTCCACGCTCTTGCATTTGCTGGCGGGGCTCGATCAACCCTCCGCCGGTAGCATCGAGATCGCCGGGGTCAACTTCTCGGGCAGTTCAGAAGAGGCGCGTGCGACTCTTCGGCGCCAGAAGATCGGCTTCATTTTCCAGTTCTTCAATCTGCTCCCGGATCTCAGTGTGCGGGAGAACATCATCCTGCCCTTCCTCATCGCCGGGGAACGGCCGGAACGACACAAGGATCGGATCGATGAGCTGCTCAGTCTTCTGGGCATCGAAGCCTTGCAGGATCGACTGCCGGCCAGGCTCTCTGGAGGCGAGATGCAGCGGGTGAGCATCGCCCGCGCACTGGTGGTGCAACCGCCGATTCTCCTGGCGGACGAGCCAACGGGCAACCTGTCCTCAAAGGCCGGCGAAGAGATCATCGATCTTCTGAGTAAGGTTCGCCAGCGCTTTGAGAGCTCGGTCTTGCTGGTGACCCACAACCCTCGCGATGCAGCAGCAGGTGATCGAGTGCTGTTTCTCAATGATGGCGAGCTAAATCTCGAGCATGCGCTGACCGGAGGAGGATTCGCTGCGTCTGACGTCTTTCATCGTCTTCAGGAGCTGGGCATCTAACCGGCTGCGCACGGCCCTATCCATCCTCGGCATTGCCATGGGTGTCGCGGTCGTGGTGGCGATCCATGTGATCGACCACAACACCATCCAGAGTCGACTGCGACTTCTCCGGGAAGGCTTCGGTGTCTTCGACTTTGAGTTGACACCCATCGACCTGAGTCGCAGCACTGAGAATCTGCGCGCCAGCTTGCTCGCCGATGAAGGCATCTCAGCCGTGGGGGTCATGCAGCCGAGCTACGCGAGTATGGAGCAGGCTGGAGTCCAGCTTGGGCCGGCCCGTCTCTTCGGGCTGAATCCCCTGCCGAGCAAACTCTTTGCCCAGTATCTCATCACCGCTGGGGAGGATCTCAGCGATCTTGATGCGGAGACGGAGGTTCTGCTCGGGGCGGAATATGCGGAGCAGCGGGGCATCGAAATCGGCTCGGAGATCATTTTGACGGCCCCGGTCATCGCGCCGCGGATGCTCTGTAGAGACGGATTGCTAGTGCCACTGCGCAATGCAGAGGAACGGCCATCGGGTCCAGTGCGGGTACGGGTCAAGGGTTTGCTTGCTGATGTGCAATTGGGACGCCAGTACTCAGGGGTTGTGATCGTGGGTAGCACGGCCCTCGCGGAACGTTTCGCCGCTGGGGAGCGCCCGGCCTTTCAGGTGAATCGAAAGTCGGGAAGCAATGTTGATGAGCTGCGACGGCGATTGCAGAGCGAGTTTCAGGTGCGGGACGAGCGCAGCGCTCTCCTGGGGGAAGCCTCTGATGAGCGCGCCTTTCGCAATGGTGTGAAGATTCTTGGCTGCCTGGCGCTGGTGCTGGGCATGTTCATCGTCTTTCAGACCCTTTCCCAATCGCTGGTTGAGCGACTCAAACAGATCGGTCTGCTGCGCTGCCTAGGTGCTTCGCGCAACTCAATCCTGGCAATCTTCATGTTGGATGCCCTGCTGCTCGCGCTGCTCGGGGTGCTCCTGGGCATCGCCGGCGGCGTGGGCCTGGCCTTTGCCATGAAGGCCATGGGCTTTACCACTCTCGGTATCGGCAAGGCCATGGATAGCTTCGAGGTCCCGAGTATGCCGCTCGTCTGGACCGGGGCCATGGGCATGCTCTTCACCTTGGCGGGGGCGTCCTTCCCGCTATACAAGGCCAGGAATCTACCCGCCCTCAGTGCCCTCAAGGCCCGCGGTCTGGGCACGGAGGGGGGGACTGAGCGCGTCGATGTCCTGCGTGGGGTGAATCTCTTCCTCTTCGTTCTGCTTGCGGTCTTTCTCCCGGGTGCCTACCTGGCCATGACGCCCCTCCTCCTCGAGTCGGAACGTGAGACCCTGCTCGTCCTCGGGCAACTCGGCGGCATGATTCTGGTCTTCGGGGCCCTGCTCCTCTTGGTGCCGCGACTGGTGCAGGTTGGTGGTGAGTACTTGCTGCGAACCTTGCCGAGTAAGTGGGCCTTGTCTGCGTTCATGAATCGCAAGAGTCTCGCTCAGCAGCCAGGGCGCTTTGCCGCCTCGGTCTGTGGGCTCGCCGTGGTCCTTGTGGCGGTGATCGCCTTGAAGAGCATCACCTGGTCTCTGCGAGCGGAGGTGCGTCAGTTCGGAGAACGGGCCATGGAGAACCAGGTCTTTGTGAGCGGCACGGCGGTCGAAGCAGAGCAGGCCCTCGCCTTTGCCGAGCTACCGGGAGTTGCCTCGGTTCAAATCTACGAGGGGGTACGTAATGTCCCCTTCCAGTTGAGTGGCATCGATGACGCGAGCTTGCGAATGCCTGGGGGGCTCTTCGCGGATTCGACCGCGATGGCCGATGCATACACGAGTGAGCGGAAGCTGATCATCAGTGAGCGTCTGGCCTACTTGCAGGAGGTATCCCTTGGTGATCGTCTGGATCTGCTCACGGATCAAGGGCCGGTGTCCTATGAGGTGCTGCTGATCTCGGACGAAGTCGGTTACTTTCCTTATGAGCGGGCCTGGGCGGTGACTCACCCGCGCTGGTTGGTGCAGGACTACTGTCAGGGACCGGACTCGGTAGAACGCCTGGTGATTCAACTCGCGGAAGGCGTGAACCCTGCTCGCTTCATCGATGCTTACCGGGATTACATTCCGGGCTTTCAATGGATGCGCTCCGGCGCCTATATGCTCTTCTGGGAGCAGCGGGACGTTGTGGTCGACTTCCTGCTCTTCGACGTGCTAATGTTCCTCGTCCTTGCATTGGCCGGACTCGGCATGGTCAACGCCATGACCATCTCGGCCATGGGCAGAGCGAGGGAGGTCGGCGTGCTCCGCGCCCTGGGCATGAGTCGGCGCCAACTGGTCACCAGCATTCTGCTCGAAGGGGCTATCGTGGGCGTCTTGGCAGCGCTGCTAGCAATGCTCTTGAGCCTCCCGCTCTCTGCGGTAGTCGTGTCAGGCCTGAATCGTGTGGCCGGATTGACGGCGCCCTTGACCATTCCCTGGCCCTACATGATCGCTCTGCTGCCCCTGGCGGTCTTGGTAGGCTGCCTCGCGGCTCTTCTCCCGGCCATGCGGGCGATTCGCCAGAGCCCGGTCGAATCCGTTCGCTATGAGTAGACTCTGGATTCGTTTGGTGGTGCTGGAGTTTCCAGAGAATGCTCGAACTCGGCGTAACCGCTGAGCTTTTGAATCCACGGGGATGGCGGAGGCCCTGCTCATGCTGCAGAGGCCCGGAATTCAACCAGGAGCAGACCATGTTTTGGCCACCTAGATGCCCCTACCGCAAATGCCCGGCACACTTGATCGAGCGTCATCGTAAACCGAAATTCTACTCCCGCAGTGGCTACTACCGTCCCAAGTGTCGTGCCCATCGAGTACCCCGATTCAAATGCCGGAACTGTGGTCGACGC
>JAJFFD010000093.1 GCA_021776805.1 Planctomycetota bacterium
CCGAAATCCTCGATACAGTCTGCTAACTCCTTCTTGTCCCCCAGGGCAATCAGCGTGAAGCGCTGCTCCCAATCTTCGGGGCCCAGATCGAGTTCATGCATCAGGGGCAGGGCCCAGGCCCCCCTCGCACGCAGGGCTGAACTCAACTCGCGCCTTCTGCCCTTGCCGAGCAGGTTCCAAGTCCGACGCACAGTCGCCGAACGAGCCTTCGCGAAAATCTGGCGAACCGCCGCGTCACCAGTCTTGCCACGCAATTCAGCGAGGGCCACTACTCGCGCTTCGACTGCCGCCTGCAACTGCTGACTCGATAGGATTCGCAGGCTGGCCTGCTGGATCTCTTCGTCCTCCGAGGCGAGCAAACTCAGGAGCGCCTCCTCCGGCAGCTCGAGCTCGAGCAGATCGCGCACGCGACCTTGGGCCGCTTCGGGCTCGGCCAAGGCGAATTCCAGCAGAGCTGGATCATAGGCTCCCTCTACGCAGAGCACGCGAAAGGCCGCCCGCTGCATCGCCGGCCGATCATCATCCAGAAGGGACAGGATGCGCCGCCATTCTTCGCCATCACCGACTCTGCCATTGAGCATGCGCAGAGTCATCGGCTGCAGGGCGTAGGAGCCGCGGAGACCATCGAGCACATACTCCCGCAGCACCGGCGAGGAACGCATGCTCAACCAATCCGCGATCTCATCGCGTTGGCTCGACTGAAGACTGCGCGCCAAGCCGATCAAGTGACGCTCGCCCCGTTCGGACATGCGGCTTAGACAGGGCAAGAGCAACTCGAGTGAGATTCCCGTGAGGCTGCGCTTGTGCACATCGGCCACCAGGAGATCAGCCTGGGTGGAAGACATCCCATCAGCGGCGGCAAAAGCCAAGGAACGCACCCAGCCGTCATCGTCGACCGCGCCATCCAGGATTTCACGCGCCTGCTCCATGCCCAGCGCTCCCGGGCCCAGGGCTGCGAAGGCCTGCAGCCGCTCGGCAAGATCAAAGCCCAAGCGCGGCAGGGCTTGCTGCAACCAGAGAGCAGCGGCGCGGCGTGGACGATCCGCCAGTGCCGCAAGCAATACGGGTCGGGACAAAGCTCCGGCCATGACTTCGGTCAAGAACTCATCGCTGAGCTCAACCTGCTCATGCACGAGAATCTTCGCTGCGGCCCGGGCCAGCCCCGGGTCCTCGGAGCTCATGGCAAGCCGCAGGATCTCCAGACTCGGGCGCTCCATGGCGAAGAGCTCATGCTCGTTCTCCTGGGCAGCGGCTGTCCCGCTGCCAAAGAGCTGCGCGCTGGCCGCAAGCAGGAGGGAAGCGCTGCGCCTCCTCATGATCCGAGCACCTCGGCGATGGCCATGGGCAAATCCTCGGCGATGAGCCCCGCCTGGGAAATACAGTCGGCGACCAGATCAGCTGCGCGGCCGTGCACGGAGGTCGCCAGGCAGGCCGCATCGAAGACCGGCATGCCTTGCGCCAGGAAGGATGCGAGCAGTCCGGCCAGAACATCACCACTGCCGCCCGTGGCCAGCCCCGAATTGCCGCTCTCGTTCCGGTAGTAGCGCTCGCCGTCGCAGACCAGGCTGTCCGCACCCTTGAGAATGGCGACTCCGCCCGAGCGACGGGCCAGCTCTTGCACCGCTGCCAGGCGATCCGCCTGCACAGTCTGGCTGTCGCTGCCGAGCAGGCGCCCGGCCTCACCAGGATGGGGAGTGAGCACAAAGGGCGACCTGATGCCCAGGGGAGCAGCCAGCGGCGCGAGCAGATTGAGCGCATCAGCATCGAGGACAAGCGGCAGCTCGATGGGTCGTAGCTTCGCATAGAGATCGAGAACCCGCTGCACTAACTGCTGCGCCGGCCGATCCGTGCCGATACCGGGTCCACAGAGAACCGCCGTGGCTCTGGAGAAGAGATCGACCCTTGGCTGCTCCCGATCGAAGCTGGTGGCGCAGGGGACGGCGACCGCCATGGGGCTCATCAGCTCGGCCGGTAGACCACAGCGCACCAGACCTGCGCCGCTGCGCAGAGCAGTACGAGCGGCAAGGATGGCTGCACCGAGCATGCCCTGACTGCCGGCGAGGATGGTCACCGTGCCGAAGGTGCCCTTGTGCGCATCGCGAGGACGCTGCGCTGGCTCGGGCACTTGCAGCACTTGCTTCATGATCGCGAGTCTACCAGTTCTCGGGGAAGGCCAGACTGCTGCGCACTTCCCCCACCAAAGCGTCCCGCGTATTCCGGATCGGCACGATTGCAAAGTCCTGCAACTCCGCGGGTATCTCCTGCCAGAGACCGAGGCGCTGCAGGATCTCGATCACCACCGGAAAGTAACCACGCTCCTGCCCGTCCCGCACCTTCACCGCCAGGCCGAAGCTGCGTGTGCCCAGGCGCAGGCCGCAGGCGTAGACCCCTTCTGCTCCGTTTTTGGGGTACAAATTGCCATCGGCAGAACGGAGCAGAGCCGTACAAATCCGGCCTCGTCCAGCGAGTAGAAGGGGTTCGGCGCTTACCGCGCTCAAGAGCCGTCCGCATGCGTCCGCATGAACGGCACTGAGCTCCACCGGGTTCACCAACCTGGCGAAGCCCTTGGCCAGGGCGATGAGCGGCATGCGGTATGTCGGTGCCGCGCAACCATCCACGGCAACATCGATCTCCGACTCGCTCAAGCCGGTCATTGCGAGGATTCCCTCGCGCACCAGCCGCTGGGGTTCGGAGTCTACGTCCAGGTATTCCGCCAGGGGCGCCCCCAGGTCCTGCGCCAGGAGCAGGAAACCAGCATGCTTGCCCGAACAGTTGTTGTGGATGCGCCCGGGCTCAGCCCCGCTGCGATAGAGAGCACGGCGAGCCCGCGAATCGAAGGGAGCATGGGCCCCGCAGCCGAGACTTTCTTCGCTCAGACCAGCGCGCTGGAGCAGACCACGCACCACTGCAACATGCTCCTCACTGCCGCTGTGGCTGGCGCTGACCAGGGCAAGCTCCCCCCGACTCATCTGCAGACGATCGACGATGCCACGCTCGAAGAGCGGCAGAGCCTGAAATGGCTTCACCGCCGATCGGGCAAAGACCGGCTGCTCCGGGTCACCCAGATTCCAGACCCGGTCTCCTTCGACCAGAACCACCGCTCCCTGATGCCGTGACTCGACGTGCTCGCCACGATAGACCTGAGCGAGCTCTGCGGAATCTCCCGCAGTCGGGCTGTCTTCACTCTGCTGATGCATCCTGATACTGGCTGGGAAGGAAGCTTAGGATCGTGGAATCATGGCTCCTGACCCACCCCGTCTTGTATAGATAATCACTCAGGATCATGTCAGACCTAGTCGAAGTCGAGCTTGCCCGCATCATCATCCAGTCGAAGGGTGAGCAGCAATATATCCACTTGCGGGTCAAGGGAAGCGATCGGAGCTTCCCCATTCTTATCGGTTTCTACGAGGCCGCCGAGATTCACCGCAAGATCAGCGGCGAGACCATGCGCCGACCGATGACCCACGATCTCATCGGCCGCATCTTGGGCGAGGTGGATTGCCGCCTGGTCAAGATCGTCATCAGCGCCCTGCGAGAGGAGACCTACTACGCAACCCTGCACCTCATGCAGGGCAGCGAGGAAAAGACCGTGGACTGCCGGCCGTCGGACGCTATAGCCTTGGCGGTCCAGGCCAAAGCGGAGATCTACGTGGCCCGCGAGGTTCTGGACATAGTCGCCCCCGAATCACAGTAGGGGTGCAAGCAGCGTGGACCGCCGCAAGCGGCGATCCACGCCAGTTGGTGGGATGGCAGAGTGGCCGAATGCGACGGTTTTGAAAACCGTTGTCGGGTAATACCGACCGGGGGTTCGAATCCCTCTCCCACCGCCACTTTCCTTCAGCCGCGGGCAAGGGACGGCATCAGGCCGAGGCCTGATGCATGTGCACGTCCTGCTGCGGGAAGGGGATTGAGATGCCATCCTTGTCGAAGCGGTCCTTCACCTGGCGATGCAAATCCCAGTAGACGGTCCAGTAGTCCTCGGTCTTGGTCCAGGGCCGCACCACGAAGTTGACCGAAGAATCGGCCAGCTCGTGAACCTGGATATTCGTCGCCGGCTCTGCCAGAACCAGGGGGTGAGCGGCGACAACTTCTGCGAGAGCCTTCTCCACCTTGGCCAGATCGTCGCTGTAGCCACAGCCAAACACCAGATCGACGCGCCTGGTGTCATTGCCGGTGATGTTGGTAATGACGCCGCCCCAGATCGAACCATTCGGCACCACGATGGACTGGTTGTCCGCCGTGTTGATAGTCGTCGATACCAGGTTCATGGCTGTGACCTTGCCGGTCTCGCCGGCCACCGACACTACGTCGCCGAGCTCAAAAGGACGGTAGAGCAGAATCATGATGCCGGCGGCGAAGTTGCTGAGAGTTCCCTGCAAGGCGAAGGCGATGATGAAGCCCAGTGCGCCCATGGCTGCCAGCAAGGGGCCGATATCGACACCGATCATGGAGAGCGCTACGACCAAGCCGATGAAGAAGACCAGCTTGCGCACGACGTTGACGAAGAAGTCGCGCAAGAGATTGGAAGTGCCCTTGAAGGCTCCGGTCGCGCGCTTGGTGATGTTGCCGAGAACACCAGCGATGATCTTGAAGACCAACAGAACGACCAAGAACTTGAGGATGTTGAAGGACCAGCGCAGGCCACCCTCAGGGGATACCACCCAATCCAAGGCAGCCTGAAAGACGAAACTCGGATCGGAGAGGTCTGGCGGTTGGTCACTGGTGGCTGCTGAAATGTACGCCAGATGCTCAGCGTCATCCCCACCCTTGGCGCGCCACTCCTTGAGCACCAGAGTGAGGCGCTCGCTCAGCTCACGGCGCTCCACCAACAGGGCCTCGTCCGAGCTGCCGGCGATGGTGCCGGCGGAGATTTCGGTAACCTTGGCCTTGAGCAGGTCACGCCAGGCGGCAGCCTCGACTTCGAGCTCGGCCTTGGTCAACGGCCGGACTCTCAGGCCCAACTCGGTCAAAGCGACTTTCGGATCGGAGGCTGTGCTGGCAGGGTCCTGCGCCGGCAACTGGGCGGAGATACAGACAAATAGAATGGCGAAGAGAAACGCGCGCATGGAATACTCCTGGGGTTCGCAATAGGCCGGCCCAGTATCTAGCCTTGTTTCGATCTGGGATATGGCGCTTTTGTTGTTTTGACTCTACTAAGCAGCGGCCAAATCCTAGTCTCAGCCAATCCTCCCGCCCCCCTGCCCCGCCCGGCAGCGGGAATTGGAGCTGCAGCCTCTTCCGAGGCCGCCGAGTCCAAACGAGAATTATCTCTCTAAATCCCCCTTCATAGAGCCAGCGATGCATCTCTCTATCAGCAAGTATCTCCTGATTCTCCTCGTCCTTTGCAGCGGCGCCTTCGCCCAGGATCCCGTTGCGGAAACCAAGCCGGACCCGAAGCCCGACCAGATCACTCTGAGCAACGGTGATGTCCTGCGCGGCAAGATCATCACCTTGCTCGAGGGCAAGATGAAGTTCGAGTCTCCGGCCCTGGGTGAACTGGAGATCCCTCTCGAGAACATCACCAACATCGAGACCGCCGAATCGGTGACGATCAAGAACAAGGCCGGAGAGATGCTGCAGAGGAGGATCACTGGCCTCGGGGATGGCAAAGTCAAGCTCGGCACGGCGCCAACCGGGGGGCCGGAAATGAGCGACCTACTCCAGGATGATCTGGTTGCCATCAATCCGCCGGAGAAGCCAGCTGCCATATGGAGTGGCGCTGTCGCCATCGGAGCCTATTCCTTCAGCGGCAACACCAAACGCCGGGGCGCCAACGCGAGCTTGGATGCGACTCGTCTTACCGAGGCAGACCAGATCAATGCGGCCGTCAACTGGGACTACGCCCAGGACAAGGAGACCGGCGATTGGGAACTCACCCAGCGTCGCCTCGCCGGTCAGATGCAGTACGACTACTTCTTGGGCGAACGCTCCTACCTGCTGGTGACCACCGCTGCAGAAGGTGACCGCTTCAAGGATATCGACCTGCGCTACACCGCTGGCGCGGGCTATGGCTACAAGCTGATCAAGACCGAAGACTTCAAGCTCTCAGTGGAGGCTGGCCTCAACTACTTCCATGAGGACTACCACTCCCCTATCGCCAGCGATGGCTACCTAGCTGCTCGCGCTGCCTACAATCTGGAATGGAACATCTACGAGAAGACCAAGTTCCTGCAGAAGACCGTCTGGCTACCTAGCCTGGACGACAAGGACGACAGCTATGTGCGTGTTGTCTCCAAGCTGCGCACCAGTCTCACCGAGGCCATGTTCGCCGAGGCAGTGTGGGAGTTCGACTTCGACAACACGCCGAGTCCTGGATTCAACCGCAAGGACAACCGCTACTTCTTGAACGTGGGCTGGGAATTCTAAAGGTCGAATTCGATCCGCTCGAGATGTAGTCCCAGTCGGCGAGGCTTGCCTGGAAAGGCAAATCCCTTGTCGGCTGCGAAGCGGTAGAGGGCAAAGCCGTAGGCCGGAATCGTCGGCATGACGACCCGAGCTTCCTTCCAGTCCTCGCCTTCTAGCTGGAAGGGCTCCCATTCGCCGCTGCCCGTGTCGACCCGTGCCTGCCCCTCGCCCTTGGTCCGCCAGACGAAAGCATTCTGCTGCGGTCGATCCTTCGGATTGAAGACCAGAAAGCGCGCTGGCTGGTGACCTGTGGTCCAATTGTCGGCGCTGAAATTGAAGGACCAGACTTCGTCCTGAGACAACTCCACGATGCCCCGTGCTGTGGGCTCATAGTCGTAGAACTTGTGCATCTTCAGCAAATGGATCACCGAGGGCCAATCAGCATGATCGATGTACAGGCCAAGTGATCGGTGCAGCCAGTCCTTGCGATCCTTGCCGATCATCTGCGGCGCGAGTCGTTCGAGGTAAGCGGCCTCACCAAGGTCCTTTTGCGCGCCCTCGAGCTCATACCAGGGAGTCTTGCCGAGCCAGGTAAAGAACCAGCCCACCCCGGCCAAGACCAGCAGGATGTAGATGAAGCCCAGGGAAGGTGGACGAAGCCTCATTGCCCCGGCTGCCTCGAAACAGGACCTGTAATGAAGACCTGCGAGCGCTTGTCCGCTTTCCAGTCTTCCTCGCAGTCAGTGGTGTGCAAGACGCCGGCGTAGAGTCGCCCGCCCTTGCTATAGCGCTCATTCTTGCGGTAGAGGTTGACCGCCACCGGACAGGAGAAGAAGGCCGACCCATCGTCGATGTGGGCTTCGCTATTGTCTTTGATCTCCACCCCGATCACACAGCGGGTGAAGGTACTGGTGCTCAGCCTGAGATTGCTGGCTTCACCGACAGAGATACCCTTGTCGCCCGCCTTCTCGAAACTGCAATCGGTGACAGCGACCACTGAGGTCATGATGTCCAGGCCATCGTTGATGCTGCCGAAGAACTGACAGTCTTGCACCAGAATCTGCTCGCTGATATCGATGTCGAAGGCATCGCTGCGCGCGTCCTCGAAGCGAGAGCCCACAACCACGCCGTCCTTGACGTAGCCCCAGTGCAGGGAATCGTCCCCAACGTGATTGGTGCCGAAGAAGCAGTTCTCCATCCGAATATCGCTGCTATCCATGACGGTCACCATGCCGCTGCGCCGCACGAGATTGCGCTCCGCCACGGACCCGCCACTGAATCTGGCATGAGCAAGGCGGCTGCCACGGGTTCCCTGCCCATGCAGGTCGAAGACTCCCCAGGGCTGATCGGCAACCGCAGGCTCGACGATGATCGGCGCATCGGCGCTGCCCTCGGCAAAGACCGGTCCTTCGAAGAAGAGGCTTACCTTCGGTCCCAGCTGGAGAGTGGTGCCTGCCTTGATGCGCACGGTCGTCGTCGCGCCGTAGACTCTGTCTTCGTCGATGCGGATCTGACCGGGACCGATGCTGACCTCTTCTGCAGGTGGGGGCGGAGGAAGCTTCCAAGGGTGGAGGGAATAGGGGTAATTGCCGGCTCGCGGTCGAACCCTCTTGACGATGGCAACCGGTACGGGGCTGCCAGTAACCGCGTTCTCGCTGCTCAATTCGAGTTCGCCCTGGAGTCCAGCGGCAGCGCTGAGGAAGTAGCGGTAGCGCATTTGGATCGGCCGGAACTGGATGTTGCCGAAGGGTGCGGATGGTCCACCCGGGCGATCTTCGATCCGCAGGCCAGGCAGTAGTTCTTCGGCGAACTCGAGATGGGCAACCGCATCGATAACCTCGGCCCGTGCGACGACCGGATCCGATTCGTCGAGCTTGCCGTTCATGTTGCGATCCCGACGCAGGATGATCTCACCTTCGGCACTGGGGACGCGCAGTTGATTCCAGACCTGGCCAACCAGACCGCTGACCAACATGTGCATGCTGTAGGTGCCAGGCGACAGCTCATCGAGTTTGTAGGCGAGGTTGCTTCTCTCCATCCGTCGCAGCACCCATTCGGATCGCTTGCCGTACTCATCCTTGGCTGCAGCGATCCAGGCACGATACTGGCCCATGCTGAACCAGGCGTTGTGGACCTTCTGTAGCTTGAGCATGCTGCTCGCGTTCCAATCGCGATAGTCTCGACCCCCGTCGGCCTTCAGGGCTGGCGCGATGCGATCGTACCACTGATCCCAGCGTCGCTCGAACTCCTCCACCGGCAAGACCTCGGTGAGCAGCTGGTGATGCTGACGCTGAATCGCCAGTTCATTGGCAGGATGCCGCCGCACTGCATTCAGGAGCGGAAAGGTGACCTGATCAAATGTGGCTGGTCGACCCGTGAGAGTCCATTCTCCGTAGTCCCACATGATCGGCTCCCAACGACCCTTGTACGGATCGAAGTAGAGCTTGTGGTTGTGGTAGTAGTCATGATGCCGACTACCCAGAAGGCGATCGGTGGCCACGTACTTGGTGAACTGTTCCAGATCCAGATAGCGCTCGGCGAAGGCGTGAAAGCGCTCTGGATCATCTTCGCTGATCACTTCTACCAATGCTTCGATGTCGCCCCGATAGCGCTCCTGCTCAGCGTTCCTACTCGCCACCTTGTCCCAATAGGACGACTTGTACCAGAGCTGGCTGACGCCAGTCTGGTCCGCAGGTGCTCCATCGCCGCTGTAGATACTGCCCGGCATCCTCCGGGCTCGCCGCAGTAGAGACTCATCCGCCACGGGCCAGAACAAGGACATGCCCGAATAGGCATTGTTGAGCATCAGCTTCACTGGCTCGATCTCAGGTGCGAGCAAGCCCTGCTCCCGAGAGATCTGCGATATGAAGGCCTCTTCGATGACCAACTTGGTCGGGGAGTTCTTCAGGTTAAAGGCACGAGTGTCCCTGAAGGGTTCGCCACGGGTTGTCTTGACGCGCCAGGACTTGTGCGGGTAGAGCCAGTGCCAATGGTTGTCACCCATGTATCGGGCTTCAACCGCATCCCGACCGTCTTTGGTGTCCAAAAGGCCGTTGTAGTAGTGCAGCTTGCCAGAAGCAGGCAGCCGAGAATTGAGCGCTACCAAGTCCTCGCGATCGATCGTCAGACCAAAGGTCTCGACCGCATCGCCGCTGGGCACCGGTGGCGCCAACATCTTGCCGATGCTGCGACGCAGCTGATCGCGCAAGAAGTACATCTCCTGCACCTGATCCGCCGGTGGAGTCACGCCCCAGCCGACAGCCTGAAAGTCATCGTAGATCCTCTTCCCCTGCCAACCCTGATAGTAGACCCAGGCAACCAGCACCTGCAGCGGCAGCAGCAACCAGATCGCGTGCCGCAATGGTATGCGCCAAAGTCGGTACAGGATCAGCTTCATCGGTGACTAGCCTATGTGCGGCCCATCAAACGGCAAGAGCCCGACGTGCAAGAGGCAGGCCCACCAGGGCCGCCAAAACATAGATGGCCGCGGCGGAGGCAGCCATGGCGGGAAAACCGAAGAGAATGGCGCCCGGGAGCACGATGCTGGTGCCGATCACGGAGAAGACTCCGTTGATGCCAAAGGCCCAGGGCACAAAGAGGGGCGACTGGCGCTTCACCAAGCTCAGGCCGATGGGAAACATCATTCCCAGGGGGATCCCCAGAGGAAATAGAAGGACGAGAGAGATGGCGATGCGACCGAACTGGTCCAGATCCGCGGTCCAGCCAAAGAGCATGTCCAGACTGCTGTGCAGGATGCCGAGGGCAAGGCAGATCGCGATGACCGCCCCGGTCATCGCCTGCCGCGGCCGCGCCGCGAAGCGAGCGGAAAGCAGCGAACCCAGGGCAGCCGCGAGGAGCAGGCCGCCGATGACAACCGGGAAGGCGAAGGCCTGGTGCCCGAGGAAGAGCACGTAGCGTTGGATCAGGCCACTCATCGCCATGATGTAGCCGATCCCAAGGGCCGCGAAGTAAAGGGCAAACGGCAAGTTGGACCAGCTGGGCAGACCACGCATGCCCATGCGTAGCAGCGGCGCCAGAATGAGCAGGAAGGCCATGCCCATCATGATTCCGAGCAGACGATACATGCGCTGAAAGTGCCCAGGAGGCTTGCTCCAAACCTGATCCACCCGATCGATATTGAAAAAGAAGGGTCGCCAATCTGGCGCGGGCGAAATGTCTCGCGGGTGCTCGGCGATGAAGGCTTCTTCCT
Source organism: Planctomycetota bacterium (assembly GCA_021776805.1). Taxonomy (GTDB): domain Bacteria; phylum Planctomycetota; class UBA1135; order UBA1135; family UBA2386; genus JAJFFD01. Next base: position 10,556 of record JAJFFD010000093.1, read on the forward strand.
TGCCGGCCAACACCGCCTGCATGAGCTTGTCATCCGTCGCGCGACCGTCCGGGATGAAGACCGCCTCTGGAGCGGGCACCAGGCTCAGACCCGGACTCAGGAGCTGATACATCATCACGACCACTGTGGAGCGGCCATCACCGGGAATCCCATCGCCGTCATCAGCGGTTCGCAGCCAAGCATCCATCTGCGCACATTCTTGATCGGTGAACGGCGTCTTCTTCACCAGGAAGCAGAAGATCGCACTCTGCTGCAGGATCATCAGGTGGCGTTCCGGCTGCTCGATGCCAGCGGCGCGCAGACTGGTCATGGCCGTGACCGCCAGGCGGTGCTTGAACTCCTCACCAGCGTAGAGGATGCACAGCATGCCTTCTGGCTTCAGTCGATCGAGATACTCCCCCATGGCCTCGAGGGTGTAGAGATAGCTCTCATTGAGGGCGAGAGTGCCGCTGGCCAGCACCGACTTGGTGTCGACACCGCTCAACTGGATGAGGTCGAAGGTCTTCTTGCTGCTGCGAACGAAGCTGCGACCATCCTGGATGTGCAGCTCCACCCGAGGATCACCATAGGGATCGCCCAGGAAGTCCTTCATGGGACCACGCACCATGTCTATGGCGGTGGAGTTGATATCTACGCCAGTGATGGACTTGGACTCGTGGTGTAGAGCGGTCTGCACATCAGGGGCACCGCCCAGGCCAATGATCAGCACCTCTCGCTCCGGGCGCTGGCGGAAGTAGCCCACCCCGTAGCAAGTACGCTCGTACACGCCCTTGACCCCGTCAGGATTCTCCCCTCGCCCGATGAGCGGCGATCCGTAGCTGCTGTCCTGGGTAAACCACATGCTCGGCAGCTGAGCGAGATCGCGATTGATATTGTCGAGGGTAGTTTCCGCCTCGAGTGCATGAACTTGCACTCGAGCGGTGGGATCCCAACGATCGAAGCGCTCGACGATATCCGCTCGCTGGATACCCTCGCGCTCTCTCACCAGGCGATCCGCGTTGTATTCGATGAGGGCCAGCTGCCCGCCGCTCTCTGCTGACTGAATCTGATAGGGCAGCATTTCGTCCGCAAAGATCATCGCTGGTGTGCCGAGGGACAGGATGATCAGAGTGAGGCGGAGGCGCCGCAGTGCAAGTGGAACCGCCAGGAGCGCGCAGAGGCCAGCGAGCAGGACCAGGCACTGGGGACCTGAGAGGGGCCCGAGAATGAAGAAGAGGCTGGCACAGCCCAGGGCGGAGCCGAGCAAGTTCATCCCATAGCGCAAGTGGACGTTGCCAACGGGCTCAGCAAGGATGGCCGAAACTGCCATCCCGGCAGTGAAGTAGGGGGCGGCCAGGAAGATCAGCGTGCTCAGAGTCGCGAAGCTCAGAGTGAAGTTCAGCTGATCGGAAAAGATCGCGAACCACCAGTGGGCGAAAATCAGCAGAACGGAGGTCAGCAGAAGATTGCAACGCACCAGGCGGCGACAATCTCCGAGCTCCTTGCGCATGGCCAGCACGGATCCACCGCTGCCAAAGCCGAGCAAGACCACCCCCACAACCAGGAAAATCAGGGTGTTGTCCAGGGAGTAGGCGAAGATCTTGGTTTCTAGGACCTCCAAGCTGAGGACCAGGCAGGAAAGAGCGGCAAGAATCCAAGACATCCATGATCATTCTGCCTCAGGAAGAGAGTCTGGGCGCGGCAAATCGCTGGCCTCGAGACTTCGCCATGGCAGGGCAGATTGGCGCACAGAGGGACTGCGCTTTTCCCCGCGGCGAGACTTGCCTTGCCGCCGATGCGGAGGTTAGCCTGCTGGCAACTTGGAGAGGTGGCAGAGCGGCTGAATGCACCACCTTGCTAAGGTGACGTAGGGCTTACCCCCTACCGGGGGTTCGAATCCCCCCCTCTCCGCCATTTCTAACATCACCCTGGGAGGGGCGCTTTCTTGCGAATTGGTCAGCGGATTGGCGCTTGCGTCTGCGCCCTGGCAGTGGCCTCGGCCTGCAGCGGGCCCAGGCTGGCAATCGACAGCTCCCCCCCAGGCAGCCGCATCTTCGTGGATGGCAAGTACGCGGGGACCGATCAAATGCGCGGACCTCTGCCGTACTACGGCAGCCTGGCCATCAGCGCCGTGCCCCCCCTGCGCAATGCGGACGGCCATAGCTACCAGGAGCAGCGCAAGATCGTCACCTTTGGAACCCCTGCCAGCCGCTGGCTCTTCCCCCTTGACTTCTTCATCGAGATCGGCATTTGGGCCCTGACCCCGGATGAACCCTATCGGGCGAGGGTGGATGCCTTGCAGCTGGAAGCCGGCATCGAGGTCGGCGAAAGCCCCTCTCTCAGCGGCCTACGCGCGAGGGGACTGGCGGCGGGCAGCAAGCGATGAGGCGCAGCCAGGGGACCGCCTTGATCCTCGGTCTGGGTCGCTTTGGCGGCGGACGGGAAGCTGCGCGCTTTCTCCATCGGCGTGGCTGGAGCCTTCGCATCGCCGACCGAGCCAGCGCTGCTGAGCTGCATGACTCGGTCGAGGCCCTGCGAGATCTCAGTCGCGTGGATTGGGCCCTCGGCCGTGAGGACGAAGATCTCCTCGAGGGTATCTCCCTCCTCCTGGCGAACCCGGCCTTGAAGCGCGAGCACCCGCTCTTGCAGGCTGCCAAGAAACGTGGCATCAGGATCTCACAGGAGGTCAACCTCTTCCTGGAGCACTATCCAGGTGATGTGGTCCTGGTCACCGGCACCAACGGCAAGTCCACCACCAGCACCCTCATCGCTGCCTGCCTCGCCGCCGGCGGCAAGCCCTATCTCCTCGGTGGCAATCTCGGCAACAGCCTCCTCGCCGAAGAGGCCAACTGGTCCAAGGAGCAGACCGCAGTCCTCGAGATCTCCTCCTTCCAACTCGAGCGCTTGGATCCGAAACGTCACCGGGTGAAAGGCTGCGTCCTGACTCGGGTCACGGTGGATCACCTCGATTGGCACGGCAGCCTGGATGAGTATCGAGAGGCGAAAGCGCGGGCCGCTGCCGCCAGCATCGAGTTCTTGGTGCAGGGCGCCGCCGATCCGGTGGCAAACTCCTTCGCGACACCAGCTCGTGAGCGCCTTCTCTACCGCCGCGGCTCTTTGCGATCTGCCGCTGCGGGATGGGAGTCGGATTGGCTGACCTGCCAGGTGGAGGGTCGCGAGCTCGCGCTTCTTCACGCGGATGCACTCGAGCTCCTGGGCAGCTTTCACCGGGACAATGTGGCGGCTGCAGCCATTGTTGCACTCCGCCTGGGGGTCTCCCCCGCCGACGCTGGCTACGCCCTCTGCCGAACCAAGCCGCTGCCCTTTCGTCTGCAGGAAATCTGCGCCCACACCTGCGCCCAGAACGGGGTGCGCCTCTTCGATAATTCGGTTTCGACCGAACTGCAGTCCACCCTCTCGGCTCTTCGCAGCATCCCCGGGCCGGTCTACTGGGTTGGCGGAGGCAAGAGCAAGGATGACAACTACCAGCGGGTTGCCGAGGCGATTGGCCCACTGATCGAGTGCGCCCACCTATTCGGTGCGGCGGCCGATCCCCTGGCGCGAGAATTCTCCGGTCATCGTGACTTTTCAGGTCACAAGGCCACGACCACACACGAACGCCTGGAAGACGCTCTGGCAGAAGCCTTCCAACTCGCACCCAGCGGTTCGACCATCCTCTTTTCGCCGGCCTTCGCCTCCTTCGACCAATTCAAGAACTTCCGCGAGCGTGGCGAAGCATTCCACGGCTGGGTCCGCGCCGCTCTCGAAGAATCGGGCCAATAGCCCTCGAACCCAGGCACCAGTTCGCCGCTTCCCAGTAGAATCGCCCCCTCTCAGGGAACAAGATACAGATCATGCAGAAGTGCTCAGCATGCAAGAAGGCAGTGGCGACCGTCCACGTTATGGATCTCCAGGAGGGATCTGTGGTGAGCAGCCACTACCTCTGCGAGTCCTGCGCTGAGAGCAAAGGCATCGTCCACCAAAAGCAGAGCACGATTCAGTTCTCCACCGAGATCCTCGAGAACCTGCTCGGCGGCCTCAAGGACAGCCCTGAGGAGAAGAAGAAGGGCAAGGTCAGCAACCTCGCTGACAGCGATACGGTCTGCCCAGCCTGCCGCATGACCGCCGCCGAGTTCAAGGTCCGCGGCCGACTCGGCTGCCCGCGCTGCTACGAAGTATTCCGCTCCGCTATCCTGCCCCTTCTCGAGCGGGTCCACGACGCCAGCACGCACCGCGGACGCTTTCCCGGCCGCACGGCCCGAGAGGCCAAGGTGCCGACCAATATGGCGGAACTGCGCCGCAAGCTGAACAACGCCATCGAAGCCGAGCGCTTTGAGGAGGCCGCCCAGATCCGCGACCAACTCCGACAAGTCGAAGCCGAGAAGACCGGAGAGCAGGATTGAGCGCGTCCAACGAACTTCCCTCCGATTTCCAGCTCGGTGAGTGGCTCAAGGGGAGCGGGCCCGAATCGGATATCGCCATCTGCACGCGAGTGCGCTTTGCGCGCAATGTGCAGGGCTATCGCTTCTCCACCAATATGACCATGGAGGAGGCCAAGGAGCTCAACTCCTATGTGGGCGAGCAGATCTCTGCCTGCTCCGAGTGCGAGGACTTCAAGATCGTCGATCTGCCAGAATTGGGTGAGCTCGAGCGCAACGTTCTCATGGAGCGGCACCTGATCAGCAGAGAACACGCCAACGCGGAGAAGAGCCGCAGCGTTGCCGTCGACGAGGGGGAGAGTGTCTCAATCATGATCAACGAGGAGGACCACCTGCGCGCGCAGGTCTTCCGATCCGGATTCATGGTCGAGGAGGCTTACCAGAAGGCGGAGACCATCGATGAGGCCCTCCTCGTCCAACTCCCCCTCGCCTTCTCCGAGGAGTTCGGCTTTCTGACCTCCTGTCCGACGAACGTCGGCACCGGCCTGCGGGTCTCCGTGATGCTCCACCTGCCAGGCCTGGTCTGGGCGGAGGAGATGGAGAAGGCCTCCCTGACCGCCCAGAAGATTCACCTCGCCGTGCGCGGGCTCTTTGGCGAAGGCAGCCGGGCGATCGGCGACTTCTACCAGGTGAGCAACCAGGTAACCCTCGGGCGCTCGGAAGACCACATCCTCGGCGACGTGGCCTCGGCCGTGGAACGGATGGTGAACTGGGAGCGCGAGGTTCGCAGCGCTCTGCTGCGCGGCGAATCCGAGCTGCGTACCATCGACCGTGTTCACCGCGCACTCGGCACTCTCAAGTCCGCGCACATTCTCTCCAGCGAAGAATGCCTGACCTGCCTCTCAGCCCTGCGCTTCGGCTCAGAGCAGGGCATTCTGCCGGACCTGAGCGTACGCGACCTGAACACCATCCTGCTCTTGTCCCAACCGGCCCACCTGCAGAGGGTCGCCAAGGAACGCTTGGACGCCGGCGCTCGTGATCTGCGCCGCGCCAGATTGGTCCGGGAAATCCTGAACTGAGCCCGGGCGTTGGAAGGGACAGTCGCTTTGACTAGCTGCCTTCGCAAGGGGCCGAGACCTGTGGACAATCCCGACACTTGGTCTGGCGTCGGCACAAGAATTGCCTCATCCAGATACAGCCAGGCAGCGAATGCTTGGTTGCCATTGCGAATTCATCCAGATCATCTGGGTAACTGCCGACAATCACCCATAAGGTGTGCTCAGACAGGTGCTAAACGATGTTTGAGCGTTCCAGTGGTGAGCCTCGGCTGTTCCGCGGTACGATCCAGCCTGACAAGTTGAACTGAGGAAGACTGAATGTTTGACAGATTCACCGACCGGGCCAAGAAGGTCATGTCCTTTGCCCGCCAGGAAGCGCAGAAGTTCAATCACGAGTACATCGGGACTGAGCACATCCTGCTGGGCCTTGTTCAGGAGGGCAGTGGCGTTGCCGCCAACGTGCTCAAGAACATGACCATCGACCTGGAAAAGGTCCGTCACGAGGTCGAGAAGATCGTCAAGACCGGCCCATCGATGGTGACCATGGGGCAACTGCCCTTCACCCCAAGAGCCAAGAAGGTCCTCGAACTCTCGATGGAGGAGGCGAGCCAGCTGAGCCATAACTACATCGGCACTGAGCACCTGCTCCTCGGTCTCATCAAGGAGAATGAGGGCATCGCTGCACAGGTCCTGATGAATCTGGGCGTCAAGCTCGAAGAGGTTCGCGAAGAAGTCCTCGAGTTCCTCGGTGCATCGGACAGTTCCTCGGAAGACGACTCGGAACCGGAACACATCGGCAGCTCCACCGGCAACACCAGCGGCAACACCAAGAGCAAGACTCCGGCCCTGGATTCATTCGGCCGGGATCTCACCGAGCTCGCCCGCGACGGCAAGCTCGATCCGGTGATCGGACGTGAGCATGAAATCGAGCGGGTCATCCAGATCCTCTCCCGCAGAACCAAGAACAACCCAGTCCTCCTCGGCGAGGCCGGCGTCGGCAAGACCGCAATCGTTGAAGGCCTCGCCCAAGACATCGTCAAGGGCAATGTGCCTGAGATCCTACGCCGCAAGCGCATGGTGGTCCTCGACCTCGCGATGATGGTCGCCGGCACCAAGTACCGCGGCCAGTTCGAGGAGCGCATCAAGGCCGTCATGACCGAGGTCCGTCGGGCCAAGGACGTGATCCTGTTCATCGACGAGCTGCACACCCTCGTAGGTGCAGGTGGTGCCGAAGGCGCCATCGATGCCAGCAACGTTCTCAAGCCCGCCCTCTCCCGCGGTGAGGTGCAGTGCATCGGCGCAACCACCCTGGACGAGTATCGCAAGTACATCGAGAAGGACGGAGCTCTGGATCGGCGCTTTCAGTCGGTCGCCGTGGATCCCCCCAGCCCGGAACAGACCGTCGAGATCCTCATGGGTCTGCGGGACAAGTATGAAGCCCACCACCGCGTGGTCTACACGGACGAAGCCCTCGAAGCAGCGGTCGAACTCTCGAGCCGATACATCAACAGTCGCTTCCTCCCGGACAAGGCCATCGACGTCATCGACGAGGCTGGAGCCCGCGTGCGCATCCAGTCCATGACTCAGCCACCTGATCTCCAAGACATGGATCGGGAAGTCTCCCGCTTGAGCAAGGAGAAGGAAGAGGCTGTCGCTAACCAGGACTTCGAGCGCGCCGCCGACGTGCGTGACAAGGCCTACCAGCTCACCAAGAAGAAAGAGCAGATCCAGAAGGAATGGCGCGAGAAGGAAGGCAGCCTGGAAACCGGCGGCAAGGTCGATGAAGACATCATTGCTGAGACCGTCAGCAAGATGACCAACATCCCCCTGAACCGACTGGATCAGGCGGAAGCCGATCGCCTGGTCAATATGGAGTCCGCCCTCGAAGTCGAGGTCATCAACCAGGCGAACGCAATCAGCGCAATCTCCCGTGCTGTGCGCCGGACGCGATCGGGCCTCAAGGACCCCTCGCGGCCCATGGGCTGCTTCATGTTCCTCGGGCCCTCAGGGGTCGGCAAGACCTGGCTCAGCAAGTGCCTGGCCAAGTTCATGTTCGGCACGGACGACGCAATCATCCAGATCGACATGTCAGAGTACATGGAGAAGCACAATGCTTCGCGGCTGGTCGGCGCGCCTCCCGGATACGTTGGCTACGAGGAAGGCGGGCACCTCACCGAGAAGGTGCGGCGTAGGCCCTACGCCGTGGTTCTCCTCGACGAGATCGAGAAGGCCCATCCGGACATCTTCAACATGCTCCTCCAAATCATGGAGGAGGGTCGCCTCACCGACTCCTTCGGTCGCCACATCGACTTCAAGAACGTCATCATGATCCTGACGTCGAACATCGGCGCCAACTTGATCAAGAACTCCGCAGGCCTGGGCTTCAGCTCCGGCAGCGGCGATAACCGCTATGAGAAGATGAAGGAGATGATCCAGGCGGAGGTCGAGAGACACTTCCGTCCCGAGTTCATCAACCGGCTGGATGAGCTGATCGTGTTCAATCAGCTCACCGAACACAACATGCGACGCATCGTTGAAATCGAGCTGGGCAAGGTCAGCCAACGCCTCGCTCCACGCCAACTCACTCTGGAAGTGGGGCCAGATGTCCTCGACTACATCATCGAGAACAACTTCAACGCGGACTTCGGCGCGCGCCCACTCAAGCGAGCGGTGGAGCGCAATCTCGAGGATCCACTCGCGGAAGCCATGCTCCGCGGCAAACTCGACGGCCCACACAAGATCGTCGCTAGCCTGGTGGACAAGGAAGTGAGCTTCGACTTCCAGCCCGTCGAGGTGGAAGCAAAGCCGGACTCGGAAGAAAAGAAGGAGCGCGCCGGAGCCGAGAGCGAAGGCAAGGAATGAGCATTGCTCGTGGCGGGACCCTCGCCACGAGCTCCGCAAGCTCTTCCCCAACAGACTTTCTGGTGGAGGCCGCAAGGCTCCGGAATTTCTCGACCTGGCTACGAAGGCGATCGATTAATCTCGTCGCCTTCCACCTAGAGTCATCATGATCCACTGGGGAATCCTTCTGCAACAGGGACTCATGCTCGCCTTGGCGAGTCTCTTTGCGCTGCTCGTCATCCTCGGCCTGAGTTCTCGAGGCATCCTCAAGGCTCATCCCGGCTGGCGGCTCATCCTCGAGCTTTTTCTCATCGCCGGCCTCCTCTTCCTCCTGGGTCTGGGCTGCGAGCCTCTCCTCTACGGTTCCTTTCTACCTGGACAGGTCGAGGGCTGGCACGTCGCCAGTGGCCTGATCTTCTATTGGCTCGCCTTGATCTGGCCCCTGCGGGTCTTCTGGCGGCGGCGCAAACTGGTGGAGGCCAGCTTTGGAGGCCTGGTTCAGCTCCTGGGCTTGACGCTGATCCTGACCGCCGGCTATGCCTGCTTTCTCGAGCCGCAACTGCTGGAGGCCGAGGAACGGGACCTGGTTTTCGACGAAATCGACCGCGAGGCCATTCGCCTGGCCCACATCTCGGATCTGGAAGTGGTCGGCTATGGCGCTCGAGAAGCAGAGCTGGTCAGCAGGATCAATGAATTCGCGCCTGACTTGATCATCCTGACCGGCGACTATCTTGGCACGGACCTGAGTGATCAGGTCGCCATCGACGCCACTCGTCGACTTCTGGGAGAGCTAAAGGCAAAGCTGGGGGTCTTCGCCACCAGTGGCGATGCAGACAGCCCACGCCAACGCGAGGCAGTCTTCAAGGGACTCGATGTGCGGTATCTGCGCAACCAAGTCCAAGTCCTGGAACACAAGGGCCTGCGACTGCGAGTGGGCTGCATCGATCATCAGGCTCCCGACTGGACCCTTCTCGAGAAGGGCAGCCAGACAGAAGAACTCTTTATCCTCGCAGGGCACCGACCGGAGCTGGCCGAAGAGGCCGCCAAGCATCTCCCCCTGGCGGATCTCTATCTCAGCGGGTTCACCCACGGTGGCCAGGTGCAGATCCCATTCTTCGGACCAATCATGGGCAGGGCTGAGCTAAGTCGGGAGATCACCGCCGGCGGCATCTTCGCAGCGTCCAATGGCATGCCCTACGCAGTTACACGGGGAGTCGGCCTCGAAGGCGACTACGCCCCGCGTCTGCGCTTCAACTGTCGACCACACGTCTTCTTGTTTACCCTCACAGGAAGCTAGCCAGAAAATGCGAGCCAGTCTGCTAATCGCCCTGCTTGCCCTCGCCAATCCGACCGCAGCTCAGATTGCAGTTCTCAGTGGCAAGGTCAGCGACGAACTCGGGCGACCAGTCCCCGATGCCCGGGTCAGCTTCAGCGTCTTGCAAGGGCGAAGGCAACAGGGGGAGCAAGAGCTGTCCGAGTTCGGGCTGGCTCAGAGCCGCCACCTCCTGAGCCTTGCCGCCCAAGACAGCAAGACCGACGCGCAGGGTGCCTGGCTGCGCAACCTATCTACCAGCGAAACGGCCATCCTCACTGCAGGCAGCCACATCTTCCTCATGGAGGTTCGGGCAAGAGGCTTTCTACCCTGGTTTCGCGCCATCGATGGTGATCTGCGCGAGGAGTCCACCAAAGACGTCACGCTCGTGGAGGGTCTTCCCAAGCCCTACCTCGCAGTACAGCTTGCCGGCGGCCAACGGCCCTACCGAGGTTTCGCCTTGATCGAGCGGGCCTTCCGCATTCCGGATGGCAGCAGCATCTGGTTGCCCAGCATCCTGCCTCTCAGCGAGAGCGGACAATTCGAATTCTACGAACCCCCACGTGTGCCCGGGGAGCTTGCAGCTCTTGAACCCACTGCCCGCGAGGAATCCTATCGCCTCAGCTTCTTCGTGGCCGGCCTGGAAAATCGAAGCAGCATGGTCGCCCCCGGGAGCTGGCGACTCGAGCTCGCGAGCAATGATCTCCCGGAGATCGAACTTCTCAGCGAAGGCGGAGAACCTGCCAAAGGACCGATCGAAGTCAGCTATCTGATTGCCGGGCAAGAACACCGCCTGCTCCTGCCTAGCGCTTCCCTGCCGAGGCTCGGTGATCTGAGCCCTTCGCGCTTGATCTATCCGGGCGGTGAACTGCAGCTGAGCGGCTGGCCGCAGACAACAAGACTCCGTCTTCCAACTCAGAGCGGCCGAGGCCAACAGCTGGAAGGAGAGCCTCGGATCGAGCTACACATCACAGTCGTCGATCGACGCGGGCTTCCGGTGCATGGGGCGGCCGTCTGGCTCGAGGACAGGGGAGTCGAGCTGGCCCCCTTCAGCTCAAAAGTCTTTGCAGCCAGCGATGAACAAGGCCGAGCGGTCCTGCATGGGCTCCCCGCTGGCGAGTTTCGCTTCCGCGTGCAGCACCCCAGCAAGGGCAGCCGTGAAACTGTGCTACAGATCGCAGCAGCACGAGCGGAGGCTATCATCCCCATTCGGCAACAGAATCTCTCTCGACCCCCTGTGGCCAGATACAGGGGCACGCTTCTCCTCGATCTCGGCTCGCCTCCGAGTGCCATCGCTAATCTGCCCACTGAGCTGGGCATCATCACCAACGACCGTCGCCTGATTCGCGAGGACTTCGCAACACGTCCGCGCTGGATCCGCGTCGATGGTCTCCCGCCAGGTGCCGCCAATCTGTATCTACAAAGCAAGGGCGAGAAAACCATCCTCATCGCCGGGGTCCTATCTGGGGACTTCGACAATCCTGCTCTGCGCGTCGATGAGATCCAGCCGCGGCGATTCGACATGACCGTGCGAGATGTGGAGGGCAACCCTCTGCGTGGCGTCTTCCTGAGCCTTGGCGAGGGGGAGCAAGGTAGCACCCCCTACACAAGCCGTCTGATCCGAGTTGAGAAGGGTGACAAGCTTGGGTCCTTCTGGTTCGAGACGCCAATACGCGGCAATCCCCTGCTGCGAGTCCACGATGAGGACGGCAACTACCTTGACCTGGAAGTGCCCATGAAGAATCAGGACCGGTATGTAGAAGTGGTCTTGAGCGGCCGTTAGACCGGGTTACCTCCGTCGCATTCCTGGCACAGTCCCTCCATGGATCCCTATCTGCTTCTGGCCGCCGCCGAGGGTATGGGCCAGGGAATGGTGTCCGCCCTGCTCGATCCGCATCTGGACCCGGAAGCGACCTTGGCGAATCCTCCCGTCGACCTACCAGCTGCTGCTCTACGCCGGCTGGCCAAGCCGGATCTGGAAGCGGAGGTAGCAGGCTGGCTGCAGGAATCGGAGCGCCGCGGTTGGCGGGTGCTCACCCCTGCCACAGCTGAGTACCCAGCAAAGCTGCGCATGTCACCACTCCGCCCCCTGGTACTCTTCGCCTATGGCGAGATCGAGCTGCTGAGCTCCACCAGGACTGCCGTCGCCGTAGTCGGATCCCGCTCAGCAAGTGCCTACGGTGAGTCCGCGGCCTGGGCCTTCGCAGGAGCTCTCACCCGTGCAGGCCTCCCACTCTGGAGTGGCCTCGCCCTGGGAATTGACAGCATCGCCCACCGCGCATGCCTCAGCCAATCTTCACCAACGGTCGCGGTCTTGGCTGGTGGGATGGATCAGATCTACCCTCCCCAGAACCGGCAACTCTTCGACAACATCGTCGCTACTGGCGGACTCTGCCTCAGCGAGTTGCCCCCTGGTCATCGGCCAGGGCGAGGGCACTTTCCCCGACGTAACCGCATCCTAGCCCAGTCCTGTGAGGCCATTCTGGTGGTCGAAGCTGGGGTCACCTCCGGCTCTCTGCACACAGCCAACTTCGGCGCGCAGGCTGGCATCCCCGTGTATGCGGTACCGGGGCCTTTCACCAGCGCCCGTAGCCGTGGCTGCCACCGATTGATCGCCGAAGGCGCCGGCATCGCAGCCTGCCCCGAAACTCTGCTCCGGAGCCTCGGTGTTGATATGGCCCTGCAAGCGGATGACGATCAGGCAGATAGCGAAGAGCTTGCCCGAACTGCCGATGAATCCGCCCTCCTCGAGATCTTGACCCTCGGTCCACGTCCGGCGGATCTGGCACGCCGGGAGAGTGGCCTCAGTGAGGAGACCTTTCTCTCTCTGGTGCTCGAACTAGCGAGCGAGGGCAGGCTCTTGCAGTTGCCAGGGGATCTTCTCGCTCTGGGAATCGCTCCCCCTGAATCTGGGACAAGAAGAGCTAGGGCAAGAAAATGAACTCGATGAGTTCCATTCCCGTGATCAAGACCAGGGTCCAGAGCAAGACCTTGACCGTCTTGCGACCGGCCACTCGCAACACCGCCAGACCTGCCGTCTCCTTCTGACCGGCGTAGACCACCATGATCAGGTAGATCACCGGGATGAAGATGAGGATGCGAATCAAGAGGCTCATTTGCTCACTCCTTCTGCATCCGAGGTCAGTACATCCGACCTCACTACATCCGACTCTTCTGCCACCGTGTACGCGTCCACCATGACGATGACATTCATGAATCCAGCGACGGTGCAAAGCGCCACCCCCAGATCCATGTAGGCCGGGAACTCACTGAACTTCATGTCACCGGTGAGCAGAGAGCTGAGTATGAGCGGGCCACCGCAGAAGGACTGGCCGACCCACCAGGCGGCATAGTGGGCGCGATCAACAGCATGGCCTGAGGAGAAGATGAGGCCGAGAAGGAACATGATCCAAACGGCCGCCCCCATCACCATGCCCTTGCTCTTCTGACCGGCGGCCACGTGACCTGCGCCGGGCATGATCCAGGACAAGGCCGCGGCCCAGGCTGGCGGCAGGGACGCTCGGCGTTCTCCTGCCAGCCAATGCGCGTCAGCCGCCCAGAGACAGGCGAGGATTCCGGAGGAACCGGTGAGCAGAAAGCCGAGATGCTCGTAATCCCTCGGCATCCGCAATTGGCGAAGCAGGTCGGGCGTGTCCGCCTCGCGCATGAGGCCGGCGATCACGCTACAACCGAAGTTTGGTGACTCGGGCAGCAGAGTGATCGGTAGCAGGCGAAGCCATGAGCTGAGGCCTGTTTCACCGGGCGTGATCATCTCCACGAACCAGATCCGATCCTGGAGGATGGCGTATCCCGCTACGAATAGCCCAACACAGCTGGCGAAGGCGATGACGCCGCGCAGCGGCCGACCCAACAAGAAGTGAGCCAGGCCGGGCACTAGAAAGGTGCAAAGGGCGGCGCTTCTCGTCGTCAGCTTCATGCTCTAGGAAACCGAGAGACGGTATCCAGGACTCCAGCGCATGCTGTCAAAAAACTCGGATTCCAGCCTCTGTGCGCAGTCCCGAGCTCCTGCCCAGGCAGAATGGTCGAATGCCTCTCTATCTTGGCGTCGACCTGGGCACACAGGGCCTCAAGCTGCTGGTTCTCGATCCGCGGCGCGGCCTGATTTGCAGCGCGAGCAGTCCACTGACAACACTTCCCAGCCGCGGCCCGGGGCACTCAGAACAGGACCCCAAGGACTGGCTGGCTGCCCTGCATACCGCCTGGTCGGATCTGCTAAGCGATGGCGATTTCGCACCCAGTGAGCTGGCTGCCATGGCTGTCTCCGGACAACAACACGGACTGGTTCCCCTAGATTCCCAGGGGAGAGTGATCCGACCGGCGAAGCTCTGGAATGACGTATCCAGCGCAGCCCAGTGCGAAGCGATCATCGCCGAACTCGGCGGCAGGGATCGTCTCGCTAGCCTGACCGGCAACCATCTCCCGGCGGGGTTCACCGCGGGCAAGATCCGCTGGCTCTTCGAGAACGAACCCGAGCACTTCCATGCCATGCGCTGGGCCCTGCTCCCCCACGACTATCTCAACTACTACCTGACCGGCCGCATGGCCAGCGAAGCCGGCGATGCCTCAGGCACTGGCTATTTCGATGTGCGGCAGCGTTGCTACTCGCAGGAAGTTCTCGCCGCCATCGCCCCGGAGATGAGCGCGCGCATTCCAGAACTGATCCCCGCCGGTGAAGTGCTTGGCAGCATCCGCAAAGCCCTGGCCAGGGATCTCGGCATCCATGAGGGGGTCCTCGTGAGCACCGGCGGAGGTGACAACATGATGGCCGCCATCGGCGCCGGCGCTGTGCAGTCCGGCTACCTGGTCATCAGCCTGGGCACCTCTGGGACGGTCTTTTCCTACGCAGACCAGCCGGTATGCGACCCGCTTGGCGAGATCGCCGCCTTCTGTGACAGCAGCGGCGGCTGGCTACCACTGGGCTGCACCATGAACGCGACCGTCAGCACCGAACTGACCCGACATGCCTTGGACGTCGACTTGGATCAACTCGAAGTCGAGGCTCGCAGCGCCCCCGCCGGCTGTGATGGCCTGCTCTGCCTGCCCTTCTTCACCGGCGAACGCAGCCCCGACCTCCCACGCGGCAGCGGCAGTTTCCTCGGACTGCGCCCGGACAACTTCTCTCGCGGATACATGCTACGGGCGGCGATCGAAGGGGCCAGCTTCTCCCTCGCTCGGCTCATGGACCGACTCTTCGATCTCGGTCTGCAGTCGAAGCGGATCCGCCTCATCGGTGGCGGTAGCCAGAGTCCGCTCTGGTCGGAGATCATCGCCGCCGCCTGCAATCTCCCGGTCGATCTCGGCGCCCATGCGGACAGCGCGGCTCTCGGCGCAGCCATCCACGCCTGCTGGACTCACCGCCGCCAAGAGCAAGCTGACTACAGCATCGCGGATTGCCGCGCGGATCTCGGGTTGGATAGGCAGCTACGCGAAGTTCCCGTGCATGAGGAATGGAAAGAAGTCTATGCCGACCGGCGTAAGGTCTTCGCAACGAGCATCGAAGCCCTGCGTGAGCAGTACCCCAGGATCAACCCGTGAAGAAGACCAGCATGATTTCCGCCGGCGCCCTGCTAGGAGCCCTCGGCATCGCCGCCGGCGCCTTCGCTGCCCACATCCTCGAGGACAGATTGAGCGCGGAGGACATGGCGATCTTCGAGACCGGCGCCCGCTATCAGGTCTACCACGCCCTGGCCCTTCTGCTTTGCGCAGGGCTACCCCTGAGCGGTCGCTGCCTGAGCTTGGCCGCCCATGCGTTCACCTGGGGAACGGTGATCTTCTCCGGGAGCCTTTACCTTCTGGTGCTCACGGGCCCACGCGCCCTCGGGGCGATCACTCCCCTGGGCGGGCTGCTGATGATCCTCGGGTGGATCTGCCTACTAGGCGCCGGCATGGGGTTATGTGGGCGCCCGCAGCCGGAAGATCAAACGACCTAGTCTAGGACTTGTAGATGTTCTGCACGTCGCGGAGCAACTTCATGCCCTCTGTCTTGCTGCGCTGAAAGCTGTTGCGGCCGATAATGGAACCGAAGCCGCCACCCTTGTGGATCTCGGAGATCTCTTCCAACACCGCTTCACGGCCCTTGGCTGCACCACCCGAGAAGATCACGATGCGGCGACCGTTGAAGGTGCTCTGTACCACGTGCTCGATCCGCTCCGACAGGCTGCTGACAGGAATCTTCTGCTCCTCGTAGAC
>JAJFFD010000094.1 GCA_021776805.1 Planctomycetota bacterium
GACAACTTCTATCTCAACATCGGTGTGGAGCATCTGGAGGACTTCTTGATGACCACGACCGAACCGTACTTTGCCGGCAGCTTCAGCTATGGCGGCAGGGGTGGCCACAGTTGGAGTCCCTTCCGCAGCCAGGGTGAGTTGATTCGCCTGATGGCTACGCACATCAAGACGAACATGCCGGCGGCGGCGGACTGGCGTTGAGGAAAGGGTCTCGCTGGTGCTTCGATCAGCAGGTCTTGATCAGTAACCCTTTGCGAGCCCGGCGCCGCGCGGATCCGATGCGCCGGTAAATCGCTGCGGCATGCCCTGGGCGTCGTACTCGATGGTGAGTCCGTGGGCATTGCCGAGGGCGCGCAGCTGCCGGGTTTGGTGCCCCATGCTGTCGAGTTCGAGGCGAATCTCGTTTGGAATCGTCGCTTCTAGAGCCAGGGTATTTGGCTCCATGAAGCTGACTCGTCCTGCCTCAATGGCTTCCCGGATGTTCATGTCGAAGTCCACCAGGTTCATGATCATCTGCGGCACGGTCTGCGGAATGGTATGACCGCCGGGAGTGCCGATAGCGATCCAGGGTCGGCCATCACGCATGATGATGGCTGGCACATCGCCGGACAGCTTGCGTCGCCCGGGGTGCGCGTCCATGGGATTGCCCTTGGGCTCGAAGCTGCAGTATGCCAGGGAGTTGTTGAGGAAGATGCCGGTTCCCGCTGGCATGATGCGGCTGCCGAAGGCATTGCCCAGAGTCTGTGTGGCTGATACCACATTGCCCAAGTGATCAGCGACCACGAAGTGGGTCGTGTTGCCGTCCACTTCGGCGAAGTCCCGTGGCGGAACGAAGTCCTGGGCCTGCAAGTCGTCGATCTTGGCCACTTCTTCGTTCCAGTAGGGGTGGGATAGGAGCATGGCCAAGGGCGGCGGCGCTACTTCCGGATCGCCTGCCCAGCGGAGCCGGTCCCAGAAGCCCTTCTTCGTCACCTCCGCATAGCGATGCAGATAGAGCAGGCTGTTGTGCGCCATGGATCCCTTGGGGTAGCGACTCATCATCCCGAGCCGAATCAGGGCAGGGAAGGAATTGGCTGGGGGAGAGGGCACGTGCACCTCGAGGCCGCGGTAGTCGATATGAATCGAGTCCCACCACTCGGCGCGATGTTCTTGTAGATCGCTGACAGCGAGGAAACCCCCGGCGGCCTGCATGCTGGCGCCGATGCTGCTCCCCAGAGGACCGTCGTAGAAGGCTACCGCACCCTCACGTGCCACCAGTCCAAGCGAATTGGCCAGGTCCGATTGGGTCAGCTTGTCGCCAGCTCGC
Organism: Planctomycetota bacterium; assembly: GCA_021776805.1. Classification (GTDB taxonomy): domain Bacteria; phylum Planctomycetota; class UBA1135; order UBA1135; family UBA2386; genus JAJFFD01. The sequence continues at coordinate 1,307 of JAJFFD010000094.1, forward strand.
AGGGGACGACCATCGCGGGAGAAGATCGTTTGGGTTTCCGGAGAGAAACTGCCATAGGCACTTTCAATGGAGCCGGCCAGACGAGCGTCGATGCGGTGACCATCCTTGGCCAGTCGAATCGCAGGCTCGAAGAGTTCGGCCCAACTGAGTTGACCGTAGCTCTTGGACATGGCTTCCCATGCCTTGACGTTGCCAGGGGTGGAGACAGCCTTCGCTCCCCGTCGGTTCTGCATGTACTCCGGCGTTGGTTTCCGATAGAGGTCCGAGTTGACTGCCTGTGGTATCCGGCCACTGGAATCCAGGTAGCGAATCCTCCCGTCCTTGGCGGAGTAGACCAAGATGGTGCCGTAGCCGCCCATGCCCGACATCATCGGTTCCACTACGTTCAAAGCGGCAGCGACGGCGACCGCTGCATCGAAGGCGTTGCCACCCTTGCGGAGGATCTCGAGCCCAGCCTCGGTGGCCAGGGGGTGGGCGCTACTTACCATGCCCTTGGCTGCCTGCTGGGGAAGTTTGCGTCGCTCGCTGGGCTCCTTGGACTTGCAGCTCTGGAGAAGAGGCGTGCAAAGCAGTAGCAGAGTCGAGGCGAGAGTGAGGGCGAGGCCTGGCTTCATGGGTGGCCATCATGCCAGAAGGGCCGGGTCAGCGCCGCCTCTTGCTGACGACTAGGAGCCGAATGATCTGCGCAGGCTGCCGGCGAAGATCGACCGTCTGGCCAGCGAGCCCTTGCGTCGCGTCTTCGCGCCCCAGGTGGCGCGGCGTGAGATCAAGTAGGTGAAGAAGAAGCGGCGACTGGCGCAGCGTCGTCGATTGCGTCTTTGCTTGCCGAAGGAGCTCAGAACTTCAGCACCTCGCACTCGCGTGAACTTCTTGCTTGTCAATCTGCATCGATTGGACCCGGTTCAGCCTCGGCTTCGAGCCGTGAACCTCACCATCAAAGGCATCGGCGGGCTCTTTGGGGAATCTTGAGAATGCAGGCCAGCGGTCCAAGGCATGGGGGTAAGGAAGAGGGCCAAGCTTGTAGCATTTGCCCTCACTCAGACTCTTATCAGTCACAACCAGCCATGCCCCGATCCTGCACCCAAGGTCTATTTGTCGCGGCTTGCAGCCTCTTCCTCGGCTGTGCCGGTTCTGCTGAAGAGGCCGCGGCGGACAGGCGGCCGAACATCCTCCTCATCATGGCTGACGACCTTGGCTACACGGATCTCGGTGTCTATGGCAGTGAGATCGAGACACCGAATTTGGATGCCCTTGCTCGCGAGGGAGTCATGTTCTCTGACTTCTATGCGGCATCGACCTGCTCGCCGACACGAGCCATGCTGCTAACCGGCAGGGACAACCACCTGGTGGGTTTGGGTACCATGACCGATGATCAGACCCCGCAGCAGATGGGCAAGCCTGGTTATGCGGCCTACCTGCTTCCTGATCAGCCAACCTTCGTCGAAGGTCTGCAGGCGGCGGGTTACAACACGTTCATGACGGGGAAGTGGCACTTGGGTGGTGCTGAAGACAGCCGGCCTTCAGCGCGGGGCTTCGACAAGTCCTACGCCCTCATCAACGGTGGCGCCGGTCACTTCGATGACATGGCGCTCTTTCCAGGTGCGACCACGACCATATTGGAGGATGGCGAAGCGGTGGAATTGCCTGCGGACTTCTACTCCACTCGATTCTACACCGAGCGCATGATGGAGTACATCGATGCGAGTCGTGCCTCGGAGCGTCCCTTCTTTGGCTATTTGTCCTACACGGCGCCGCATTGGCCCCTGCAGGCACCTGCCGAGTCGGTTGCTCGTCAGGCAGGTCGTTATGACGAAGGCTACGAAGTCCTGCATCAGCGGCGCATCGCTGCCCAGCGCCGTCTCGGGCTGATACCCGCGGATGCCCTCTCCGCAGACCCGGTTCCCGGTCAACGGCCCTGGCAAGATCTGGATGAAGAGGAACGTGGCAGGGAGGCGCGCAAGATGGAGATCTACGCTGCCATGGTCAGTGACTTGGACGAGTATGTTGGACAGCTGTTTGCCCACCTGGAGAAGACCGGCGAACTGGAGAACACCTTCATCTTCTTCCTCTCGGACAACGGTGCGGAGGGTCACGACTTGCAGGCGGTTTGGCCGAGCTTGGCCGGTTACATCGCGGAGAACTGTGACAACAGCTTCGAGAACATGGGGCGAAGGGGCTCGTACCTGTACTACGGATCCGGTTGGGCGCGCGCCGGCACTGGCATCTTCAGTCTGTACAAGGGCTTCGCCGGTGAGGGTGGCCTTCGCGTGCCAGCTTTTGCGTACATGCCCCAGCGTTTCGTCGGTGGACGCAGGACCCGCGCCTTCGGCAGCGTTTTGGATCTCATGCCGACCATTCTCGAGCTGGCCGAGGTGCCGCCAATCGTTCCGGCCGATCGCGACCTGGAAGCCCTGCCTATGTTCGGCCGCAGCATGGTGCCCCTCCTGGCAGGGGAGTCCGCTCGCATTCACGATGTGGACGAAGTGATGGCTTGGGAACTCTTCGGCCGGCGGGCGATTCGACAGGGTGACTGGAAGCTCAGTTTCAACACGTCGCCCCTGGGGGCTGGGCGTTGGCAACTCTTCAATCTCGCTCACGATCCTGGCGAGACCCTAGACCTTGCCGAGCGCTTCAAGGAAGAGAGGGACCTACTCATGGCTTACTGGGAGACCTATGTGCAGCAGATGGGGGTCATCCTCCCGGAGCTGCCGATTCCGTACTGAAGCCCTTTGCGTCGAGCTCAGTTCATCAGTTCCAAGTAGCGCCGCATATCGATGGCGAAGACGTGAAAGCTGGTCAGGTTGTGACTGGCGAGGATGAGAGCGCCTCCGGATTCGCTCTCAGGGAGCAGGCTGAGAAAGTCCTGCACGACTCTCGGGATCCGTCCGTCAGCAAGGATGAGCACCCGCTGCTGATCCGCAAGGGGGATCTCCGGGCTGCCTGCAGCGACCTTCTCCAGGAGTTTCAGCAGATGATCCTCACGCTCGGAATTGGCATGGCTCGCGGTGATCACCCAGGACTCGCTCACTACGACTGTCCATCCCTGCCAGGCAAAGCTCTGATAGCCTCTGCTGCTCAGGCCTGCGAATGAGGCATCTGCGGCCTCGCCAAGAATCGGGGCCAGAGTGTTGAAGCAGCGTTGATCCATGAGAATCACCCCCTCGCTCTCCGCCTGAGAGTCGAGAATGCGTAGGGCTGCGGCAATGGTTTCTGGGCGTAGTCTCTGTTCCTGCCGCATGGAGACCTCGACCTCCTGGGCACCGAGCAAGGAATTGCTGATCCCGGGGAAGAGCAGAATGAGCAGGATGCAGAGGTCCAAGGGCCAGGCCCGACGCAGGCCGAGGGCATAGGCCCTGCCGATGACAAGGGACATGGACAGGAGCAGCAGGGGCATCAGGTAGATCGCATGGCGAGTCGGCCCGAAGGGATAGAGTCCGAATGCCGCCAGGCCAATAGCCGCCAGCAGGCTGCCGAGCAGCAGCCCGAGCACCGCGCTGCGAGCTTGCGCCAAGGGCATGAGCAGACCGATCAGGAAGAGTAGTAGAGCGGACCCGATCAGTTCGGAGCCAAAGCAGTAGGCGAGAATGCCGAGTAGGTCTTCCCAGACTGCGTCGAAACTAGCGGGATAGAAACCCTCGAGCCAACCGTCATCCCGGGCCAGCGCTTGCAGTTCGCTGCCCATGAGCTCAGGGACGATGTGCAGCAGTATCAGTCCGGCGGTGATCAGGGCGGCGGGCAATTGCAGCAGGCTCAGTTGCCGAAACCTGGCGCCGTCGATCTGGCCCGAGACTCGCGCCAGCAGGATGCAGGCCGCGATGCCCGGAAGAAGGATGATCGCGCTGTAGTGCAGGAGCAGGCTGCTGCAGATGAGCAGGACATAGCCGATGCGTTGCCTTCTCTGCGGCTCGGTCAATTCACAGAGCAGCAACCAGATTGCGAAGCTCAGACTTGCCAGGAGCATGCTATACGGGCGGATCACCTGTGAGAGCATGATCCCTGCCGGTGAGATGGCGAGCATGCCTGCAGCGAAGAGGCCAGCGGGCCAACCGGCGATTCGACGAGCCAGGAGGTGCACAGCTAGAATGGCCAGGCAACCACAGAGCAGCGAGGGGATCCGCAGCCAGACATAGTCGTCGGAGAGGACGCTCATGCCGAAGAGGATCAGATAGAAGAGCGGTGGATGCGCATTAGTGAGGATGAGATCCTGCAGGCGGGCCCAGTCTCCGCTGGCCGCATTGAGGTAGATGCCCTCGTCGGCGTTGACCCAATACTCATCGAAGGAGCCCAGGCGCAGAGCCAGCCCCAGGCCGACGAGGAGCAGGGCGGCGACCCAGTGATAGCGCTCCAAGCCGGCGCCAATCGCCCGTAATTCCAGCGCCGTCCGGTTCGTCATCTCCCTGAGAGTACGAAGCCGGGCTCGCAATCACCAGTCGAGACTGCCCCGCCCGAGTTCAGTCTCTCAGCGCCAGATGGATTCGACCAGGTCGCCGTCCTGGTCATGGAGTTCGAGTCCTGGTTCGCTGCCGGTCGAATCGATGAGTAGTCTCGGCCCACTGTCGTCCAGCAGCAGAAGGCCGTTGAGCATCTTCTCGAAGCCGGTGAAGGGGCTCGCAGCCGGGGCATAGCCGAGGAAGACCTGATGCGACCTGTCTTCGTTTCTCAGCAGGATCCCGGTGGTCCCGTCCTTGAGCAGGAACATGTTGATGCCTTCGCCAGAGGCGCGATCCAGGCCGAAACCCATCTGGTCGCGCTCGTCGAAGTAGCTCCAGCCAGAGCGCTCGAAGCCTTGGCCATCATTGATGGCGATACCCGGTCCATTGTCGATGCGTCGTCCGTTCGGCGGATCTGGGACCGGATCACCGATTGCAATGCGGTCGTAGCCTTTCTCATCGATGACGAGCATGCCCACAGTGTCATGGCGGACATTCTCATACCAATCGAGCTGGCCGCCGAAGCGCTCACCCCAGGCGGCTTTCACCTTGTCCATGTCCGTGCGGATGCGGTGCTTCGCCTCCGGCAGGGGCGCGCCGATGAGGATGCGTTCCCGACCCTCCTCGTCGACGATGACCAGACCGCGGGCGTAGAGGACATCCGGATTCTGAGCCGGTCGGGCAGCGATGCCGATGCCGAGGAGGAGAGCGAGGCCGCCCATGAGCCAGGCTCGGCGCGAGCGGGTTTCGAGCTGATGGATGCGGACTTGGAGAGCTTGGATGGATTCTGGCGTGGACATGGGTCTCCTCTGGATCGGGCTAAGGACGGGTAGACGCTTCAGTTCGAGGATCCGTCGAACATTCTTGCCCGACTTGCTTTCAGCGGCCGCTGGTCGCCGCATCCAAGAGCTCCGCGAGTTCTTCCGCAGTGACGAAGCCATGGCTTTCGAAGAACTGGGCGACTTCGGCGAGGAATTGGATTCCGAGGGCCCTGATGACCGCGTCGACTTCGCGGGAGGGGCGCTGCTCTTCCGGGAAGCTCGCCTTGGCCTCGGCTCTTCGGAGATCGTTCAGATTCTCATGCATGGCCCGAAGAAGGCGAGCGCGAGAGGGCACCAGCTCTTCGAGCGCTGCAATCTGCGCATCGTCCAGGGGCTGGTCGCGCGGGTTGAGTACCTGGTGACGTAGTAGAAAGGCGGCGCGCATGGCCCCTGGGGTCTGGTGGAAGCGGCGCAGGAGGTCGAAGTCCATGCGGCGGTAGTCCCCGGGCCAGTTGGCGGATCCTGCCGTCTCCGAACTTTGTAGTTCCTTCGTCTGGGGGGCTTGGTCGAAGAGTTGCTGGAGTTCGTCTTGTCGGATCATCGCGGCGCGCATGTCCGCAGTCACTTCAGGTCGGGACACGACCTCGCCTTGTTCCTCCGGCGCGCAGGCCGAGGCGAAGACCAGCGCCATCATGACGAGCTTGCGCATGGGCTGAGAGTATGGAGCCTGGCTCTAGTTCACCAGCTGCTGGCGGCCTGCCTGTCGCGAAATCGCCAACTTGACTATTCTGGGTAATGATGATCGTCATCGCCAGCTACGCCGATAGATCACTCGCTCATATCGATCGCCTGCGTTTGGAAGGTGAAGGCATCCCCTCTCAGCTTCAGGACGAACACATGGGAGGAGACGGGGTCTATTACGGCGCCGCTGTTGGGGGCGTCAAACTCTGCGTCGCCGAGAGTGATCGCGAGCGCGCTATCGAGATCATCTATCCGGACTTGAAGCGCGAGCGTTTGCTTTGCCCGGGATGCGGTTCCAATCGGATCAGGCCTCGATCGTTCCGCGCTTGGATGAAGACTCTCTTCTTCGGGCCACCGCTTCGACCTGGATCAGTAGAATTCGTTTGCCGTGCCTGCGCCCACGAATGGGTCAGCGAATAAGCTGACGGGATCCCATATTACCTATCCAAATCGCGAGAACTGAGGGCGATCAGCGCCACTCGACTCGGGCGATGCGACCATTGGCGCCGGCGACCCAGCCGGAGCCATCGGCGGCGAAGCTGACCGCGTAGTAACCATCGTCACTGCAGGGCTGCCAGCTCTCGCCGCCGTCGCGGCTGAAGTCGGAACCAGACCGGCCGATGGCAAAAACCGTGTTGCCACCCTGCTGAGGGACCCAGGCAACGCAGGATCGGTAGCCGCGGGGGGACGTGCCGGTGATGTTTCGCCAACTGGCACCGCCGTCGTCGCTGACCGCGATGTTGCTCTTCGGGTTTGGCGGGTCTTGGTAGTTGCCGCCGACGGCGATGCCGCGACTGCTGTCGCGGAATGCCAGAGAGAATACTCCTGCTGAGGGGATCCCTTGACCGAGGGGGGTGGCTGCCGCGGTCCAGCTGCGTCCACCGTCCACTGATCGGAGGACGCGGGCAGCGCCGCCGCCGGTGCCGATCCAGGCGCGACGTCCGGGACCAACAGTTGCGCAGGTGCCGCTGGCGGCAAAGCCTGCTTCCGAGGCCAGGGGTGGGACCAGTTGATCGGAGGGGACTTCCCACCAGTTCTCGCCACCGTTGGAGGTGCGGAGGATCAGAAACTTGCCCTGTACCGGGTCGCTGAAGGCGATGCCTTCGCGTTGGTTCCAAAAGGCCATGGCGTCGAAGAAGGCCGCCGGATCCTCGTGCTCATAGAGAAGGGTGAAGCTGCTGCCGCCGTCCTTGGTGCCATAGATGCGCGCTGGTTGTCCGGCGCTGAGGAGGAGAGCACGCTGGGAGTCGAAGGCCTGCACGTCGCGAAAGTCCAGGTCTTCTGCACCGGGAACGCGACCTTGCTGCCAATTCTCGCCGCCATCCACCGTGCGCAGGAAGGTGCCGCCAGAACCGCTTGCCCAGGCCACCTTGGTGTTGACTGCGCAAAGGCCGCGCAGGCTGGCGTCCGAGCCGCTGTTTTGCGGGACGATGAGCGGTCGGCTGTTCAAGTCGGGCCCGCCCAAGCAGGCGGAGAGCAGGAGCAGGCAGCTAAGAATGGCGTGGTTGGCTTTCATGCGAGGCAGGGTTGAGCGGCTGGCTGCATCCCCGCGGACATGGTCGCCTAGTACGCAGCCTGGTGCCACCTTTTGTGGCCAACTCCTCCTGCTCCGATATGCTGCGCCCATGGGGCGACTCATGGCCAGGTTTTATGATCGGGTGACCGCTGCTTCGGAGGAAGCGGGGGTCCGTGAGTGGCGCCGTAAGTTGCTAGCGAATGCCGCCGGCAAGGGCTTGGAGCTAGGTGCTGGCACCGGGCTCAACTTGGATCACTACGGTGAGAAGGTCAGCTCCCTCTACCTGAGCGAACCGGATCCACACATGCGAGTTCGCCTGGCGGACCGGGTGCGAGCGATGCGCGGCAGAGGAATCGAAGTCGCTGACTATGCGGCGGAGAAGATCCCTCTGCCGGATCAGTCCATGGAGTTTGTAGCGGCGACCCTGGTGATCTGTTCGGTGCGGGATCCCAGTGCCTGCCTGGGAGAGATCTTCCGCGTGCTTCAGCCCGGTGGGGTCTACTACTTCTTGGAACACGTTGGCCATCTGCCGCCGCGCAGCGATCGCTGGCAGCGCTTGCTCGAGCCCCTTTGGAAACGCGTCATGGGCAACTGCCACCTCACCCGGCAGACTGAAGAAGGCATGCGCCGGGCCGGTTTCGAGATCGAAGAGCTTCGGCGAGACGATATGCCCAAGGGCCCTGGCCTTGTGCGTTCGACGATTCGCGGGCGTGCGCGCCGGCCGAAGCCGGCTTGAATCACCTGGCGCTGAGATCGAGTCGGGCACTGCGAACGCTGCCACCCTTGGCGGAGACGAAGGTCACCTGCACGCTGGCATGGCTTTCGGTGCCGCGCAGCACCCAGCGTGCTTCTGCAGAACGCGGGCGATCACCAGTCTGGTGGCTGCCGGCAAGATGACCTAGGTCCAAGCGGGCGCGACCCTCCACCAATTCGGCGCCTTCTAGCTCGACGATGGCGTAGACAGGCGGAACCACCTCTGCTTCCTTGCCACGTTCGGTCAGATTGGTTGGCATAAAACCGATGTTGTGCACGCCGGCCTTCAGTTCGAATCTGCCGTCCCCCATGCCTTGTAGCTGCAGGTCTTGCATCTCGAGCATGGGCGACTGCCTGGCCAGGTAGAGGATCCAGGGGATCTGCATGGCGCATTCTACGTGCAGCATTTCGGCTGGCGGGTTTTGGCGGGTGAAGCGAGTTCGCCATCCACCGACCTCCACCTGGCCGAGTTGAGGGTGCTCGACGTTTGTCCACTCGACGAAGTAGGCACCACCGAGATTCTCGTCGTCGATGCGCAGCCTTTCCATCTCCTGTGCTTCCGCTGTGCCTTCGAGATCGGCGCCCAGTCCGGGCCAGTACTCGGGAACCCAGCCTATGATGCCTCGGTCCCAGTAGGCCCAACTGATCAAGGTGCCGTAGCGATGGTTGGTGGCGTGCGTGGAGCTGGGGCGCACCGGGCGGCCGGTGTCGCGGGTGTATTCGGCCCCAAGCAGCTCGATGAGGGATAGATCGTTCTTGTTGAAGAGCGCAGGATCGGAGGCGGAGGGCAGGCGGTAGACAAAGCCACCGGCGGTATGGTTGTGCACGATGCCGGTGATGTTCGGGTGCGCATCGATGAACTTCACCGTGGCATAGGTCTCCGGCTCGGAGAGGGGAAAGGGACCGGCTCCGGGCTGCTTGTAGGTCAATGCCCAGTTACGTGGGAAGTTGCGGTTCATGTCGAGTCCGCCGTGACCGTCCTCGTTGAAGCGGCCGTCCCCGTCGTTGTCGATGCCTTCAGTCATGCGGTTGAAGAAGGGACCAGTGGCGCCCTCAGTTCTTGGCAGCAGCACTCGCGGGTCACGCCGACTCACCATGAATGAGCCGTCCTCGTCGAGGATGCGCATCTGGGTGATGAAGCCGTCGCCGTTCAGGTCGTCTTCCGGATCTTCGTCTTTCTGGCCGTCGCCGTCATTGTCGTATGGCCGGATGGTGCTGCGCGCACTGAGATCCTGTTCGAGAGCGAGATCCGCTCCATCAGGATTGAACTTGGGGCGCAGATAGAAGGTGCGCGAATCGAGGAGGGCAGTGATCCCCGGATCATCGCCGTAGCCCTCGAGAAGATGCCCCATCAGATAGAGCGTGACCGAGGAGCCGGTGAGCTCGCCCGAATGGATGTTGCCATCGACGTAGAGGGCCGGCTTCTCCGCAGGGTCGCCCTTGCTGCGGTTGCTGATCTCCATGACCAGGAGATCCTTGCCCTTGTAGCTCTCGCCGATTTTCGTGATGCGCGCGAGGTTCGGGTAGCGCCTTGCGTAATTACGCATGATGCTGGCGGTCTCGCTGCTGTTGTAGTAGCGATTCCAATCCATCTGGTTGATGGACGGCGCCGAGCCGGTGGAACAGGAGAAAGAGAGAATGGCGAGGAGGGAGAGAGTTGCAGGGTTCTTCATGGGACTCAGTGGCCGTTGCCGACGACCCTGCCAGTGTCGACTTCTTCGTCTACAACTGCCAGATGCTTGTCATACCAGTTCAGGATGCGTCGGTAATAGTCATGCACCTCCGCCACCGTGCTGGTGGGTGTGCCGTGGCCACCATTGACGTAGCGCACCCAATCGACGGTCTTGCCCAGGCGTCTGAGGGCGAAGTACATCTCCATGGCCTGCCGGTCGGGGACATTGTGATCTTGCTGCCCGGTGATGAGGAGCAGGGGGGTCTCGATGCGGTCCGCGTCCATGATCGCCGAATGGGCGAGGTACTTCTGTGGCTGCTCCCAGAGAGTGGCGCCGATGCGGTCCTGGCTGTTCTCAGGTGCATGGATGTTGCGCACGCCTAGGCGTGGGCTGTCCGTATAGAAGCTGACCATGTTGACCTTGCCAGAGACGTTGATAGCTGCCTTGAAACGCTTGGTTTGCGTGATCAACAGATTGGTGGCGTAGCCGCCGTAGCTGGTGCCCTGCAGGCCGAGGCGCTGCGGGTCGGCAATGCCCATCTCGATGAGCTTGTTGACCGCTGCGGTAACACCCTTGAGCCATGCCTCGCCGGGATAGCCGGTCTCGAGACGGACGGAAGGCTGGATCACCGCGTAGCCGTTGGCGGTCAGGTGGCTGATGTTGCCGCGGAAGCGATCGTCGAAGAACTCCTCGTAGACCAGGGCGATGGTGGGGTAGCTCCGGCCTGGATCGTACTCGGCAGGGTAGTAGAGCACGCCATTGAGTTCCTCCCCATCCACGTCCAGATAGCTGATCAGCTCGGTCTTGCCCAGCTTGCGGGTCTCCAGGAAGGGGTTGGCAGTGCTCAGCTGCTGCAGCTGCCGGAGATCCGGATCGCTGGCATAGAGGTCAGCCGGGCGGTTACCGGCGTTGCGGGAGAAGACGACGCGCTCGCCACTCTTGGCGACCTGGAAGCTGCCGTAGTTGTTCCCGTCCTTGACCAGGTCGACGAGTTCATCCTTCTCTATGTCGTACTTCATTAGCCCACGCAGCCACTCGCGGCGCGAGGCGTAGCTCAGGTAGAAGCCGCTGCCATCCGGAACCCAGGCTGCGAGGCGATGACGCGGCGCCTGCTTGTCCTTTTCGTCGCTGGGAAGGACTAGCCGGCGCTCGCCACTTGCTGTGTCGATGAGCGACTGCCCCTGCTTACTGCTCGCCAGGAGCCATTTTCCTGTGGGGCTTAGGCCTGCAATGGAAAAGCGCTCCTGCTTTTCCTTGTCTTCATCCTCTGACGCGTTTTCGCCTTTTTCTTCCTCGGCAGATTCGTCAGTCTTCTCCTCGCCGGTCAAGCGTCGCGGCTCTGCATCATCAACTGAAGCGAGGAACAGATCGCCCTTCTCCGCGAAGGCATAGTGGCGACCGTCCCTGGCCCAGGTCGTGCGGCGCTTGCGGGTGGAGGGGATGATCTCCCTTGGCTCGCCACCGTCGATTGGGATCAGCTTGAGCTTCGCGTCGGCGCCGAAGATCACTTCGTAGCTGGTCTTTTTCGTATTGTCCTCTTCATAGCGCAGGAGCTTGCCGTCCTCGGAAAGCGCGAAGCTGCGCAGGTTCATCTCCGGGAGGATTTGTCGGTACTCGCCGCTCTGTAGATCGTGCACATGCAGAGACTTTTGCAGGGACATGCGTCGCAGTTCCTCCCAGGCGAGAAAAGGCTTCTCGCTGGAGAAGACGACCACCGGCCCGGCGGTCAGTGCCTCGAATTCATCCTGCACATCCTCGGCCCAGCTCGCGCGGCGCAGGGCGAGGAGCAGGCCACTCCCATCCGGCAGCCACGCAGGACTGTTGTCATGAGCGAAGATGCTGCCCGCCGGTGGCTGAAAGCTCTCGAACTCGCCGCTCTCGCGATGAAAGATCCGACCTTCGAGGCCATTGGCCGCCATGATCAGATAGGCGAGCCTGCTGCTGTCCGGGGACCAGCTCATGCCGCGAAGGTTCTCGCGATGATGGTAGAGGGGAGTCGCTTCGCCGCTCCTGGTATCGACGATCAGGTATTCGGCGAGGGCGGGCCGTTCGTAGCTCGGGTCACCGTAGCGATAGTTGTCGATGCCGATGCGGTCGCGCTGGGATCCCAGGCTATAGGCGAGCCAATGGCCGTTCGGGCTGAAGGCCTGGGGGCGGGGGCTGCGAATGTTGAGCAGGTCATCGACCGTGAAGGCGGTTTTCTCGCTCGTCTGCTGGCCGCGGAGATCGTTGACGAGCAGGAGAGCTCCCAGCAGAGGGAGCAGGGGGAGGCATGTCTTCATGGTGGGGGGAGGTGAGGGAGCGGGAGCAAACATCCTAAGGGATTCGGGCCTTCCCTGGCTTAGCATCCAGCCATGCTGCGCAGCTCAGTGACGATTCTCCTCCTCGCCTTGGCGGCCTGCCGGACTCTCCCGCCCGAGCGACCGCAAAACCTCTTGCTGGTGACCATCGATGGGCTGCGCTGGCAGGAGTTCTTCGGTGGTGCGCAGGCGGAGCTCATCGATGCAGAGATCGGTGGTGTGCAGGACCCGGCAGCGACAAGCAACCGCTACTTGCGAGAGACGGCGATGGAGCGCAGGAACTTGCTCCTACCTTTCCTCTGGACCCAGTTGGCCCCGGCGGGGGTGGTCTTTGGCGAGGATGCAGCGGCCCCCGCGCGGATGAGCAATGCCCTCAACTTCTCCTACCCGGGCTATGCGGAGATGCTCTGCGGCATTGCCGATCCACGGGTGCGTGCCAATGACAGGAAGCCCAATCCGAATCCGACGGTCTTTGCCTATATGAATCAGCAGCCGGACTTCGCTGGGCGCGTCGGGGTTGTGGCGTCATGGGATGTCTTGCCGTGGATTCACGACAGCGCGGAGCAGGGCGTCTTTGCCCAGGCCGGTTGGACTCCCATGCTCGGTGGCGAAGAGGATGCGAGCGTTCGCCAGCACAACGAACGCATGGCCGGCCTACCGCACATTTGGCCGACTGCCTGCTTCGATGCCCTGACCCTCGATGCCGCTCTTCTGTACCTGGAGCGAGAGCAACCGCGGCTCCTGCATGTGGCCTTCGATGAGACCGATGAGTGGGGTCATGAGCGTCGCTACGACCTATACTTGGATGCTGCTCGGAGAACCGATGCCTTCATCGAGCGCCTCTGGCAGAAGATCCAGTCCATGCCCGCCTATCGAGACCGGACGAGCATCATCGTCACCACCGACCATGGCCGTGGGGAGCTCGGCCAGTGGACTGAGCATGGGGCCCTGGTGAAGGGCTGCGACCGCATATGGATTGCGGCCATGGGCCCGGGCGTTTTTCCCAGGGGAACGCGCGGAGAGGCGGTCACGGGAGCGCAGATCGCCGCCACCATCGCCGAGCTCCTGGCTGCCGACTTTCAGCAGGTCCAGACCCGGGCCGCCCCAGCCCTGCCGCTTGGCCCGGGCTTGTGAATAACTCCGGCTCTAAGTTTAGAAATGACATTCACTTGGAATCTTGTGGATAACTTTGCAAGATACCGTCGGCCTGGTCGGGCGCCAGGGCGAGACAAGACAACAGGGACACCCAGCACCGCCCAAGGATTGAGCGACCCGTCGGCCGGTCTAGCAGTCAGCTCTCCCAGGGAGTCCCATGAGCACGAAGCGATCCACAGCTGTCTTTTCACTGATCCTGTCTTCTTTGATTCTGCTGAGCATGCCGGGCAGGCGGGTGACGAAGCTCGATGGCGCCATGGAAAGCGCCGCCTTCGAGAGCTTCGGCTCTGGCTGCCGTGGATCGGTAGGGGTGCCGCTGCTGGAGCCCTTGGACGATTCACTGCCTTGGATTGGCAGCGAGTTCGTACTGCAGATCTCCAACCTGCCACCCCTTCAGAAGTCGGCGGTCTTTGGTTTTCTCGGGGATACGGACTCGATGTTTCGCGGCGCTAACCTGCCTCTCGACCTGTCCATAATCGGCATGACCGGTTGCAACCTGCTCATCAACGCGCGTTTGACCAAGTTCATCCTCAGCGAGTTTGGCGTGGCTCATTGGGAACTCGAAGTACCCAACGATTCAGCCTTCGTCGGGGGCAACTTCACTGTCCAGGCCTTCGCCTTCGATGCTCAGGCCAATGGCTTCGGAATCAGTGTGAGCAACGCCGGTCTCGGCACCATCGGCGCGCAGTGATTGCGCTGCCCCGGGGAATCATCCCCATGCACCGACGCTTCTTCCTGGTTGCTATCCCCGTCCTACTCACCTTCGCATCCTGTCACATGGTGGAGAAGGATCTGAGCAAGCGGACCTGGGTCGATCTCAGCTACGCATTCTCGCCTGAGACTATCTACTGGCCGAACGCTGCCGGCTTCGAGTTCAAGGTCGACAGCAAGGGGATGAATGAGAACGGCTACTGGTACGAGGCCAACAGCTTTGCCGCCGCCGAGCATGGTGGCACGCATCTGGACGCGCCGGTGCACTTCGCCGAGGGCGCTTGGACCAGCGATGCGATTCCCATCGAGAAGCTGGTCGGCCCGGCGGTGGTGGTGGACATCTCCGAGAAGGCGTCGGGCAATCGGGACTATCAGATGCGGGTGGTGGACCTGCAGGACTGGGAGGCGAGGCATGGGAAGATCCCGGTCGGGGCGATCATCCTGGTGCGCACCGGTTTCGGTCGTTTCTGGCCGGACCGGGAAGGGTACCTGGGCAGTGCTGAGCTCGGGCAAGCGGCGACGCTCAAGCTGCACTTTCCCGGCGTGCATCCGAGTGCTGCCACCTGGTTGGTGGAGGAGCGGGACATCGACGCCATCGGCATCGACACAGCGAGTATCGACCACGGCGCCTCGCGGCTCTTTCACTCGCACCGGGTCTTGTACAAGGCGAACATCTCCGGCTTCGAGAATCTGGCCAACCTGGATCAGCTGCCGGCCAAGGGTGCGACGGTCATCGCCCTGCCCATGAAGATCAAAGATGGTAGTGGCGGGCCCCTGCGTATCGTCGCCTTCTACTAGTTCTCAGCTTCGACCTTGCTCAACGGGGTGGTGAGCATGCGCGCGCCGATCTCCTTGAGCAACTTGACGGCAAGGGCCGCCGTACGTTCGTGATCGTCGCGCTTCGGGTTTAGCTCGACGATGTCCGCGCCCACGAGCGGTGCCTTGATCTTCTGGATGATGTCCAGGGCCTGACGCAGACTGATGCCACCGGGTTCGTGGTGGGACACTCCCGGTGCCTCCGCCGGATCGATGCCATCGAGATCGAAGCTCAGATAGACCGGTCCGGAGAACTCCATGTGCATGTGACGCTCGACCTTGCGGGCTTCGATCACTTCTACGCCGTAGCGTTCGATCTGCGCCTGTTGATGCGCATTGATGGTGCGGATGCCGACCTGCACCAGTCGCTGGGCCAGGCCTTCTTCCATGATGCGCGCAAAAGGGCAGGCATGGGAGAGGCGATTGCCCTCGAAGTCCTCGTACAAGTCCGGGTGCGCGTCGAAGTGCAGGATGCTCAACTGCGGGAACTTGCGCCCATAGGCGCGAAGGATCGGGTAAGTGATCGCGTGGTCGCCGCCCAGGGATAGCAAGCGATGGCCGCGGCCGAGAAACTCGCGAACCGTAGCCTCGATCTGCGCCACTGCCTGCTCGCCCGCTTCGATGGGCTGGTCACCGAGCACCTCGAAGTCTTCGCTGGCAGCCAGATCCAGACCGTCCTCGCTGCAAAGGTTGCTCGAGCCCGAGGCCATGACCTGTCGGATGCGAGCAGGTGCTTCTGCGGGACCACGCAGGTACGAGGACATCTCATCCCAGGGAAAGCCGAGAACCTTGACTGACATGGCGAGGATTATCCCGTGCCGAGCACACCCAAGGGAAGCCCGATGCTGTCGGCGATGCTCGACCAGGCTTCTTCGCGGATGCGGAAGGTCACCTCCCGCAGGCGGCGATTGCTCTGCAGCTTGGAATCGAGGCGGCCCCAGATTCTTGGGGAGAGAAGGGCGATTTGCGAACTGGGAGCTTTGCTCTGCCAGTGTTTCACCGCCGCCTCGACCCCTTCACGCGAGCTGTCCCTGAGCGCCTTGGAGCGCAGGCTCAGATTTGGATGCAGTTCGCGCAGGTCGTCGGCGATGTCGTGGGCCTGTTCGTCATCTGCATCGAAGAGCACCGCCGAGGGCTTGGTCTTGCTGCGCTTGGGTAGATTGGTGGGGGCCACCTCGATCGGCACCGGTAGCAGGGGGATCTTCTTCGGTCGCTTCAGACGGCGCAGATCGCCGAGATGGAAACTGCTCACTAGAAGACTGCGCAGGGAGGCAGGGATCTTCTCGGGTTCGTTCTCGATCTCCTCCAGAGTCAGGGGGAGGACAGGCACGCCGAGTCGGCGGCCGATCTCCTCGCAGTGTCCCTGCGCCTGGGTGCTCGTGCACTCGACGAAGGCACAGTCCGGACTCTCGCCTGCCTGGATGGCGGCCAACTGGGCGAAGTAGCGAAAGGTGCCCAGAGCTGAGAGACCGGTCTCCGCGTGCAGCTCATCCTGCCAGCGTGCGAAGAGCTTGCCGAGGACTTCGCGATGCTTCGAGATGCGACCGAGCTCGCTGCCCCTGGATACGAAGTAGCCCGCCCGATCCGCACAGGTGACCAGGCCGCTCTCCTCCAGTCGGCGATAGGCTTCGAGAACCGTCCGCCGATCAACCTCCCACTCCCCTTCGGCGGCACGTACGGAAGGGAGCTTTTCTCCCGGTCCCCACTTGCCTGTGGCGATGCGATACAGGCAGTGGGTGAGGACCCGGTCTGCCTTGCGGTCCTGAGAGTTGTTGAGGGCGGATCCTTTGGCCACCTACTCAGTCTAGCAGGTCTGTTGGAATTAATGCAACAGATTGGATTGGCACCCGTACACCTGAGCTTCCACGAGGACCCCCATGATCCGAAATCTTGCCATCACCCTTCTAACCGCATTTCTCAGCGGTCTCCTGTCTGCACAGACTTTGAGCCGCAATGAACTCCAGGCTCGTGGCGGCGGCTGGCGAATGCAGCAGCTCGACTTGGACATCAAGCTGCTGCCAAAGCTGGGCAAGCTCGAGGCCAAGGGGCAGATGATTCTGGAACTGTCCCTCGAGTCTTCCGAGGGTCCGGGCCTCTTCCTGAACTTCAAGGACCCGGACATGGAGTTCCTCTCCCTGAGCGGACCCGAAGGCAGCGAAGCCGAGATCGATCTACTCGTCAAAGAAAGGCCGGAAGGTCGAGTCGCCATGCTCTCCCTTGCTGAGCCGGCGGAAGAGGGCGAGCAAATCGAGATCAGCTTTACCTGGCACAGTGTGCAGAACTCAGGTGCCTGCATGGTGGATCAAGACATCGCTTTGGCCCGTTGGGTTGGCGGTTGGTATCCCATTCCGTTACCGGCTCCGGGCGAGAACTCCAAGGTGGCCGACGCGGCTGCGCCGGGTCTGACCACCTTTCGCATGCCGAGCGGTTGGATGGCAGTCAGCAATGGCAGCCGGGTCATGAGCGAGGAAGGGGAGGGCGGCAACGAAGAGACCTGGGAGCTCGAGAACTCCTACGCCCGTTCCTTCGCCGCTGGCCCCTTCATCGAAGGCAGTCAGGAAGTGGATGGTCGCGAGTTCGCGGTCTACCTCCTCTCGGAAAAGTCGGATGGTGCGGAAGTGCAGGCTCGCTCCCTCGCCGCGGCTATCTCTGCCATGGAGCAGCGCTTCGGTGAGTTCCCATACTCGAACTACGCCATCGTCGAAGTGCCGAACAACAAGGTCTTCTGGTACGCGGCCTCGCAGCAGGGCTTCATCATGGCCGAATCCGGGGCCTTCGAGTTTGGCGCCAACCTCCCCCTCTTTGCCCATGAGGCCTCCCATGCCTGGTGGGGCAACCTGGTCAATTCCACCGGTCCCGGGGGCATCCTCTGCGATGAGTCACTCGCCCAGTACGGCGCCGTCGTCGCCATCGAAGAGATCGAAGGCTACGAGGCCATGACCGAGTTTCTACGCTTCTCGCGCCGAGGCTACTCCAGCGCACAATGTGCCAAGGGCTACTTTCAAATGGCCAGCGAGGGTAATGACATGCCGCTCGCACAGTTAGGTAGTGGTGGCTGGCAGCATGACCTTTCGGACGCCAAGGGGCACTGGTTCTATCACATGCTCAGGCGAAGGCTGGGGGACGAGATCTTCTTCTCTACCATGCGCGGTCTCATCGCCGACTTCACCGGCAGGGCCATGTCCCTCAACGATGTGCGCGCGGCCTACACCAAAGCTGCACCCGAATCGGCCAGGATGTCCGAGTTCTTGTCCCAGTGGTTGGATCGCAAAGGCGCCCCCGTCCTCGAGGCCGAGTTCGAAGCGGTCGGGGATGGCAAGGTGAAGCTGCGCATCGTCCAGGAGCAGCGCGGCAAGCCCTATCACCTGCGCGTGGATGTGCGGCTCATCCTAGCGGATGGTACTGAGAGCGATCAGTTGGTGGAGATCGAAGGCTGGGAGACAGAGATCGAGCTCGTCGTAAGCGGAGAAGTAGAAGACCTGATCATCGACCCGGAGCACCGCTTGTTCATCTGGAAGCCGGAGTACGGCAACGAGCCCGAGCGGCGGGATTAGAGTTCACCTCTCCAGCTGAAAGCGTATGGCCTCGCTGCGTCGATCCTTGCTCGGCTCCGGATCCTCACCCAGGTAGAAGTCGATCTGTAAGGAGAGATCGGTGCTGTCGTAGATCGCGTACCAGAGAGTGCGCTCCGGGACGGCCTTGTCGGCCATGGCACGCACACAGAGATTCGCCTCCCGAATGTGACGGAGGCTTCGCTCCATCGGAGCAGCCGCAATCTCCCTGTCCAGCCTGCGAAAACGCTGGTAGCTGTTACCATCCAAAGTTGCCGGGATCGATCCGGCCGTCGGATGGGGATGCACCGGATGGTTGGTCACCCATTGCACCTCGCCCTCGCCTTCGGTGAGGTAGCGCTCGCTAAGATCCGCCGAGTACTCCCAGACAAAGGAGTCGCCCTCCGCATCGGCGATGATGTAGTGGCAGGGAAGGAGCCAGTAGTAGAAGGCGACAGACTCGAGAGCTTCCCGCGCTTCCTCCGTGTTGGCGCAGGTCTCCAGGAGAAAGCGCACGATCTCTACCTCGCTCAATCCCGGACGCCAGTTTCCCGTTGGCTGGCGGGTCCCAGTTGGATCGTTGGTGAGGATGGCGACGGTCAGACCTTCCGAGTTGATGCCATCGAGGGCTCCGCCGAGCAGTTCATAGCTGCAGAGAGTGAGGGATGGATAGCCCCGGTCCGGGTAGACCTCCATCACGTAGACATCCCCTGTGGTGCGTGGATTCGCCGGCGAGGGTGCTTCGCCGGTCCAGGTGCCGGTGGTGAAGTCGTAGTTGCGGCTCAGGATGCCATGGCCCTGCGCGTTGAACTCCGGCGGGTAGTACACCACCGAGCAACCGAAGGCGGGGGGGAAGTTGTACGGCAGGATACTCGGGTCCCCTTCCAGGCCCTGCTTGTCAAAGTAAGCGCGAGCTCCCTGGGTCCGTGCGAAGTGGGATGGATACTTTTGTTGGTAGAAGCTCAGGCGCTTCGCCACGTCTTTCCCCGACGCGGGCGCGAAGCCGTGGCGTTCGACGGCAATCTCTGCCAGCCGGTGGCCGATGTCCACTTGGCTGCCGCGCAGCTGCAGGTGTCGCACGGTCACCGCGTCATCCTGCCCGCCGGCGACGATGCGCTCGGTAGACTCGAGAGCAGTGGCTGACTCCTGAGCACATGCTCCGCCGAGACATAGGCCGAAGACGAGGAGGAATCGTAGGGGCTGCTGTATCGCGTTCATTGCTTACTTCCTGTTCAGGCGACCGCTGACGTATACACTGTATACTTATTCGCGAGAATAGCGCTAAGCCCGCAATCCGTCAAAGAGCCGCTGCAGGGATTGCCGTGCCTGCTGCCTGAATCGCCTGGGGTGCTCGCCGAATCTCCCGCTCCGGTAGAGAGATACGAGGCCATGGATATGCGCCCAGGCGCTCAGGGTGACCTCCAGTGGATCGTCTTCCCCGAGCTCACCGGCCTGTATGGCTGCCCTCACTGCTTCGACGAAGACATTGAAGGCGGTCGATTCTCCGGCGGCGAAGTCCTCCGGATAACGCCGCATGTCCGGCCGCGGCTGTAGAAACATGGCGTCGTAGTACTGGGGCTCGGCCAGAGCGAAGCGGACATATTCGTCCATCATGGCGAGGAGCGCATCCTCCCCGTTACGCCCGCGCTTTCCGCGTTGCAGGTGCTTCTCGAGATTGGCGAAGCCCGACTCGACTACGGCGGTCAGCAGCGCCTGTTTGTCAGTGAAATGCCGGTAGATGGCCATGGCCGAGATGCCGACCTCGCTAGCCACCTTGCGCATGGAGACTGCGTCCTTGCCTTCTTCCTCGAAGATCTGTCTAGCTGCGTCGAGGATTTGGCTGCGCGTGTCGGCCATGAGCAGGAGGTTGGACGCCTGCCGTCTCCGATCCAAGCCTGATTACTGTTTCTTCAGTCGCAGTCCGTAAACTGGCAACTCAGCGCCCATCACTTCGCTACTTCGGTCCAGTCTGCCCCAGAGAAGGCTGTCGCCTTCGACTGCGGATCGCTTGCCCCTCTTCAGAGTGAGATGTGAGCGACCCGAGGGGCCGGAACCCAACGCAAACAACCACCACTGGCCATAAAGCGGTTCTGACCTCTCGGCCTTGTCTTTTAAGGGGAGCAGGCCCATGGCCCGCCGGAGAGTGGCAGTTCAGTTTTCTTCGATGGGCGAGCGAGTTCGATGCGCTTCGAGCAGGGCCCGTAGGTCACCGCCATAGGCTCGGGTACGACCGTCTCGACTGTCTGCGTAGCCTTGGAGGACCGACTCGCGTAGGGCTGCGCCGTCCAGCTTTTCCTTCTGCTTCCTAATCAGGTCCCGTACGAACTCGCCCGGCGTGCAGAACAGAGTTCCATC
>JAJFFD010000095.1 GCA_021776805.1 Planctomycetota bacterium
GCTGCGCTACATGGGCGCCGTGGGGACCGGGTTCAAGGATTCGGACCTGATGAGTGTAAAAGCGCGGCTGGAGCCACTTGAGACGCCGCTAAGCCCCTTTGTGGGCAAGCTGCCCAACGGCGTCCGGTTCGTCCGGCCGGAACTTGTGGCCAAGGTGGAGTTCCGGGAACTGACCAGCGGGAAGAAGCTGCGGGCGCCGTCGTTCAAGGGCCTGCGGGACGACAAACGACCAGACGAGTGCCTACTGCCGGATTAGGCCCGGAAAGGGATTCGGCGGCTCGCCGCAGCATCGTTTTGATCTGAGCCGCTGGGGCCCCGCCGCAGTACGCCCCCCGGCTAACGTTTCACCCGTCCTCGGAGGGACAGCACGATCAGGCCGAGCAGCAGCGGGCCCCAGATCCGGAGCACGACCTGTAGCGCAGAGCCCCAACGGGTAAGCGCCACCTCGGGACCGCCGAACAGGTTGATCGAGGTGCGGGCGCTGTAGATCACTCCGTCGGCCATCACCTGTAGGGCCGACCGGTTCCCGTTGGGCTGCATGCCCTGAAGGTCCTCGGCGGCCGGTTGCACCGGCGACCCCTGAGCCACTGGTTCCGTCTGGTTGCCCGGTTGCGATGGCTCGGTTTCGCTCGCCTGCCCTCCGAAGGGATCGGCGGGATCGGCGAACCCCCAGAGTTGAAAGGCTCCGGCGAACAGCAGGAGCGAAGCCGCCAACGCTAGTAGGGCCCGGCTGGCGCGTATGCCGTAACCCGACAGTGCCTTGTAGGTGATCAAGATGGCCCGCTCGCCGGAGACTCGCTTTGCCGCCAGGCGGCGCATCTCCATTTCGCCGTAGTAGAAGTCGGCGGCTCCGGGTTCGTCCTTGCCGTCTTCTCGGGCTTTGCGCAGGGCCCGGTACAAAGCTTCGACCCTCCTCGGGGCAAGAGGCTGCCGCGGCTTGGGTGCATCTTTGCTTTCAGTCCGCCGTTCCAGCGGTGGGGTCCCGGAACCGGAAGGTGCGTCTTCGAGCCAGCCCCGCAGTTCCGCCTCCTCGTAGAGGACCTGACGGCGGTTGCGTTGCAGCGCCTTGATCCAGCCCCGCGCCCGGCGAAAGGTTATGTCTCCCTCCAGCCGTATCCGATCGAGATTGTGCGCCCCGGCGAAGCGGCAGTCTTCGAGCTTCACGTCCGTCAGAACCAGGTTGGCAACGTTGGCTCTTTCCAGCGAGACGATGCTGGGGCGCCGGTCAGGCTCGGTCTCAGTTGTTGGTTCCTCGGTGCTCGGTGAGGCAGAACCGGGAGAGATGATCGTCGGCTGCACGAACACAACCTCGGTCAGGTCCACCCGAGCTCGGTTGATCCGCAAAATGCAGCCATCGGGAAGACGAAGACGCCGGGCGTCGATCGCCTCAGCGGTTATCTCGACCTCGTCGGGTTGTGGCAAGTGAACGCCACCGATGTCAAAACTGCCGGTACTCGTCAGCGGCCCGAACCGAGCCCCGTCGTCGAAGCTGTCGCCGTCGAACGAAGCCCCGTCGCCGAAGCCGACGCCGTCGAGTACTGTCCCGCTCCCGAACTTGGTGCCGTCGAACGAAGCCCCGTCGCCGAACCTGGCACCAAAGAAGACGGCCGCGATGCCGAAGGTGGTGTCACCGAACAAAGCTCCGTCTCCGAACTTGGTGCCGACGAACGAAGCCCAGCTCCCGAACTCGGCACCCTCGAATCCTGCCCCGTCGCCGAATTTGGCGCCGCCGAATCCTGCCACGCTCCCGAACTCGGCACGGCAGAACCAAGCCCCGCTCCCGAACTCGGCACCCTCGAATCCTGCCCCGTCTCCAAAGTTGGCACGGTCGAACCAAGCCCCGTCGCCAAAGGTAGCGTGGTTGAACAACGCTCTTTCGCCAAACTTGGTGTCGCTGAACAAAGCCCCGCTCCCGAACTTTGCACCCTCGAATCCTGCCCAGTCGCCGAAGTTAGCTTCCCCGAACGACGCCCCGTCGCCAAAAATGGCACCGTCGAACGAAGCTCGGTTGCCGAACTGAGCGCCAGCGAACGAAGCTCGATCGCCGAACTTCGCACCCTCGAATAGTGCCCCGTCGCCAAACTCGGTATTACCGAACAAAGCCTCGTCGCCAAAGGTGGCACCGACGAACGAAGCCCCGGCCCCGAACTTGGCGTCGCCGAACCAGGTCCGGTCGCCAAACCTGGCGTTGTCGAATCCTGCTACTTCGCCAAACCTGGCGTCATCGAACCGAGCCAGGGCGCCGAACTTCGCACCCTCGAATAGGGTCCCGGTGCCAAAGGTTGGGTCGCCGAACTCACCGGGGGGCAGGGCGATTCGGCGATTGGAGTCCCGGAATGCATAGAGGATCACCTGCAGGCGATCTGCAGAGATGACGGCGCCTCGCCCGTCAAGTGCGCCGCCTTGGTCGCCGCCGGTTTTGACCGACTGCAGGTAGGTGTCGAGGCCATCACCTTCCAGGTGGCCTAGGCAGAGACCGTCGAGTACGGCAGAGCCGATGCACGGCTGTCCGTCTTCGAGGCTCTCGGAGCAGGTCGTCCATTCGACGTAGGTCACAATGGCGCATGCTGCCAGATGCGCCGACTATCTGCCAGCCCTGGTTGCGCCGATAACGCAGGCGACTTGCAGTTGACCCGCGGCCTGCGTTTCATCGGCGGGGTCCTCCGGGCCTTGCCAGCCGGAATGCACCCTGGATGCGCCGCTCACCCGCAGGGGGCTCGATCGGCCGTTGCGGTCGTTAAGCAAAGTTGATCTGGCGCCGCTGCGGCCCCGGACCTAAGCCGACTTCTTGGCCGCAGCCTTTTCTTTGCTCTCGTCCTTGCCGGCTTCGGCGGCTTTGGTCTTTGCCTTGGTCGCTTCCACGCTGGCTTTCAGGGCCTCCATCAGGTCCAGGATCTGGGTGGGCTCCTTCGTCGCCTCGACTGCAACTTCCTGGCCCTCGATCTTCGCCTGAACCGCGGCTTCCAGGCGTTCGCGGTAGGTGTCGTGGAACTCGTCGGGCTGGAAGGTGTCCGACAGGTTCTCGATCAGGCTTTTGGCCATCGCCAATTCCTGGGGCCGTATCTCCACGTTTTTGTCCAGTTCGGAGAAGTCCGGGGTGCGGATCTCGTCCGGCCAGTTCATGGTCTCCAGGATGAAAATTCCGTCTTTGACCCGCAGGGTGGCCAGGCGTTCTTTCTCCCGCAGCGTGACCTTGGCGATGCCGATGCGCCCCGACTCGTTCATGGCCTTTTCCAGCAGTTTGTAGGCTTTGACGCCGGAGGGTTCGGGGGCTACGTAGTAGGGCTTTTGGAAGTAGACCGGGTCGATCTCCTCCAAAGGCACGAAGGCAACAACATCGATCGCTTTGATGCTGTCCGCGGGGATGGAATCCATCTCTTCCTCGGTGAAGACGACGTAGTTGCCCTTCTCGAACTCGTAGCCCTTGACGATTTCGTCGAAGGAGACCTCGTCACCGCAGACGCTGCAGAACCTCTTGTACTTGATGCGTCCGTTGTCCTTGCCGTGGAGTTGGTTGAAGCGGAAGTCCTTCTCCTCGACCGCGGTGTACAGGCCCACCGGAATGGTGATGAGGCCGAAGGTGATTGCGCCCTTCCAAATTGATCGTCCTGGCATAACGAGCCCCTTAAGTTTTCCCGGCTTAAAGCTTACCCCTCAGCCCGAGCATCAATCCGGACCCATCTAAATATCGAGGTGAGGGCTCCCAACGAAAGCCCTAGAGTTCTTTGCGCTGGACCAGAGCGAAGGTCAGCAGCACCGTCGCCACCAGGTAGGACACCGCCCAGGCGATCCTCAACCCGTTGCTCTGGATTAGCATCATGCTGCTCGCCCCCACCAGATCCCCGCTCTGCTGGATTTGGTCGAGGGCCAACGGCGAGATCAGCCGCTTGGGGGTCAGGTACCACAAAGCGGTCACGACGGCCCCGAACGCGCCCCCTACCCGCCCGGTGGTCACGTATAGGTAGAGGGTGGAGATTGTGTTGGACGAGGTGTAGACGAAGAACCCGACGAAGGCGGCCAGGACCGGGTTTTTGACCAGGGCCGACATCAGGGTGGTGATGCTGACAAGCAGCATCAGGTTGAACGCCTGGGTGGCCCAGTGGCCCCACTGTTGCCACCCGAGATCCCGGTGTTCGATCAGGTTGACCCCCTGAAGAAGGGTGGCCAGCAGGAAGCACAGCCCCACTACCAGCGCCATACTCGCCAGCAACCGGCCGAGGGCATACTGCCAGCGGGCGACCGGACGGGCCAGCATCAGCATCGCCTCGCCGTCGGAGAAGGGGCGCCCTATGTTGTTCATGGACACCGCCACCGCGGCCAGCGTCGCCATTCCCTGTAGCAGGGTGAGCGACAGC
>JAJFFD010000096.1 GCA_021776805.1 Planctomycetota bacterium
CCTCAGGTCAATGCATGACCTGCCCACGGAGTGGAGGCCAAGCGAAGAGATCAAGACCCGGCGCAGCTGGCCCCTGGCCAAGTCCGCCGAAGGAGCTGCGGCCGACGCTGCCCTCGAGGGTGAACCAGAAGTCCCGGTGAAGGTTGCCTTCCGCGCTCTCTGGTACGTGGGCGTCGATCCGGAGGCAGACAAGATCTGGATGAAGGCCATCAACGATCCGCGTCATCCGCCTGGAGTGCGCTCGGATCTGATCGAGGATCTGCACGACGAGGGATACTCGGACAACAGCCACCCGACCGCGGCGGACCTGCCGATCATCCTGGCGCGCATGGAGATGATCGAGCGCCTCGCCCCCTACGCCTTGGATCAGGTTAATGCGGATGCCTTTGAAGAGGCTTACAAGGATCTGCTCAACAAGTACCTGCGCTTGGGCGGTGAACCGCGGAAGTGAGGCCTCGGAGCCTGACTTCGATTCGCTAACTAGCGGCGCCGGAGAACACTCGCAGCATTAGCTGTCTAGGGCAGCCAGACCTGACTAAGCACTCTCCTGATCTCTTCCAAGGCCAGTACTGCGCGAATCTGACTTCACACCCGTACGATGGCGAGAAGAACCGATCGCCATCTCTGAAACAGTTGGCGCAGGAAGCCGTGCAGTGTACATGCAAAAGGCCTGCAGTGACTCACATCACCACCGGCCTCTGCGTTGGCATACCCGGGAGGACTCGAACCTCCAACCTCCTGATCCGTAGTCAGGTGCTCTATCCAATTGAGCTACGGGTACCCAAGGGGCGAGGGAATATAGACCCCACCCACCGCGGCGCAAGCGGAAAGAGCGGCCCCCGGCTAGGGGCCTCCCAGCTAGCCTAGACCCGGCGCAGAGCGCCCAGGTGCACGGCCAAAACCGCCTCCAGAGCACAGATCGCCTTGGCCTGAGGCACCAAGTTCTCCTCAGCCTCGGCACAGATCAGAGCGGTCATGTTGCCCCGCAGGAACTCGACGAAGCCGCGCATGCGAGCAACCGCCCGCTTCGGGTTCGGACCGGTTCCCGCCAGCTGCGGGCCCCAGGTCATGACCAGCGCATTGATCGTATTTGCATCGATGGAGCCGGCGAGAACCGAGTTGATCCAGAGCCGGGCGGAGCGACGGCGGCGGTTGAGCACGCTGGCGCTCGGCGCCTGACTGCGGGTCTTGTCCTGGTCACTCACCAGACTGTGCTGCACCAGGCTGCGCATGAGCTGGGGCACGGAGTCCCCAACATAGCTGTTGAGAGCCTCCAGGCCCTGGGCAGCGTCGGCAGCCAAGGAATCGGGGAGGGCGACGGGCTTGAGCCAGATGAAGGGGCGGGCCTCTGGACGGCTCTCGCTCTTCCCCCCGACCTGCGAGCTGATCCTGGAGATCGTTCTCATAGGCTCCTGATCGACCTCGCCTGTCGGCGGACCTGAGCAAATCGACCATGGCAGGGCAGCTTTCCGGGCTCACCAGGACCGAAGAGCAGCGGATTTTGGTGGGCTTTCCGTGAATGCAGCCGGGGGCGGCGCTTATACCTCCACCTTCGGCAACACCCTCTTCTAGAGCTCGGCTCGCCACTCCCGATCCCCCCAGTTAGCAAGTCCCATATGGACATCGTCATCAATCGTCGCCCGGTCTCGATTCCGATTCTACCGATCGTCACCGGCATCTTCCTCGTCGTGCTCGCCTTCATGAGCATGCGCATCGAGAACGTCGAGGCCTCGCAAATCGGCATCATGGTCAACAACCTGAGCGGCAACGTGGATGTGACCACCGAGACCGGTGCTCATGTTTACAACGGCCTCTACACCGACTTCTACCTGCTGGACAACAGCACCCAGACCCTGCGCATGGCAGGAGATCAGGGGCGAGGCGATCAGGTCAACGTCAAGACCGATGACGGTTCGGACGTTAGCCTCGATGTCGAACTCAACTACCGACTCGTGCAGGCACCAGAGGTCATCCGCGATGTGGTGGTTTCCGAGTCAGGCCTATTGATTCGGCAAGGCCGGGAGGAGGTCGAGCGCTACAAGCTCAAGTGGGTGCGCGACTATGCGCGCTCAGTGGTGCGCTACAAGTTTGGCGAGCTCAACACCAGCGAGTTCTACGAGTCGGACAAGCGCGACACCAAGGCAAGGGAGTCAGAAGCAGAACTGGACCGATTGCTGATGCCCCACGGCATCGACGTGGTCAGAGTCGTGCCCGAGGCATTTAGCTTCTACGCGGAGTACGAAACCCTGGTGAAGGACAAACAAGCTGCGGACCAGGAGAAGGACAGTCAGGAGCAGCGGGCGAACGCCGCACGCGAGACGCAGCAGCTGCGCACCACCGAAGCCACCGCCGAGGCCAATGTCCAGATCGCTCGCATCCGCGGCGAACTCGAGAAGCGTGTACTCGAAGCCCAGGCCGCAGCTTCCAAGGAGACCTTGGCAGCCGAAGCCTACGCCTACTCGGTGAAGACCGCCGCGGACGCGGAGTTCTACAAGGCCAAGAATGACGCTCAAGCCATCGTCGCCAAGGCCACCGCCGAGGCCCAAGGACTGAGCCAGCTGGCGACCTCTCTGTCCGGATCGGGGGCCGCCAACCTGGTGAAGCTCGAATATGCCAAGGCCCTGCAAAAGGCGACGATCACCGGCATCCCTTATGCCATCGATCCACGCATCCAAAAAGTTGAGATCTCCGGCATGCCTGCCGAGGCGGTGAAGAAATGAAGGGTCTCAAGATCTTCTGCATCGGCATTATCACTCTCGGCGTGCTCGCCATCATGCTGCGCATGATCACCATCAAGATCGAGCCTGGCCAGGTGGGCGTGGTCACCGCCAACTTCACCGTTGGCCTGGTCGAGGATGACTACGGCCCTGGATTCTGGTGGTCCGTCGGGCCCATGCACAAGTGGGACGTCTACGACACCACCGTGCAGACCCTGCACATGAAGCGCAACCAAGCCACCTCAGGCAACGACCAGGTGGAGGGACCTCTGGTAGTGCGCAGCCGCGACGGTGCCAACGTCAACGTCGACCTGAGCATCAAGTATCAGATCAAGGCCGGCGAAGTCTGGCAGCTGCGCAAGTCCCAGGGTGCTGGCGATCGCTATAAGGCCAAGGTGCGCAACGAGTCAGTGGACGTGCTGCGTCAGGCTCTCGGCACCCTCTTTACCGAGGACTTCTACAAGACCAACAAGCGCCAGGAAACCTCCAACAGCATGGAGACCGCTCTGCAGAGGCGCTTCGATCCACTGCACGTCAAGCTGGTCTCCATCCTCATCCGTGACATCTCCTTCGACGAAGCCTTCGAAAAGCGCATCAAGGAGAAGGTCCTGGCCACCCAGGAAGTCGAACTCAATCAAAAGCTCACCGAGGCCGCCGAAGCCCGGGGCCTGACCCAAAAAGTCGAAGCGGAAACCGACGCCATGGTGCAGATCATCGAGCAGGAGAAGGAGAAGACCCTGATCACCCTCAATGCGGAGAACAACAAGAACGTCCAGGCCATCGAAGCGGACTACAAGAAAGCCGTCGAGCAGACTCGTTCGGATGGCGACCTGTACACGTCTCTGAAAGAAGCCGAAGGCATCGAGCTCCTGCGCAAGGCGGAAGCGGATTCTCAGACCCTGAGGCGAGCAGCTCTGGCCGTGGCCGGCGCCGACAACCTGGTGGCCCTGGAAATGGCCAAGAGCCTGCAGCTCGGCGCCATGAGCGTGTCGACCCAGGCATTCAACCCCATCGACGTGGCCGAAGTGCTGCGCAAGCTCGGCCTGAAGACCGAGGGCAATCAGTAGAGCAGGTCCGAGTTGGCTGCGAGCTAGTTCAGACTAGCTGCGCAGCCAGCTGGGCTTGCGCTTTTCCAGGAAGGCGCCGAGCCCCTCCTCCATCTCCTCGGTGGAGGAGATCATGCCGAAGAGGTCCGCCTCCAAGCTGAGGCCCTCATCGAGGCTGAGCTCTGCACCACGCCGCGCCGCTTGCTTGGCCATGGCCAGCGCCTGCGGCCCACGGCTGACCATGCGCGCCGCTTTCTTCTTCACCTCGAGGAGCAAGTCCTCAGGTGCGTAGACCGCGTTGACCAGGCCGATGCGCAGCGCCTCGTCGGCAGAGATGTGATCCCCGCTGAGAATCATCTCCAGGGCCATACCCATGCCGATGAGGCGAGGCAGGCGCTGAGTGCCGCCGTATCCCGGGATGATGCCCAGGGAGACTTCAGGCAGGCCAAGCTTGGCGTTGCTCGAAGCAAAGCGCATGTCGCAGGCGAGGGCGATCTCCAGCCCGCCGCCGAGGGCGAAGCCGTTGATGGCACAGAGCACGGGCTTGGGTGAGTCTTCGAGGGCCTGGGTCAGAGACTGGCCGTGGCGCGCATTGGCGTGGCCGCCGAGAACCCCCTGCCCCTTGAGCCCAGCGATGTCCGCACCGGCGACAAAGGCCTTCTCGCCCGCACCGGTGAGGATGATCGCGCCCACCGCCTGATCGGCGGCGAGCTCTTCGACGGTCCTCTGCAGGTCCCCCACCGTGGCGTGGTCGAGGGCGTTGAGCTTCTCCCGGCGGTTGACGGTGATGATGGCCAGGTGGCCTTCACGTTCCGTCAGAACCGAACTCATACTTCAGCTCCTGAATCGCTGCCTTCCTTGGCAGTCTCTGACTCGTCAGCTGCCTGGGGCTCCTCGCAGACCTGAAGCGTCACGCTGTTCAGGCTCTGCCGTTCTGTCGGCACACTGCGCTCACCGCTGCTGGAAAAATCGCAGTCCACGGAGGCGAGGGCATCGAGCACATCCAGGCCATCCTTCAGGTAGCCGAAGACCGTGTACTGACCATCGAGAAACTCCGCGTGCTTCGAATGCACGACAAAGAACTGGCTGCCCGCCGAGTTTGGGTCGCTGGAACGAGCCATTGACAGGACCCCCAGCTTGTGCGGCAGATCGCTGAACTCGGCTTCCACCGAGTGGCCAGGACCGCCAGTGCCTGGGATGCCACCCTGTCCTTCGCGGGTGTTCGGGCAACCGCCCTGAATCATGAAGTTGCGGATGACGCGATGGAAGGCGAGCCCATCGTAGAAGCCCTGCTGCGCGAGGTCGGCGAAGTTCCGCACGTGCTTGGGCGCTTGCTCGGCATAGAAGGCAACGACCATCTTGCCCTTGTCCGTGTCCAAAACGGCTTCCAACTTGCTGAGATCCACTGAGTCGAGGTCGATCACGGTGATTCCTTGATATGGGTAACGAGAGAGGGGGAGGGATACAGGAAGAGACTGGCAGGGAACACGAGCCGAGCCAGTCTCACTTCATGACTGGAACGACGATGGCTGCGTAGAGATGCACAGGCTCGAGGGGCGTGCTGCCTTCCCGACCTGCAACCCGTACCCCAGCGATCTCATCCACCACATCGAGGCCGGTGTCGACTTCACCGAAAGCTGTGTACTGGCCATCGAGATGGGCAGCTCTCCCGTGACAGATGAAGAACTGGCAGCCCGCTGAGTTGGGGCTGCTCGACCGGGCCATGGAGACGATGCCACGCACATGCTGGGTATCGCTGAACTCCGCATCGATGGCGTAACCCGGGTTGCCCGAGCCAGGGATGCCCTCGGCGCCTTCTTTGGTATTGGGGCAACCACCCTGCACCATGAAGCCCTTGATCACTCGGTGAAACTTGGTGCCGTTGTAGAAGCCGTCCTTGGAAAGCTTGAGGAAGTTGCGCACGTGGTTCGGCGCCTTGTCCGGTCGGAACTTGAGAACCACGTCACCATAGTTGGTCACCAGGCGCACCTTGGTGGCCGCCATGTCCATCTTGTCCACGTCCAGATTGCTCTGATTCGGGATTACGCGCACCTCGGTGCTCGCACCGGGGAGGTCAGGCCAACGGAGATTCAGAGTCAGCAGATCCTCGGTGGGGATGCCGGCGATGACCCTCCCCATATCCAAGGTGAAGGTTCGCAGGAGCTTGGTCCCGGCCTTCATCTTCACCTTGCCGGAGACCTTCTCCGAGAGACCGGGTAGAGCCTTCTCGCCGAGATAGACCTGGATATTCGCGCCGCCCAGCACATTCATGTCGAGCTGCGTGTCTTCTTTGACGTGAACTTCCAGATTGCACTCGAGGGTTCCAGTCGGAGCCACGATCGCCCGCATGGGAGTGAGTCGCGCTTCAACCGGGCCGTTCTGTGCCGGCAGGACTGTGGAGAGGAGGACCGCTGTGAGGAGGAAGAGGGGGGTTTTCATGACTCGATGCAGACGAACTCAGGCCTGGGGGGCTCCGCGGGGCGAACCGCTTTTTGTAGCGATGCAGGGAGGCAAGCTCAATCGACAGGGCGCAGGAACTCCACAGCCATTCCCATGCCACCGCTCATGCAGAGACTGGCGATGCCCCTCTCGGCCTCCCGTCTTGACATTTCGTGGAGGAGAGTTACGGCGATGCGCGCGCCTGTCGCCCCGATGGGGTGTCCCAGGGCGATGGCCCCGCCATTGACGTTCAGCCTGGCCGTATCCAGATCCAGATCGGAGATGCAGGCAAGCATTTGCGCTGCAAAGGCCTCGTTGACCTCCAGGAGCGGGTAATCCGCCAGGGCAAGTCCGGTCTTTTCGCTCAGCCGACGCATGGCCGGCACCGGACCGATGCCCATGATCCGCGGCGACACCCCGGCCACGGCAGATGCACCCAGGCGCGCCATGGGACTGAGGCCACGGTGATTCGCCTCCTCCTCGGTCATGAGCAGGAGCGCGGCCGCCCCATCGGTGATGCCCGAGGAGTTGCCCGCATGCACACTGCCATCCTCCGGTCGGAAGACCGGCGGCAGGCTGGCCAGCCCGGCCAGGCTCACATCCGGGCGAATGTGCTCATCTTCGGCGACGCTGCGAGTGCTGCGGCGATCGCGAACTTCGACTGGGGCGATCTCCTCGGCAAAGGTGCCGGCGGCCCGGGCCGCTGCCGCCCGCTGGTGGGAACGCAGGGCATACTCATCCTGCTGCTGACGACCGATTCCATAGTCGTCGCAGAGGTATTCGGCGGTCATGCCCATGGGTTCATTCAGAATGCCGCAGGTGAATCCGTCCCTGTAGTTGCCATCGAGCACCTTGCCGTGCCCCAGACGATAGCCGGCGCGCATGTCCGGGAGCAGAAAGGGGATCCGGCTCATGCTCTCCATGCCGCCGGCGATCACCACCTTGCGATCCTCCAGGAGCAGACTCGCCCGGGCCAGATCGATGGCCTTGAGGCCGGAGCCGCAGGCCTTGTTGATGGTGAAGGCGGGCGCTGTTTCCGGCAGCCCCGCAGCCAACGCCACCTGCCGGGCAGGATTCGGCCCGGATCCGAGCTGCCGCGCCTGCCCAAAGACCAGCTCTTCGACGTCACCAGCATCAACCCCGGATCGCGCGAGCAGGGCGCGCACAGCCGAAGTTCCCAGATCCACTGCCGAGCAGGTAGACAGGCTGCCCATGAACTTGCCGATGGGGGTCCGGCATGCGGCGATGACAACGATGCTCTGCATGGCCGCAAGATAGCTCGTGGACCCGCCGGGGATCTCCCTCATGTGCAAAAAGACCACAGCAGGGGCCCAAGGGGAACGGACAGGATCGAGGTCATTCCGGGGTAAGGCTCAAAGGGCCTTCGGGCCGATGAACTAGGCATGTCGACTGCGAAGAATCCGCAGGAAAACGCACCGATCGAGGAGATCACCAAGCCATCTTCCCTGCCATCGGGCGTCTTCGAGAGTTGCGATCCGAACGTAGAAGCCGAATTGGCCGGTTCGGTGGCGCAGATTTTCCTGCGTCACATGGCAACGGAGGATCCGCCCCAGGCCCTGGCCAGCCAGGCAGTCAAGGTCCCCAAGCGTGACCATGTCTCTGAGGAAGAGGTCGAGACCTTCACCAGCATTCGCTCCCTCCAGGCTCCGGCGCCCCCACCGGATCTGAAGAAGAACCTCAGTGCCGAACGACTGTGGATCCTCGCCGACCTTGCAACCTCTGGCACCAGCGCCTCACGCCAGCGAGCAACCAAGGAACTGGGCGAGTGCATCAATGACCTCTGGGAGGCCCAGGAACTCGAGAAGAGCCTGCTGACCCAGCTGATTCAACTCATCGACCAGGCACGGGAACGCACCGGAGTCTCCATGCTCATGAACGTCCTCCTGATGGCCGCGACCAATGCCGCCGAGGGTCAGGGCGACGAATCCAGCAACTGCGAGAAGGAGCGCGTGGGATGAGCGAAGTGAACGAGAGCCTCACGCCAATGCTCAAGTCCTTCACCAATGAGTTGGTGGTTGCCCTCATCAATCTGGATCTGCACCCACCTCAGAGCCCACTGGTGCAGGACAACCTCAACCAGCTGATCTGGGACCTGCGCGCGATCTTCTCCGCCGGCTTCGCCTCCCCGCTCTGCGTCCAGCTCATCGGTGGGCAGATTCGCATCGAGGGCGAATCCATGGTCGGCCCCAGCTTGCAGGCCGGGCGTCTGCTCCAGCTCGCCAAAGATCGGGACATCGTCGAACTCAGCTTCGATCGCGAGGTCCAGAAGGGCGAACTCCTGCGCTTCATCGACTTGCTCTCGTCCGACAACGAGAAAGAGGCCTTCCACCCCTCCGTCCTCCCCCGCGCCCTCAGCAGCAACGGCATCGAGCACATCACTGTCACCCTGCGCGGCCAGATTCCTGGCGACAGCAGCAGTAGCAGCCATGGTGACCCGGCCATGCAGGACTACCAGGCTCTGGCGGACGTGCTACAAGAGAATCATGTCGCCGCCTTCCGCGGCGAGAATCTCGAACTGGATCGCGCCGCTGGGGTTGTCGAGCAGGCCTTGGCGCACATGGGTGAGTCACCCAGCGACCTCATGGCCCTGGCCAACTACGACGACATCGACAGCTTTACCGTGGGCCACTCGGTACGCGTCGCTCTCCTCGCTCTTCAAGTTGCATCCGCTACCGGCGCCACCGAGGACGAGCTCCTGCGCGTGGGCACCGCCGCGCTCATGCACGACATCGGCAAGTCACGCATCCCCCAGGAGATCCTCTTCAAGCAGGGCCCCCTCGATCAGGATGAGTGGGCGATCATGATGGAACACCCGCGACTTGGCGCGGAGATCCTCCTCGAACAGGACAAGATCGATCCGCGAGCGATCGGCGCGGCTTTCTGCCACCACATGACTCCTGGGGACCGGGGTTATCCACAACCCGCCCTACCCTTCGAACCCAGTGGGATCAGCAAGCTGGTGCGCGTCTGCGATGTCTTCGAAGCCCTCACCTCCGTGCGTCCCTACAAGGGTGCCATGACCCCGGTGGAGGCCTTTGTGGTCATGCATCGAGAAGAGGGTGGCTTCGATCCGGATTGGCTCAACTTCTTCGAGCAAATCATCGGCATCTATCCCCTCGGCACTCGCCTCAAGATGGAGAGCGGTGAGGAGGCGGTGGTCACGGCCCACGGCCCGACGATCAGCCAACCCCAGGTACGCCTTCTACTCGACCCTCAGGGCAAGCCCCTGCCCGCCAGCGCTGACCAGATCATCATCGTCGGCGAAGAGGCGGAAGGCCGGAAGTTCTGCATCAAAGAGATCACTTCCGGGCAGCGCCCCGAGACCGACGAAGAGGCCATCATCGACCAGGCCATCAGCACACCCCAGCATCCTTGCATCTAGAACCGCGCGCCCGGGGCAATTTCTCGCCTGAGGGTTGACCCTGGCTGAGCAGCGATCAAGCTAGCGCTGATGCTCACTGCGCGAGGGCTGCCGCTCAGAGCGACTGGCATCGTTTTCCTAGCAGCCATCGTTGGTGTACTGGGCGGACTCCTCGGATACCTCTTCCTGGAAGGCATCCGCCTGCTGCAGGTCCTTTTCATGGACCTGGGTCAGGTGAGCCTGGGACCAGGGGACCCCAACTTCTCCTTCGCTCGTGAGGGCGACCGGTGGCCACTCTGGTCGCGCATCGCGATCCCCGCGGTCGGTGGTTTTCTCGCTGGCGCTTGCCTGCTGCTGATTCGCAACGATCGCAGCCACTTCGGCATCTCCGGCATCATCGAGGTGGTCGCTCAGCGAGGCCGGGCGAGTATCAAGCCCCTGCGCTCCCTGCTGCAGATCATGTCCTCCGCCTTCAGCATCAGCTCCGGCGGCAGTATCGGACGAGAAGGCGCCAACTCACAATTCGCCGCCACGGTCGCGACCATTCTCGGCTATGGGCGCAGCAGCCGCACCCGCACCATTCTCCTCGGCTGCGGCATCGCGGCAGGGATGGCGAGTGCCTACAACGCCCCCATCGCTGGGGCGATCTTCGTCATGGAGGTCGTGCTGGGCAACTTCGCCATGGACGTGCTGGCGCCCATCGTGGTCGCCTCCGTCCTCTCCACTCTGGTGACGCATCAGTTTCGTGACCAGGGTCCGATCTACGAGAGTATCGCCGAGAACCTTTCCATCACCGATTGGCGGCTGGTGCTCTCCGCTCTCCTCCTCGGCGGCATCTGTGCCATTGGCGGCATCGTTTTCCGGCGGAGCCTCGAACTCGGCGAACGTGGCTTCAGCCTCCTGCCCCTTCCGCTGATCTTGAAACTTACCCTGGGTGGTGCCCTTCTCGGGGTCATCGGTCTCTGGTTTCCGGAGACCTGGGGCAACGGCTACACCACCATCGAGACCATCGTCGATCCGGAGGTCTTCCAACTCTTCTGGCTGGCCATCGCCATCCTGGTCATGAAGGTCATCGCCACTGCGGTGACCACCGGCTCTGGTGGCCTGGGCGGAGTATTCACGCCAAACCTGGTGGTCGGAGCCGCTCTGGGCGTTGCCTTTTGGAAGGGCATCTGGACTCTGGCGCCCGATCTGGCGGACAACCACATCGCCTTCGCCTTCGTCGGCATGGCTGGCCTTTGCGCCGCCACCACCCATGCCCCCATCACCGCCATCATTCTGGTCTTTGAACTCACCGGCGACTACGGCCTGATCCTGCCGCTCATGCTCTGCGCGATGACCGCGAGCATCTGCTCGCGACTCGTGGACAAGGACTCGATCTACTCGGCACGTCTGCGCGCCCTGGGCCACTCCCTGCACGATGGTCTGGAAGAGCTCGCCCTGCATAA
This sequence comes from Planctomycetota bacterium, assembly GCA_021776805.1. Classification (GTDB taxonomy): domain Bacteria; phylum Planctomycetota; class UBA1135; order UBA1135; family UBA2386; genus JAJFFD01. The sequence goes on from JAJFFD010000096.1 coordinate 11,033, forward strand.
CAACTTCGTCCGCGACATCATGCGCCATGACCAGGTGCACGTGGTCACGACCGCATCCTTCGACGAAGTCCTCGAAGTCTTCAACACGACCCGCCGGGATGCCATCTTCGTCACCGGCACCAAGGGCGAATTGGCCGGTCACATCGATCTACATGACATCAAGCACTTCCTCAGCGACGGCAGTCTCGGCACGGTGGTGATCGCTGCCGATCTGACGCGCAGCACGCCCTTTGCCAGACCCGACGAATCCCTGGCTGCGGTCATCTCGCGCTTTGATGATCCAGGACTGGACCAGCTACCTGTGGTAGCTGACGGCCCGCAGCAGGTTCTTCAGGGACGCATAACCCGCCGCGATCTTGTCACCTGCTTGAGCGAGGAAGTGCTCGGCGAGCGCAAGCTTCGCGCCAAACTCAAGTCCCCCACCAGCAAAGATGCAACCTATGTAGAGCTCCCGGCAGGCTGCATCCTCGCCAGACTCGCGGTGCCCGATGCCTACGTCGATCGCGCCGTGGACTCTCTCGAACTGGCTGAGAATTACAGCATGCGCATCATGTTCCTGATCCGCCAGACTGAGGAGAGAAAGGAAGAGCGGGTGATCGTCGAACCAAACAGCCTGCTCGAGGCTGGATCTCAAGTCATCGTGATCGGCCCGGAAGAGAGCATCGCGCAGTTCCGCAAGGACTTTGCGGCGGATAGCTAGTTGGGTCGTCTCTCGAGGCGATAGGCGAGGAAGCTTCCCTCCGGCAAGGCAAGGAGCAGATAGCGGCTGCGCAAGTGTGCTAGGAAGATCGCTCCAGAACGATTGCTCTCGTCCGCCGTCTCCAGAGCCCGAATCGCACCGGCGGTGAGATAGATTCCCGTCCCCGCTGACAGCAGAGCATCGATGGCGCGATCAAGCGTCGGCAGCTGTGCCTCGAGTTCCCCAGGCAACAAGCCTGCATAGCGAGCGAGATGGCGGAATGGCTGCCCGGGTAAACGCAGCATGCAGGTCTCGATATCCGACTCGCTGCCGGTGAGCAGGTATGTCGGCTGGCCGGCGCTTACCCTGCGGAACTCTGCCGCCTCGGCAAGACTGAGCCTGCCGTCATCATGCAGGGCGACTCGACTCAGACCGATCCCACCTCCGAGCAACAGACTCGCTAGGAGGAGTCGCTGTCGCCAGCACGGCTTCGCCACCAGAATGGCAAGCAGGGCAGAGACCGCCAGGGGGAGCAGGTAGGCACCGCGCTCGTCGTGATCTCCCACCAGGATCAAGGCAGCCAGTAAGTACGTCAGGATCGCCGGCAGCAGGGCAAGGGTCAGGCGACGCCCAAGGTCGGTCTGCACTGCCGCCAGGGAGAGCACTGAGATCGGCATGAAGGCCCATAGCCATTCCTCCCAGAGGCTGCGCAGGCCCCAGGTCCAATCCGCTTCGCCAAGCACCTCGAGACTGCCCACGTAGCCCTGCGCTTCCTCGACACCGAGAACAAGGCCAAAGGAGCGGAGCAGGAAGGCGCCAGCGTAGATCAGACCGAAATGCGCCGACGCAGTGATCGCCAGGAGCATGAGCTGCCGCCCGCGACAACACTGCTCACGAGAGCTCATGCCCATGAAGCAAAGCAGCAACAGTCCCACCAGGATGAAGCCGGAGGCGTGGGCATAGTAACTACCCCCGGATGCGAGCCCTAGGAGGAGCGCATTCCAGGCTTGAGGCGAGCGCATGAGCCGCGCCAGGAAGAAGAAGCTCAGCCCTACGAAAGCGAAGAAGGGCCCGTGCAGTTCTACGACCGTCGCGAAGAAGAGCAGGGCCGGGCAGAAGGCAAGAGCCCCAAGCGCCAGCAGGGCTTCGCGGCGCGATGCCCCGAAACTCGCAAAGGCAAGATGACAGAAGGCCAGGCCAATGCTCGTCCCCAGGGCACTGTAGAAGGCGGCGATCTGAAAGAGACTGAGACCAAGAGGTGCGAGCAGGGTCCCAAGCAAGGAGAGAGCCGGAAAGTACAGGATGTGCACCGGATGCACCCTGGCGCCTTCGTGATAGAAGCCCAGAAGGAAGTTGCCATCCCCATAGTTCTTCTCCTGTCCGAGCAAGCAATACAGAAGGAGACTGGCCAGGAAGACGCTGGCGACATCCAACCGGATCAAGGCCGGCGGGTACGGGTCTGCATCGCTGCCTGGCACAGGCGCAAGTTAACCCAGGCCCTGACAGCGAGAAGGAAAAATCCTGCTCAGGCAGGGCGGAGCCTGCGCTAGTGTGCAAGCCAAGCTCCCCATCGAAGACCCGTGAAGTCCACCGATCGCATCGCCGCCACCGTCCTTCTCCTCCGTGGAGAAGGCCATGATCTCGAGATCTACCTGGTAGAGCGCTCGCCAAAGCTCCGCTTCTTCGGCGGCTACCTGGCCCTGCCAGGCGGGGTTCTCGACAAGAACGATGGCAGCTTGCAAGGGGATCTCGCCAGGGAGGAAGCACTTCGCCAGTGTGCCCTGCGCGAGCTCTTCGAAGAGACCGGCATCATGCTCGACCAGGGCTTGGCAGGCATGGCAGCCAGCGATCTCGACAGCCTCCGACATCGGCTCCTGGCTGAGAATCCGGAACTTGCATGGCAGGAACAGAGGAGTCAGCAAGATGGCCAGGATCAGCTCAGGGAACTCTGCCGCATCCGCACGCCGCCCTTTGCACCGGTCCGCTACGACACCTGGTTCTACACAGCCTTCTTGCCGCCTGGGCAGGAGCCGAAAATCTGGCCGGGGGAGCTCGTCGGTGGTCGCTTCTGGAAACCTGCAGATGCCATGCAGGCCTGGCGAGCTGGCGAGCTGCTCATCGTGCCACCTGTCCTCATGATTCTCAGCATGTTGCAGGCGGAGGACTTCGAGACCTTTCGCGCATCCACCCGGGCCATCGCCGATGACTATCTCCGCGGCCGCTTGCACCAGGTGCGCTTTTCCCCCGGCATCCTGGTGGCGAGCCTGCACACTCCGACCCTGCCACCGGCGACGACGACCAACTGCATCATCGTCGGTGAGGATTCACTCTACATCATCGACCCGGCGACCCCTGATCCCGATGAGCAGGAGCGGCTCTTCGGACTGCTAGACGAACTACGCGCCGAAGGCCGCAAGCTCGAGGCGATCATCCTGACCCACCATCACCCGGATCACACCGGCGCCGTCCGCCCCACCAGCGAGCGCTACGACCTGCCGGTTCGCGCCCACGAACTCACCCTGAGTCGCCTGGGCGGGGACTTCAAGCGGGGCGAAGCCATCAGCCACGGCGATCGCATCGCCCTGGGCATGGCTCCGGACAGCAGTGATGGCTGGGAACTCGAAGCGATCTTCACTCCAGGCCACGACAAGGGACACCTCTGCTTCATGGAGAACCGCTACCAGTCCCTCATCGCCGGCGACATGGTCTCGACGATTTCCTCCATCATCATCGATCCGCCGGAAGGGCACATGGCGACCTATTTGCAGTCCCTGCAAGCCCTGAGCGAGCGTGAGATCGGCACCCTCTACCCCGCTCATGGACCCGCGATCCCAAGGGGTGGCCGTATCATCGCGCATTACCTGCAGCATCGCGCGGAGCGGGAA
>JAJFFD010000097.1 GCA_021776805.1 Planctomycetota bacterium
GCTCGAGCTGCCCTTCTTCGACCAGAACCAGGCGCAGATCGCCAAGGCAGCAGATTCCTTTGTCCGGCAGCAGGAGACCCTCGAAGCGTTTCGTCTGAGTGCCTTACGGGACGTCGGGGTGGCGCGTGCCCGCGCCGAAGCCAGCTGGGACACCCTGCGGATTTACACCGAGGAGATCCTGGTCCGCTCGCAAGAGACCCTCGAGCTCACGCGCGAGTCCTATCGTGTCGGGAAGTCGACGATCCTTCCCGTTCTCGAGTCACAGCGAAACCTGCTCGCCGCTCGTCGCGATCACATCGAACGTTTGCGGCAGGCGGCGACCGCAGTATCCGACCTCGAGCTCGCGACCGGGGTGCCGCGCGAGACTCTGTTCAGTCCCCCTCCGAGGAAACAATTATGAAGAACGCGATGTGGATCATTCTCGCCCTGCTGGTCGCTTCAGCCGCTGCGGTCGGCGGATTGTACGGCACGAAGGCGTTTTTTGGGTCCGGCTCTGAATCCGAGAAGGCGGCTCCAGCGATTTGCGAAGCGCATGAGATAACGCGTTGCCCCTTCTGCGACACGTCTCTCTTCGAGTCGATGGGCTTCTGCAGCGGCCATGGCGTCCCGGAGGCGATCTGCACGCGCTGCCGCGATGATCTCGAGGAGGCGTTCAAGGCCAAGAACGACTGGTGCGCCGAACACGGCCTGCCCGAGTCCCAGTGCGAAGCTTGCAATCCCGGGACCCTCGCACAATTCCGCAAGTACGCACCCAAGGAGGAGTCGAAGGAATGAGCACGAAGGCGAAACTGTTTGGCGTCCTCCTCATCGCAGTCGCCGCCGCAATAGGTGGCGGCATCTATGGGGCGTCAGAGTTCCTCGCGACGCAGAGCGAGAGCGCGGCTGCTGCCTGCGACGAGCATGGCATCCAGAGTTGCCCCTTTTGTGATCCGTCGCTGCTGTCGTCCATGGGTTTCTGCAAGGAGCACGGCGTCCCGGAGGCGATCTGTTCGCGCTGCCGAAGCGACTTGGAGCCGGCCTTCCGCACACTCAATGATTGGTGCGGGGGACACGGCGTACCGGAGTCGCAGTGTGAGCTCTGCAACCCTGGCACGCTGGAGAAGTACCGCCAGTACGCCCCGGAAGAAGATGCAGTACTAGCCCTGACTCCCGAGATCGAGATTGCCCGAGATGACTCACCGAGAGTCCGCCGCGAGCCGTCGGTGATCTGCGCCACGGAACGCAGCGTCATCCGCTTCGCAGGCCCCATGGTCGCCGAACGCGCGGGACTCGAGACAGCGGACGTGAGCCGCGCGCCCTTGCGGAAGATGCTCTCCGCTCCGGCCGAGCTGGGCTATGACGCGACCCGGCACGCCCTGCTGGCGTCGCGCGCTCCGGGCAACGTAGTCGAGGTGCGCAAGCAACTCGGCGAACGCGTCGAGGCCGGCGACGTGCTGATCGTCGTGGACTCCGCCGCCTTCGGCACGGCCAAGTCGGAACTTCACCAGGCGGCTGCACGCGTGGAACTGTGGAAGAAGAACCACGCGCGAGAGAAGCAGCTGCTCGAGAAGAGTCTATCGACCGAGATGGATGTCCTCGAGGCCGAAACGCAGCTCACCGAGAGCCGCATTGCGGTCGCTGCGGCGGAACAGAAACTCAGTAACCTGGGTCTCGACGCGGCGCGTATCGCGGCACTGCGGGAGCAGCGTGATACGTCGACTCGACTGGAGCTGGTTTCACCCTTCGCCGGGCTCGTCGTCGAGCTTCGCGCCGTGATCGGCCAGCTCGCGGATCCATCGATCGCTCTGATCTCGGTCGCGGACACCTCGCGCATCTGGGTAGTCGCGGACGTGGAGCAGGGTGACATCGCAAGCGTTCGCCCTGGCCAGGCCCTGCTTCTAACGCTGGACGGCGTACCCGGCGAGACCTTCGCGGGGCGCGTGACCTGGATCAGTACGCAGGTGGATCCCCGGACGCGGACCGTGAAGGTGCGGGCGGAGCTCGGCAACGACCGTGGCCAGCTACGCGCGGGCATGTTTGGCCGAGTGCGGATCGTGACTCGTGATGGGGAGCCGACCTTGTTCGTGCCGAAGTCGGCCGTGCAGTGGGAAGGCTGCTGCAACGTCGCCTTCGTGCAGCGGTCGTCGACCGAGTTTGTGCCGCGCAAGCTCCGCCTCGGCTACGACACCGGTGAGCACTACGAAGTCCTGGCGGGATTGGCTGCGGGTGACCGCGTGGTCACCCTGGGCAGCTTCCTGCTCAAGACCGAGCTCAAGAAGGGCAGCATCGGCGCTGGATGCTGCGAAGTCGATTACCTCGGCAAGTAGCCACAGAGTTCATGTTCGACGCCATCGTCTCCTGGTCGCTGCGCAATCGGCTCATCGTGCTCGTCTTCGCCGCTGCCTTCATCGGGGCGGGTTTCTGGTCGCTCGCGCGGTTGCCGATCGATGCCTTCCCCGACACCACGCCGGCGCAGGTCCAGATCAACACCTCGGCCCCGTCGCTAAACCCCATCGAGATCGAGCAGCAGATCACTTTTCCTGTCGAGCAGGCGATCGGTGGGCTGCCCGCGCTGCGTGACGTCCGGTCGATCTCGAAATTCGGGCTCTCACAGGTTGTGGCCGTGTTCGCTGACGGAACGGACATCTATTTCGCACGACAGCTGATTAACGAGCGCCTACAGGCAGTCGAGTTGCCTGCGGGTCTGCCGCGGCCGCAGATGGGACCTGTCGCCACCGGGTTGGGCGAAGTGCTGCACTACCTGGTACGCGGCGAGAATCACTCGCTGGCTGAGTTGACCACGCTGCACAATTGGGTCATCCGTCCTCAGTTGCTTACTGTCCCCGGCGTTGCAGAAGTGAACACCTGGGGTGGTGAGCGTCGGCAGTACCACGTGATCGTCGATCCTCAGAGGCTGATCAAGTACGGCCTTACGCTCAACGACGTCATTGAGACGCTGCGCAAGAACAACGAAAACGTCGGCGGCGGCGTCATATCCGATGCCGGCGAGCTACACCTGGTGCACGGCATCGGCTTGGCGACGACGATCGCCGAGCTAGAGGCGATCGTGGTAACGGCACACGATGGGGTGCCGGTGCTTCTGAAAGACGTTGGTAGGGTGCGAGAGGGTCACCAGATCAGACGCGGTGCGGTGACCGCCAACGGCAAGGGTGAGGTTGTGCTTGGGCTTGGCTTCATGTTGATGGGCGAGAACAGCCACGAGGTCACGCAGCGTCTCGAGAGGCGGCTCCGCGAGGCGGAAGAGAGCCTGCCCGAGGGCGTCGCAATCGATGTGCTCTACGAACGGACGGAGCTGGTCGACCGCGTGATTGCGACTGTGCGCACGAACTTGCTCGAAGGGGCCTTGTTGGTGATCGCCGTACTATTCGTTTTCCTCGGCAACCTGCGGGCGGGCCTCATTGTTGCCGCGGCCATTCCTTTGGCCATGCTGTTCTCGTTCAGCGCCATGCTGCAGTTTGGCATCGCCGCGAGTCTCCTGAGTCTCGGTGCGATCGACTTTGGCCTCGTCGTCGACAGTTCGGTGATCATCGTCGAGAACTGCGTGCGGCGGTTGGGACTCGAGCGCGGCACGCGATCAACTCTTGACATCGTCCGTGACGCGACGCTCGAGGTGCGCAAGCCGACGATGTTCGGCGAGCTGATCATCCTGATCGTCTACCTGCCGATCCTGCTGCTGGAGGGCGTGGAGGGGCAGCTATTCCGGCCGATGGCACTCACCGTTATCTTCGCGCTCACCGGCTCGTTGGTGTTCTCGCTCACTCTGGTTCCCGTGCTAGCGAGCTTCGGCCTGGGGACGAAGGCGCGTGAGAGAGGCAACCCGATCGTCCGTGGGGCGCAGTGGCTCTACCGTCCGGTGGTCCGCTTCGCCTTGCGCTTTCGACGCATGGTTGCGCTTGGTGGCCTGGCCGTATTGCTTCTCGGTGCGCTGCTGGCGACGAGGCTCGGCAGCACCTTCATCCCGCGCCTATACGAGGAGGCCGTCGTCGTGAATACCGTGCGGCTGGCCGGGATCTCCCTCGATGAGTCCGTGCGTTACGGGCTCCGTCTCGAGCAACTCCTGAAGGAGGAGTTCCCCGACGAGATCCGGGATATCTGGAGCCGGACCGGCACGGGCCAGGTTGCGACCGACGCGATGGGGCTGGAAGTGACCGACGTATTCATCACTCTCACGCCGCGCTCCGAGTGGACGAAGTCGTTAACGCAGGCCGAGCTGATGGCGAAGATGCAGGTCGCGCTCGAAGTGATGCCCGGCATGCGGGCGATATTCACTCAGCCGATCGAGATGCGCGTCAACGAGATGACGGCTGGTATCCGGGCCGATCTCGGTGTGAAGATCTTTGGCGACGACCTGGAGCTTCTGAAGGCGTCAGCCGCGGAGATCCAGGGAGTTCTTCAGGCCGTTCCCGGTGCAGCTGACGTGACCGCGGAGCAGGTCACCGGCCAGCCGATGCTCGAGATCGAGCTGAAACGCGACGCCCTGGCCCGCCATGGTATCCCCGGCCAACAGGTGCTGGACCTGATCGAGGCGCTCGGCGAGATCAAGACTGGCGAGGTGCGACAGGGTCAGCGGCGCTTCGACCTGGTCCTGCGCTTGGCTGACGTGTATCGCGCAGATCCGATGGCGGTGCGAAAGCTCTGGCTGCCGACGGAGTCAGGCGAGCGCATCCCGATCGCCGAGCTCGTCGACTTTCGCCAAGTCGAGGGTCCCTCGACGATCACTCGGGAGTGGCAGAAGCGGCGTGTGATCGTTCAGGCCAACGTCCGGGACCGCGATTTGGGAAGCTTCGTGGAAGAAGCCAAAGAACGGATCGCGTCGGAAGTCGAGTTGCCTCCCGGTTATTTCGTGTCCTTCGGAGGCCAGTTCGAGCACCTGCAGCGGGCGAGCGCCCGATTGATGATCATCATCCCGATTGCGCTTCTCGCCATTCTGTTCCTGCTCTACCTGAGCACGCGCTCATTGGTAGACGCGCTCTTGATTGCCACCGGGGTGCCATTCGCGGCCTTCGGCGGAATCCTCGCGCTATGGCTGCGCGACCTGCCATTCACGATCTCCGCCGGGGTCGGTTTCGTAGCAGTCTCGGGTGTTTCGGTCCTCAACGGCCTCGTGCTCGTCTCGACGATCCGGCGCAAGATCGACGCAGAGGGTCGCTCCGTGGAGGACGCGATTGAGGAGACTCGCCTACTGCGCCTGCGCCCAATCTTGATGACGGCGCTGGTGGCCGCGCTGGGTTTCGTGCCCATGGCGCTGAATACCAACGTCGGCGCCGAGGTGCAACGGCCTCTGGCAACCGTGGTGATCGGTGGAGTCATCGCCGACAACCTGCTCACGCTCATGGTGCTGCCGGCGCTGTATGCCCTGTTTGGCGGTCGATCGCGGCGGGTGGTGGGCTAGGGGTAGAGTCCTCTTGCTCCGACCGTTCCTTCTCTCTTCAGCCAGGGGACGTGAGGTTGATTGCTACAGGATCCAAGCCTCAACCCCGTTCGTCCAGGCGACGCTTGCCGGTGCACCGGGATCAATGAACAGCGCTTGCAGGTTCACGTTGAAGCCGAGTAGCGCGTTGTCGTCGGGGATCGGGCAGTTGATGCTGATGCTACCATCGCCTGGACTGCCTGCTGCACCGCCTAATACCATCGGTACCACGTGGTCGATCGGGTTGACGAGCAGTGAACCTCCAAGCAGAGGGAGGGAGGATTTGGAGTTTGGACCGCCCATGGC
>JAJFFD010000098.1 GCA_021776805.1 Planctomycetota bacterium
GCTGGTGTACTTGGCGTTTTGTCGGCCAATTACGATATAATCATGATGGCTATAGCATTTACTGGTTTGTTGGTTGGTGCAGTGTTTAAGTATCTTCACTATAGGCTGGAAAGAAAAAGGCACGATAAGGAAGATAGCCAGCGTGACGGAGCTTAAAACATCACATTACTTGAAACAGCGATCAGATGGTCGCATTGAACCAGCAAAGCCATTTGTATACAAGACTGACGCGTCAAGCGGAACTGTTTTAACTAGCGATGGAAGCGGCAATGCTGATTTTGCTGCCATAAAGCAAGGGTGGTCGCCGGTCGGAACTGAAACAGCTAGCGGTGATACATCATTGACTGTAACTGGTGTTCCAAGTGACGCGACACAGATAATGGTTGTGCTGAATAGGTTGACAGGCTCCGCATCCGCCGAAGTTCCATCTATAAAATTCGGCCTAGGTGCGGCACCAGTTGCGTCCGGTTATGTTACTAATATAACAGCGTCAAACAATTCATCCGTACAGCGCACAACCGGCATTGAATTGGCCACAGGAAATATAGGAGCTTCTGTGTTAATCGTCCATATGCATTTTACGAAAGTTGGGAATTTTTGGGCAACAAGTGGCGCATGGTCAAATGTAAATCCAGCTACACCCTTTTCAGCACTATTTTCATCCAGCTATGATACTGGCGGTAGTGATGTTGATAGGGTTAATATATCGCTAAATGTGGGAACTTTCGACAGCGGTGATTTTAGCGTGTATTCTCAATAGGTGATTGTGTGAATATAGACCAAATAATCAGTGATATAATTCGTCGTGAAGGCGGCTTTGTAAATCACCCCAACGATAAGGGTGGTCCGACAAAATATGGTATCACAAAGCACGCTCTTGCTGAATATTTCAACAGGGATATAGCTGATATAACCATTGAAGATGTTCGCGGTGTAACAAAAGAATTAGCCGCTGATATTTACGAGGAAAAATACTGGCGCAAACCAAAAATTGACAGGCTACCAAAACAGGTGCAGCCGTTTTTACTTGATAGCTCGGTTAATCACGGACCGGATGACCCGATATTGTTTGTTCAGCGTGTGTGTAATGGGGCTGAGATAGCCGACCTTGCCATTGATGGTGTGGCAGGACCAGCGACACGCAAAGCGGCTCATGACGCGCAGGAAATCATGGGTGATTGGTTTTTGAAGGCGTTGATTGAAGAACGATCGAACTATTACAAGCGGATTGTGGCAGAAGATGCGACACAGGCGGTTTTCCTTGAAGGGTGGCTTGCGCGCTTGACGGAGTTTGGGTGATGAGGTTGTTTAGTAAAATTATCGGCGGCGGCTTAACTGAGACTGTTAAGGGTATAGCTGGGGTATTCACGCCAAACAAAGAGGCACAATCACAGCGTGACGCTGAAGCTCGTGCTGCGTCAATGGTCCAGTATGCTGCGGAATTTAACGTACATGCAAATAGAAACTGGTTTGACAGTATTGTAGATGGTTTGAACAGGCTTGTTCGTCCCATTATGGCGTATAGTGTTATAGGTTTTTTCGGTGTTGTTATTTATGATGTAGATTTGGCAATGAAAGCTATACAAAGTCTTGCTATTGTTCCTACTGGCATGTGGGCTTTGCTGTCTATAATTGTGACATTCTATTTTGGGGGCAGGATGCATTTAAAGGGAAAGCAGTTTTTGGTAACAAAAGCCCAGCTTGAGGCATCTAAGTCTATGGCTGAATTGCGAAAAGATAACGCTGATACCGTTAGCGCGGATGAGTATGTAAATTCAATGAGCGACACAAAAAAGACGCTCCCAAACAATGTTATTCTTGAATGGAAGCGCCGGAGGGGTTAGGTGTTGTTGGTTACTATTAGGTGGTGTTAACTAATAAAATAGTGTATCTCCCCTTGTGACCTGCTTAAAGATCACATTGACCACACGATAAGGGTGTCTCATTAAGTATAATCTTGCTATAATTTTAGCAAGTATGTGAAATCTTGATCGGTATATTTTATATGGTGGTGATTGCCAAAAGTAGCCTATGTTAGAATATACGGTCCACATCTAACAACACACCAGTATGTCAGCCTCGTTGGCTGCAACTACAAGGTTCTGTCTTGTGCGAATTGTCATTGTACCAAGTCTATCAGCTGCCGCCAAAACGTCATAAACTATGATTTTCAGATCATCGGTAATAATACCAAAAGTTTTAACCCCGTTCTTTAGGCCATAAAGAAAAATTCGCGCCGATACGACGCTGTCAATGTCCCATAAAATATCAGCATCACCATTGCTGAACATTTCGTCCATTGTCTTGATAACTGCCTTAGATTGCGTTTGTGTGAATTTTAGCATAACCTTATTACCTTTCCTTTTCCAATAACCAATATATAGCGCACACCTAACCTATAGTCAAGGATTATTTTTAGCTTATTGTGTTGTACTGTTTTTAGCTTATTGTGTTACCGAACGGGGTTAGAGGATACTAACTTGGCCATAAGTTTCTTTGTTCATGCCTTTTAGTGTTGATATAAGCTCATGGTTATATGTTTCTTCTGTAAATCCTACGCCTTTTAATTTTAAATCATTTTTCAGAACACACATAGCTATTTTTCGCCAAGATGGTGCGCGATTTGTACTTTCCAGTAACTTAGGCAGCTTATCCGGTATTCCATTAGAATAGCACCTGTTGACCCACATCGTCTCGTATGCCTTTACGCGCTGCGTAGTCTGTTTCCCAACCCCTAACTGCTGCAATTGCTTGTCCGTTTGCCAAAAATCTCTGCTCATCGGTTAATTTACCCCACGCTATCCTAGTAATGTTTTCTGGTATCATTAAAGCCAAAGCGCACGCCGCATGACCTATCCAAGCCTTTTTATTTAGAGTGTGGTCAGTCAATGCATTCTCGCAGCTATAAGGCCACTCAACAACAACCCTTTTCATATATCTACCGTATAATTCATGGTTGCCGGTAAAGTCTATAGCTTTCTGTAATGCTTCTTTTTTGTCACTAACCTCACCCCACATATTATGCTTAATTTCCTCCCATAAATTTACAGGGTGATAAACCCTAGGAAACTTCTGCATCCCAAGCCTCGCTAAAGTCTTTATCTTGAAACAAGCTTGCAAGCCCTGTTATCTGTTTCATGCGCAGCAATTCATCAGGCGACATACCAATGTGCTTGCAAATCCATCTATCACCCTTGCCCATCTCAACAAGCTCGGTAACGATGTTGCTCATAAGCTCAATGTTGTGACTACCTCTAGCCCTATTGTGCCTAATGGTTGACGCCATGCGGTCAGAGATAGCCTTGTCAAGTACCACGCAAGGCAATATACCACCTTCGCGCTCTCTAATGCGCTCGCTGTTCTTTAGGGTTAAAAATCTGTGAAAACCGTCAACAACAATATACATGTCGTTTTCTTTATCGTGTACAGTTACGACCGGCTGCGTATAACCATCTTCCCAAATCGATGTTTCCAATAGTGCCATTTCTGGCGGCGCTACGGCGTTGGGGTTATAGTCATTTGCTGTTATCTTCTCTATCGGAACACCAATAACATTATACACTGGTGATTTATATTCACTCATAGCTACCATCCTCGCCGTGAACTTCATCGCCCTTTAGTGGCGGATTGAAAATTGATATTAAAACAACATCGGTAAATGCCGTAAAAAGATGATCATCGTGGTTGTCTAACATGTACATATCATCCGGTCCAATTTGATGTCGGTCTCCGTTTTCCAGATTGGTTAAAACACCATAACCACTAACGCAATAGCAGGCCTCTAGGTGCTTTTTGTAACGCCAATGATGCGGGCCGCCTTTTGGTATTACTGTTTTGCACACGCCGAAGCCCATTTTATGTTTCTTTGTCACCATTCTGAATGACAGAAATGCGCTGTCCGGTGACACAACGCATGGTGACCTTGTTGCTGATACTACTTTCATTTTTTCCTTCCCACGCTTTTATATTTTTCCATTATTTGCCTTTGTCTGGCGGCTTGATCTTTTGTAGGCGCTAGGCCCATATATTTACAGGTATGGTCATTCTTCAAGATAGTTATAGCAAACCTTTTCCAAGAATGCACCATTGAATTGTGCTTTGTTAAAAAATCTACATGATCGGGCGCGGGCAATATTTTAACGCGATGCAAATCTTTTCTACCATGTGCCGTAAATCCGTTTAGTGTGAACTTAACGCCGTTTTCCCTTAGCTCTTTTATGGTTTCCTGATATAACCCGCGCCCGGTCCTTGCCCAATATTTAAGCGCCTGAACAAAGCGCGTCCTAAAATTTTCGGCAGTGCCATCAGGTAAGGTTTTTAGCAGGAACTTAACAAAGCTTTTCCATGTATGACCCTCAGGCAGCTTGATTGATTTATAATCCAGCTGCTTACCGTAAGTCGCTGTAAAATTGGCACCATTAACCCTAGAGCATAGACGCGCCCATATGTGAGGGTCAATAACCCTGTACATATTTAAACTAGATTTGGCCTCGCTCATAAATGGAGACGCAACACGCATTGTAGCGATAGGCAAGTTTGCCCGATAAAATACATCGTACAATTTATTGTAATCCCATTCATATTTAGCATTGGCTACCCAAATATCATCCGTTTTCCAATCATATATTGGATAACAGTTGTGGACGTTATCGGTATTTTTCTTGGTCCACATTCTGCCTTTTAAGGTATCTTTTCTATCATTCATGATAGCTCTAAACCTGTTAAGGCTTTCTTGTGTTCTAATACCTATCAGGTTTGCGGTCGTTTTGCCCTGCGAATACCATTCTGCGAAGCCGTCCCAAAAATGCTCATAGCTCATGTCTTCCTCAAAGAAAGTCATGTTATGCTTTTCAATATGATTTTCCCAAGTGACAACATAGTCTCTATCTGGCCTATCCTGTACCCAATACTCTCTATCCGCATTACCCCAAGCCTGCCAATCTGAATGGTACACACTAACGGTACATGGCAGGGTTACAGGTAGGCAGCACCAATATATATCCAAGATATCACGATTTGCATCAAGCATACGCAACATAAAGTCGGTTGTCATTTGATAATTGGCTTCATTGTCCATAATTTGAATGCCAATGCGCCTGTCGGGACAATTTTTCCGAACATAGTCTATAATCAGGTTAAGTAAAACACCGCTGTCTTTACCGCCAGAAAAAGAGACATAAACCCTTTCAAAATTATCAAATATAAAATCAAGCCTGTCTTGGGTTTCATCCCAAACATTGCGACCAACATAAACCCTAGATACGTTGTATTCCTTATTATCCATACCATTTACACCGCTTGCGGCATAACGATAAATGTCTCACTATCAACACCGTCTTGCTTGAAAACCGCTGGAGCTTTTGGGCTTTTATCAAGCTCAATAATTATAATTCCATCTTTAAGTTGAGATAGTGTAGCAATCAAGTAGTCGCTGTTAAATGAAATTGACGTATCACCAGAAAATTCGCAATCTATTTGATCAATAGCCTCTTCATTGGAAACACCAACACCAAGTACGCTAATATTGTTGTCTTTAATGGTAAGAGACACACGCCTGTTTTTTCCATCCGCTAAAATTCGAACTTTTGATATTGCGCTGAAAAGCTCCTCTTTTCCAGTCCTTACAATAAGATCATTTTTTGGTATAATTCTTTCGTATTGAGGGTATGTCGCATCGATATATTTTGTGCTAATTGTTACATCGCCGCAATTTACTGACACGCCACCCTTTCCTACATTGACAGTAACATCTACTTCTTCGATATGACCTACTATCGATGCAGCTGCATCTTTTGGGATAATAAACCCATCAAAAACAACATCTATATCTTGACCAACGATGTGTGAGAGTTGATAGCCGTCGGTGGCGCAAGAATTAACTTTTCCGTCAGATACGTGCAGATACACCCCATTTAAAGCCAGTTTTGCAACATCACTAGATGCGGCGTGAATTGTCTTCGACAACAACCTCTTTAATTCATTTGCATCAACGTCAACACTGATATACGGATCAATTTTAAGTTGATGCGGAAAACTATCAAAAGGCAAAGTTCTCAACTTAAACCTACTGCGGCCCTGCTTAACAAGTAAAACATCACCGTCGAGTTGAATGTTAATCAATTTATCGGCTGATAGCCTGCGCGTTATATCAAACAGTTTTGAAGCGCTTACAGTGGTGTTGCCGGGAATTTCAACGGCATCGCATTCGACATTCATTTCAACGCGCATATTCATATCTGTAGATGCAATATGTAGCCCCATATCAGAAGCCGATAAGAGCACGTTTTCTAAAATTGGTATGGATACCGTCTTTTTTACGATTGACTTTGCGCTAGCAAGCGCCGCGATAAGTTCACGTTGTTCTATTGAAAATTTCATTTGCGTTCCTTTTGTTTAAGCGTCGTATACTAAAACGGTATATCATCTTTGTCAAGTGTTAATTCTTCACAAGTTGTTGCATATGCCGTTGCGAAAAGGTGGTATATTTCCTGAGCAGTAAATTTGCTTAAATCGGTTTTACCAATCTCTTTTGCATATTGCCCGGCACGCTTAATTCCAACATAAATAGCGTCAATTTCATTCTGTTGCATGGGATTTATTGCCTTTCCCGCCTTTAAGTTTTCCATAAATTTCACTTGGTGCTTGCGGCTACAAAACTTGACGGACATTGTTCTATCTTTGTAGCCAAAACCACCTGTAGCGCGATTACACCAGCATTTAGGCATTAATCAATTATTTCATTCTCAACAACATCAAGTACTGTTACGCCCTCTAATATTCCGACCATCCTCTGCCACTCATCATGCACACCTTCATCATATGCGCCCTTAATCCTTTCATCATAACTATGGCCAGCTTCTGTAATTTCACTGTCAACAAGATCAATTAAGCGCAACGTCTTTTCATCAAGCGGCTTCAAACCAAGTTCATCTTTGGCGAATGTTTCAATTCTTTCGCGTGTGTTGTAATCCATTTTATTGTTCCTTATTTGAGTTATTAAGTAAATCATCATAAGCTAATGTGTGATATTTGCTATGAGAAAAGTCTTGCCATTCTTCACCATATCGCAGCACCCTGTAATGGTTAACAAAACCACCACGCTTTAACTGTAGTTTGTATTTGCCGTTTTCATATGATTTTACCGTTTTCCAGCATGTCATTTCGTTTCCTTTCTATCCATATCCCACAACTTGCCAATGTTCACCCTGTTTAACTACTTGAACCCTTGCTGGCTTAGGTAGCCCCGGCGCTCGTTTAATCATTTCAGTAACACTTTGCGGCAATGATACACCGGGCTCACGAAACGCCCACCAGTTACGACCGCTAGGATGACGCATTGTAATCCATTCCTTGTAATACTGACCTATACCGCACCAATATGTTACTTTCATGCTATCATTACCAGATTTTCTTGACCTATGCAAGCTATATTCTACATTTGTTACATCTAGCCATTTTGGTTCGCGCTGACTTGATAGTAATACCTCAGTGCTAGCAGTGCTTTCAATGTTCGGGTCGCTTTCCGGGTACTCATATTCGCAGGCAGGACACACCCTAACGCTAGTGGCTAGTATCTCTTTACACTCGGGGCATATCTTAACAGGCGCATCACCAAGGCCGCTTGTACGCTTATCATGTACAACGGGTTCATCTAATGTGCCGTTGCGGTGATTGCCGCCAAAATCTAAAACATGGAAGTGTGGCTTTGCACTGGATGCAATTGCCGCAAGCCTTTCTTGTGCGGTGGGTAGATTGCCAATTGCAGGGTCAATGAGCCTGTCGCCCCTAACGCACCCTTGGTGATAAAGTCCGGGGCTATTTGTTGCCCGCATCCAAACAATAAAATCAACCTCCGGGTCATCATAGCCTATGGTGGCTATGTTG
This sequence comes from Planctomycetota bacterium, assembly GCA_021776805.1. GTDB lineage: Bacteria > Planctomycetota > UBA1135 > UBA1135 > UBA2386 > JAJFFD01. The sequence goes on from JAJFFD010000098.1 coordinate 7,885, forward strand.
ACGTTTAAAAGCGCTGTAATAATGCCGCGCTTGTGGGCCATAAATATAGCGTCACGCTTTGCGCCTCGTGTATTATTACCCGTTAGGCTTTCCGCAGATACACCTTGCCGCCTAAGTTCGGCGCAAATATTTTCACAATGCTTTTGACCAGCACCAAACACAATCCATTTTTTAAGTCCATTCTTTTCAGCATAGGCTATTGTTTCAGCTACCGCTGATTTTGTTTTGGCGTCAACATCTATGGCGTTAGCCATTTGACTTATGATAAACTCTTTTGAGTTTTTTCTAACACCGCTCAAATCATACTGAAAATCAGCGCTTTTACTTCTAGGCGGTGTTAAATATCCATCATTAATTGCAGCACCAATTCCATAGTCATAAACAATCTCACTGAATAGGGCATCTTCGCCCTTATGTAGCCATCCACATGTTGTTCTAAACGCTGTTGCCGTTAGGCCGAATATAGCCATTTTGGGATTACGTTCGCGCAAATCCGTTATCATTTGACCATACATACTATTAGCATCACGTCCAATCAATTGCGCCTCATCAATACCTAATATATGAACCTCGCCAATATCTTTTGACTTCTTGTATAAGGATTGGATGCCACCAAAAATCATCTGGCTATTGTAATCACGAGCGCCCAATCCGGCGCTATTAATGCCGCATGGTGCCCCCGGCCAATATTTAAGCATTGATTTATAGTTTTGCTCTATAAGTTCACGGGTATGGACAAGCTGCAATATCCTTATGCCCTTATGTGCGGCATCTAACCTTTTCATGATATCACATAGCACATACGCCTTTCCGGTACCCCCAGCCATGACGCCAAGGATGTTATTTTTACCCGCTATAAGGCTGTCGAATATAGCATCAGAGCATCCGTTTTGTGGTGCACGTAGCTTTATCACGTTACGTGTTTCCATAGTTTTTTTAATTTTATTTTAGATACCACCGTTTCTGAAATATTGTATATTTTTGCTATTTCTTTCTGTTTGACATTAAGTGAAATCAATAATCTGATAATTTTTACATCATTGTCAGTCAGTTTTGATTTTTTTTGATCCATGCCGTAATAATGTCTATTCTTCTGAACCTTGTCAATCATGTTATCCAATGGTGTTCCTGTGAATAGGTGATCTGGATTGACGCAAGATGGATTATCGCATGAATGGCATACATAAAATTTATCTGGTATTTCGCCAACAAAATTAGCATAACAAAATCTATGAGCTCCTACATTCTTTCCCATATAGAAGAACTGCCCATAGCCATTATCCAAAATAGTACCAGTCCACTCCCAGCATCCATTTTTATCCTTGTCAACTTTGGACCAAAATCTTTCTTCTGGAGTTTTTCTTTGTAGTTTTTTTATTTTACCACTATATAATTGACCAAAATAGTGCTTTCCACAGAAACCTCTTATTTTTGAAATTTCTGAACATCCTAAAATGGAGCACCCTTGTTGATATGGTCTAAGTGTTATCATGGGTTAAAATGGAATTTCGTTACAGTCAAAAATATCATCGTCGTACGAAAAATCATCCGAATTCATCGCAATTCTAGCTAATGCAAAAATTCCGTTAAAGTGATCGCATATTAACTCTAAAGTTCCCTCAAAATGAGGCGATGACTTATGTAAGTATTTTGTATAATATTCTTCTGAAATAAACGATACGGCCTTGGCGTAAACGCCTATATCTGATCTGAGAACAACTTCAATCATGCCGCATGGTGATTTATAGACACCTACCGCTAGATCATCACAATAATCAAGCTCTGCCCAATCTGTAAACTTCATGTTTAGGTTTTCAAGAAAATATCTATTTTCCTCACTGTTCAAACAATAGAAATCATAATCTGTATAATCCGTTATGTAGACAGACTTGTATTTTTTTGCGAAAAACCGACTGCCGCTTTCAAAAAAATTGCTATTTCTGATTAGTCTTTTTAATATTACTTTATGCATCACCTAAGCCTTTCCATAACCTGATTTCCTGCATCTTCGCAAACTAATGCCAAATCAGCCTTCGCTTCTCGAAGGTTGCGTTCTGAATGTCTAATATATGCCTTTTTGCGCGCAATATATGAACTTAAAGCTTCTTCTTTTGTGGGGTAAGCAAATCTTTTTCTGGCCGTTTTACTTGTCCATTTATCTTTGCTCCCAAATAAAAATGAAAGCCAATACCCCTTGGGGGTTTCCGCAACAACATTATATTCGCTTAAGACTAGCTTTGGCGAAGATATTCCATATGTTTCTGTTTCTGCGTGAAGAACAATAGAGTACCTAACCGCCTCATACCTATATAGCTTATCTGGTGCCATAACCTAATCCTTCCCATCATCAATCCACTTACTACCATTTTCAAACTCATATACAACATTATCGCCGTCAACGTCAACCTGTTTTATGGGTATTAGCGACGGGATAAATCTATGACACTCATATCGTTGTCGTTGCACGGCCCTGTCGAGTTCTTTGCCGTGTTTGGCGCAATGCCATTTACCATCGTCAACCGGGGTGCTATGCAGGCATGTTCTACAGTTTCTGGATGGCATTTTACGTTGCCAACAAACGTCGTGATGGTCACACCATTTCGTCCCGCACTTATAAAAATCGACTGTAGCCCCAAGCGGTCGTCTTGGTACGTTGACTGAGTTGATAATTCTGTCAGCTTTTTCAATATATTTGAGCGCGTCGGCTGCATTGTAATCCGTCCTGATACTAATTGATTGTCGTACACCGTTTTTAGAACACGTTAGGAAATGGCGCTTTAGACCAGCATAATGCATGTAGCATTGTGCTTGCGCATAATAGCCATCATCCCATTCAAGCAATGCTGCCTTTTCGTTTTGCGTTCTTAGGGTGTTAAGCTTGTCGAATTTCTTTTCGTCAACTTCTTTGTGTTCCCAAATGTGCCATGTTTTAGGTGCTTGGATTACACCGATTATCTTGCCGTCACTATGACCCCAAAAGTGCTTTTTGACATCACTGTAGGCCCATTGCTTGCCGGTATCCGGGTCAACCTCGTGCAATGTGATAGCTGGCAGCCTTTTAAGGTATCCAGCCTGTACGTCTTCGGCACGGTGGCCACGAATAAAGGATTTTATGATTGCAGCTTCACGCTTGGTTCGTGATACAATTCTGAAATAATACCAAAGAGACCGCTCACACCAATTGCCGATCTGCGACATGCCTAGATATGTGCGTTGCGGTTCCTTGTTGTGTTCTTGCTCTATAACCCTGTCAATTGCTGCAAGCGTTGGGCATGGTGGTTTAATTGTTATTTTGATTGGTGTCATTGTAACCCCTTTACGGTGGCCGACATATCGCACGATAGGGAAAGGAGGAAAACTATCTAGCTTTATGCCGCGACATATCGGCCTTCGGAAAGGGGCGGCGAACCGCCCCGGTTATTACTAGCTACTCGCAAACGGGTTAGCTGGCGGCTGGGCATTACTGCTATCAAACGGCGTTGACGCTGTGCCGGGGTTAGCGCTTGGGTTATTGGCTTGCGGTGCTGCCTGCTGTGGCGTTGATTGCACGCCCGCAGCTAAATATTTGCTTACGGCCTGATAGCCCTTCTTGTTAACATATACATCCATAACACAAGTCTTGTTCACCAGTTGCGACGGGTCAGTAAGTTGCGGCAACCCTACCGCTTCCAATAAAGTTCTAATACGCGCACCCGAAGCCTCGGTTATATTAAAATTGCGGGCATTGTTCCACGCTTCACTTGTACCATCAATAAGGCCATTAAAATCATCCCATAAAATACGACCCTTATATTCACCGTCAAGAACTTGAGCCTTTAGTGAAAGATACTGTAGTCCGGTTTGTTGGTTTGTGTCAACCTGAAATTGTTCAATAAGCACCGGAACTTGAGCCTTGAACGGTGAAAAGTCATTTTCCTGCTTTTCGGGCAGTTCGTTTGTATTAATGTTAAGCATTAGCATTTTCCTGTGTGTAGTTGTTGAAAAACGGGATATATTGAGCGAATGAATTGAACGAATTTACACAATTTGCATGCGTATTTTCTACGCCTTCAATAAATTCTGGTAATACAATTTCATTCGGCATTTTGTAGCTGTTCTTGACCGTATAAGCCTTATCTGGCTGGCATACCAAAACGCGCTTTGCATCACCAACTGCTTTTGTTGCTCGGTTATCGCCAAATGAGCTTTTGTCGCCAATCTTGGCCGTGCTTTGTTGTAGCTTGGCAAAAAATACAATGTCGCTACGTTGACGCAATAAGGCTGCGCTTTTCTTGGCTAGGTTAATCTGGTTTTGCTGGAATGCCTCACCGTCCGCTTCGTCTTCTGATTTTGTGTGGTAATGCGCCAACACAATAACAGCCATACCCTTTTGCTTACGCAAGTTATCAAGCGCGTCGTAAATCGCATCCCATGCGGTCAATGACAGCTCGCCGCCCTTACCGAAACCATAACCGCCAATGTCTTCAATTTTAACATAGGCTTGATTGTTTTCAATGTTCGGTATACGCGAAGCCTCCGCAAGCGTTAACGGGTCGCCCTTGTGTTTATACGGGTAATATTGGATAACTTGATCGCTTACGTGTGGCTCAAAATGGTCAACGGTGTCTAGTACCGCTGTTTTAAAGCCGTGATCTTGTGTTGCCAGTGCATTAATCGCTTCCATCATTTCTGAAAAGCTGCCACAGATTTTATAAGGGTCATCCGCAGTGCCAAATAGATTAGCAGCTTCATAGTGACCAAAGCGTTGTTCAGTTGGCAAATATGCCGGGCTTGGTGCGCCCATAGCAATAGCAGTTTTGCCGATACCGTCAATTCCATAAATTGTAATAAACGGAGGAAAGCCACCAACTGGGGTTTTTCGCAGGGTTGATAAATCAATAGCCATTAAACTTGTGCTCCTAGTGAGTGATAAAAACTTTGTGCCGTGTTAAACCTTGTGGACTTTGCGCGGCCTGTAGTGGTGTACCTGTAGCCCTTGGTGGCGTGTAGGGACACAATGCACCCCGGTTTGCGCCGTGTAGGCTCTCTGATTACGCGGGTAAACAGGTTATTGCGCGAATGATTGTAGTTTGTTTGCATTTGGTTTCCTTTCTATTTAAACACAACCTTAACTTTACCTGATTTTACGCTACGCGCTGGCTCAAATACCTTGCGTACAGTTTCAGGCCATGCGTTCCATTTGCTTTCTGTGACCTTCATTGTTGTATCAATATAATCCGCAACCGGCTGTTTCCAGCCCTTGATAGTTTCAGCGGCCACACCTAGCGCATCTTGGTCCCATGATACATTTTTATGAACCGTGAATGACGCCTCATCAAAAGACCGCGTGCCGATATGGTCTTTGTCCACTTTAAACCGCCGTACCATTTCAGCGTCAATTTCATCAATAGCGGATTGTTCTTCCGCTTTGCGTTCTTTTGCGGTTTCGTGGAGTGTTTTTAGTTCTTCGATTGATAATTCTTGTAGGTTCATTGGTCACGCTTTCCGGCTTCTAGGATAGGCAATCCAGCCTCAGTAGGAATGTAAATAACTTGTGATCCATTTCGGTTAGCCTCTTGAAGGCCATCAATATAGAGATAGCGAAGATAGCCCTCCGGACCACCTAGTCCGTTTGCAATAATTTTGTTTGCCTCAGCTACGCCCTTGGCTCGTTCAATTTCAGCTTGCGCCCAATATTTTGCCGCTTCTTGTTTCGCCATTGCCTCATTAACAACAATTTGCCTGTTTTGTTCCGCTCTGGCTAATTCGGCCTCGCCAGATAATCCCTGTTGCCATACATTTACATATGGAAATGAAACCGCTGAGCCAATGACGGCAACTGCTCCAAATAGAACCAATGCCCATCCAATAGGGTTTCCTTTTGTTGGCTTTTCTCCATATCCGTTCCCTTTGGGGGCAACAACCCAGATACCCAATCCACATAAAAGTGCTGAAAATATAGTTAAAAATATAGATATCATTGTCTTCCCTTTTTTAAAATTCATTTGATACCACACTTATACATCCACGCATACAGCTTGTCAACACCTAATTTTCAATTGCGCGAATTATTTTATATGGCCTGCCCTTCCCGCCGTCATTTTTATCTTCAATTACAACAAATTCCCCGTTTACAAGAGCGTCGATAATATCTTTTCTGTCTCTAGGCTTATGTTTACTAAACGGCTTTTTGCTTTCAAGTTCGGATACACGGAAAGGCCCGCGCTCACGAATGGCTTTAAGGCACGCAAGTTTATCAGCTTCAAACTCGCTATCTGCTACATTCATTTTCATTATTTGTACGGTTTGGTCAATGCAATATTTAACATATTGTATAGCCCAACTTGCGCTTTCGGCGTCAACTATGCTGGCGCTTGAGTTTTTAGCCAACGTCACAATCAATGACATACGACATGCAAACTCGAACATTCTGCCCGGCAACATGCTCAAGCCTACATTATCCAAACTATTACACATATCGACTTGCTTTTGTGCAAAATCGTTGAGCATTTTATCGCTGGTTGTGTCAAAGTTCAAAATGGTTTTTTCTGGTTCTTCTTCCGAAAACTCCAACACATTGCCGTGGCGATCTTCGATCATTTCAACCCAATCTTTAATGCGCTTTGGAACTGGCATATAATCCGGTCTGCGCGGAGCTACTCTAGGCTGTGTGCTTTCGTGAATTATGAACCTACCTATGAAACCATCAGTAATCGAGCCATTGGATATATTTTTAAACAATGTTTCAGGTGTTGTCATTGTTAGCATGGTGATAGCGGGGTTATAGATAACCCTGTCATTTATAGTTGTTTCACCTTTTTGCTTAGTTTGCGTGCTGTAGGTCTTAGGCTTCATTACACCGTCACACCTACCGATAGCCTCCATTAACTTTGTTTGTGCGTCTTCGGCATTAGAACTGCTTGATTTACTTTGTGAGCCTAACATACGACCAAATTCATCAAGTAGATTAATGTGTCTTGGGCTTTCCATTAGCGCGCTAAAAACAGCGCCCTCGCTGGTGTATCCAGCGTTGAAAAGCTTTGATTTGCCGCATTCCTGTAAAACCTTTTGCACAACTTTGTATCCATGCTCTTTTCCGGTTGTTGATTTGGCTATGTTCAAAAAATAAAGGCTTGAGAAATTCTCACTGGATGTCATGAAGTTGCGGGCGCAAATAACCGACGCAATAGACAGTGCTGTTTGTACAGCAAATCCCGGTTGTGGCACACGAGCGGTTGCATTGTAATAATGTACTATATCTGCTAATATGCCGGGCGGGTTTAACAGGTTAGTCGGCATCCCTGCATAGGCGATATTTTTAGAGGTGTCGTAATCCTTAGCTTTTTGTGTAATTTGTGACAATGCCTCATTTTTACCGCGATTAACAAAAACATCGTTAAAGTCGCTTTCGCCAGATTTACACTCTGGAAATACCACGTTAACACCTAGCGCACGCGCCGCCGATGTAGCTTTTTCGTGGCCAGTGTTTACATTGCCGTTTGTAAAGGTCGCTTTACATTTTGGGCAATCATGCGTACCAGAATTAACCATAACACCGCAATCGCCGCATTCGTGTTCGTGGTCGTTGTCACCGGCTATGACAATAGCGCTGTTCGGGTATCTTGTGCGAATAACTTCGGCAACCGGCATAAGGTTTCCTGCATCCCAAGCGACAGCGCATGTCTTGCCGGTCAACTCAGTTACTGTTTCGCCTGTAGCGTACCCCTCGGCTATATAAATAGTGTCCGTGTCGCCTTCGGTTAAATAACAGCATCCAGCCTTGCGACCACCGGACATAAAGCGCTTTTCACCGTCTTTGTTGATAAATTGCAGGCTGGATATATCGCCGCTTTCGTCGTAAAGCGGCACCATTAGCCAATCTTTATAGTGTTTACTGTCGGCGCTTAACCGACCGCCTACGGATATCTTTTTTTTCTTTAGGTATGGGTGTGATTTTACCTGTTTACCGCTATCCCAAACCGATTGCGCTTCGATTGCAGTTTCGTGCCATATGACTTTTTGTTGTTCCGCACGTTTCTTTTTAGCCTCGTCTCGCAACCTGTGGTAATCTGATATTTGCGAGGGTGTCATGCTATCAACCGCAGCACTTGACCACGATATAGCGTCATCACCAGCCTTGAAATTACCATAGCTACCACACAGAAAACCACTTATATCGCTGAGTACATACCAACCGGGTTTTTTGGTGCCTGTGCTGTCTGTGGTCTTTACATTATGGAAAGCGCCGTCTGCGATAGGCAGTCCATTAAGCAATAATCCGTATTGCTGTAAGGTTTCCGCAAATGCAGAAAGCGCTTCAACAGGGTCAAGCTTTTCCGGTTTATGTCCCGGTAACTGTGATGTAACGATATTCAGGCTGGATGCTTTACCAGCCTGATTTTGCTCGAATGGGTTTTTAGGCATAAATTACCTGTAAATTGGAAAATTATCACCGGTCGCGTTATATTCGTCAGGCTTTGGCTTGCTTCGCTTTAGGCAAGCCAGTATAAACACAAAGCCAATGATTGCTATTATGGCTAGTTCTGTTAGCATGGTTTTATTTCCCTTACAGCTATACCAGCAATTTTTGCCAGATTGATCATGCTTTTTGTTCCGCTTCCGCCCGGAAACGCCACAACCAGATCGGGCTTACCTTCGTCAATCATGCGCTGGTTTCTTTGGGGTCCAGCGGCGGCATTGTATGGCCCGTATTTACCAATTCTGATCACAGCGCCCGGAACATCTAAGTTTTTCCAATCGGCCTCGAACGGAACATGTTTTACTCCAGGCTGGTACCCCGCCCAAATTCTACCTTGATCGTCGGCACCACTGCAACATCCATGAATGATGTGAGTTACCCCACTAAGGGCATCCAAAACATCACATACAAGGTCGCCATCATTAAAGTCACGTCCTCCACAAACTAGAACTCTCATTTATCATATCCTTCGGGCATGCACATTTCCGGAGATACTGTCAACCTACTTACTTCACCAAATGTTTTATCATAAGTGACTGAAACCATGCTGCGAAGCGCTTCATAGGCACCACGACTTGCGTAAGCATCTTTCGCCGCTAAAGTTTGATGCATTTCTTTAATGATACCGTATTCTTCTTTTACTTGTTTATGGTGGTGATGTCCAGCATCAAAATACCTATAAAGTGTATCGCCCCACATTTCAGGAAACATTGCAGCTATTGCCCGGTCAACGTCATTAAATTTCTTTAGGTGGGTGTGGTGTGATGTCAACATTACATTGCCCCACTGATACGCATAATAAGGCAACTGACTTGTATCTACTGTTACTCGTTTTTCGTTCTCATACAGGGCGTTCAAACATGAGCGTAAAATAATACTACTAGACGTGTCGTGATTACCCTCGGCCCAAACAATATGAACGTGCTCGTGATGATCGAGTAGCATTGAAACGACTTTTCTCGTTACGCGAATGGCTACCTCAATTATTTTACCAAAACGACTATCAGCATCAAGAACATGTTTACTTGTTGGTGTTACAGCTTCTATGCCGTCAAAATGTAAAAAGTCTCCAAGCTGCAAGTAATAGCCTATTTTTGATTTTGGTGAGCGGGTTATTGCATTATGCATTGCACTAACAAGAACATCTTCGGCTATCTTTAAATCCCAATTAGAGCCGCCCTCTCGATACCAAGCCATCATACCTAAATGAAAATCAGTGATGACGTATTTTGTCAACAGACTATCAACTGCGCCACCATTAAAGGGAATTGGCTCACAAGGTTTAATTTCTTCACACATTGCAGCAATAGCCGCATCCATCATTTCCTTGCGTTTTTCGCCGTCAATGGCTGTCTTTACCCATTGCCCAGCCATCAAGCCGTCTTTATTGTAGTATGTTGACGTGCCTTTTACAACAAAAGGGTCGGGCGCTTGTCTTGTCATATCATGGTCAGGTGAATAACCGTGCATAGCCGCGTGTTTCAGCACGGCCTTTTTTACTTGGTCAAACCTAACCTTGGCCAAACCAATTTTTTCAGACGCCTTACGTTGGCTTCCATGCTCTCGCCATGCAAGTAATATTTCCCATTGCCTGTCAGTGGCAAATTCTTTCAGTTTTTCATCAAGATTAAAAGCCATGTCCTATTCCCATACCAAAATGTTATAAAGTCGCAACCATTCATCCCGCACTTCTTGCCAATCCATTTCCTTAATTTCTACATCAAGTGGTTTTGGCAAGGTTCCCCAATTAAACTTTGATGGTAACATGACTTGTGTTTTTTCATCCGCGATAATGCGGCGATCATATTCATAAACAACCTCCCATGTTGCCGTGTCTTGCGCTACGCCGTAATGGTCGAGCAAGCTGGATAGTATACGCCCTTCCAGCCATTTATGCAAGCATGTAAATAATTTTATTAACCAGTATGCCGGATTTGCGTATCCGCGCCATGTTTCTGGATTGCCGTATTTAATCGGTGCGGCTAGGTCACAAAAACCCAACGGTTCCGCCGCATCGTGAAATAGGAAAGCTAAGGCTACTTTAGGTTGATAGCCGTCCCTAAGTAAAGCTTTTGCACCGATAATGCTGTGTTGCCCGACGCTGTACGGAAACAGGCAAGAACCGCCAAAGCGATTTGTTTGCGCAAGTTTACCTGAGATATTTTCCACACTTGGTATTGAGCGTTTAGGGTCAAGCGGCCAATATTCAGCGCCGTCAGGCAGTTGTGTACGTGCTAGCATGATTATGTTCCTTTTCTCTGAATATAGCACCTTGCAATTCTGGCAACAAAGATACTAAAGTCCAGTTTCTTTTGTTTTCAATTTTAGCCGCCCAATCAAGAATAAGGTGAATATTGTGACGAAGATCGAGGCCAGTAAGGCTGCTATATCGGCACTTTAAAAAAACTAACCCGTTATTTTTCATATTATGTTCCTTTGAATTCTTCAACCTGTATCGCTGTATATTCAAGTGTATCATTATTGTCAATTGTAAAATCAACAACTAGAGTGTCAACTTCTGTTTCTGTGGCGTGGTTGCCGTATTCCTCAAGGTCACGAATAACCATTGCTGTTTTACCGCCCATGCGCTTGATTAAGTCAACTTCATTTTGCTTGCGTGCATCTGAGCATACAACGTTGTTATAACTTCTCGCCTTATAGTTAAAGCAATCTAAAAGTATATCTTCGTCCAGTTCACCACGAAACCAATCGCCGAGCGTTTGCATGGCGTGTTGCGGTGTCTTGCCGCCAAAGTCTGCATATGTCACCTTTTTTAGGTCACCGTCAATCATGCGATCAATTGCCCCGCTTGGCACGTTCATATACTCAAGGTATGCCACAAGCATAACCTTTATAGGTGCGGCAAACTTGACGTTTACATAATCCGGTAACATATCTGCACAAGTATCTTTGCCGCTACCGCTGCGACCGGCGAACGCTAGGAGTTTCATTTAGCTTCCTTTGGTGGTTCTGGTAATGGTTGCCAATGGGTAAACGTCCAATCTTCATCGAATGCTCTGTCGTCAAACGCGCCCACCACCTCAAATGGCTCGTCTTCAATGTAAACATCTGTGAAACGCTGGCCTTTATGGTCGTCATAAGGCCACACTGCCCACACATCGACTGTGGTGCCATCCTTCGGCGCTGTTTCAATTGGTTGCCAGTTAGTCATTTCCTATCACCTTCCAAATTTAATTGCGCGTGCCAAATATCCGCCCTATTGTCTTTTATGGACGGGTTTTTAGTGGTCCCTGTGCCTATGCGGTTCTCATTGCATTGTTTTCTGTATCTATAGCGCTGCCAATCCGTTAGAAACTCAAAACCGTCTCTATGCTCCCTGTCCCGGCTTAAATCAACACCTTTGCCTTTGTTGAGTATCTTTGTCCAATCCATGCCATATCGCTTGCACCAAAAGCGCAAATTGCTTGGCGTGCGTGAACATAATATACCAGCATCGGTTAAGTTTGCGTTGGTGTCCAGTAGTTCGTAAAGATAATCACGGTTCATACGTTATCCTTGCAGTATCTTCCGTTGTAGGGGTTAGTCATGGACCATCTCCAGTTTTGATGCTCCGGTATCATAAAATTGAAAACCGCATTCCCTCTGTGCCGAATACTTTTTTTTTCGACCCTGCATGCCCTCAGTCCATTCCCGGCCACAACATTTACATCGGTAGGCTCTGCGCCCATCCCATGCGCGGCCTTTGTCGTGTTTATCGTTTCCGCAACAGCAAACGTCCATCACTCTTCCTTCTGTATTGCTTGCATGAATTCTCTAACCTCATGCACAATTACATCATCATCCCAACAATCGGCCAAAGCTATATGCATGTTCTGTATAAAATCAGCCAATTCAGAAATTCCCTTGTCGCCATCATACTCTACATCATACCCCATAGCGTCGATAGCGTTGGCTGTTTTAGTTGCCGTGTTCCATGTCCGCATGTTTGCTTGCATCTCTTCATTTGTAGACACTGCCTTGACAGTCCATGCGTCATAGTCAGGAGCGCCCGACGATCCAATTATTGCTATATCACCCCGTGTTCTCATTGTTCATTGTCCTTAACCAAATCATAGGTTTCTGCAAATATTTGTGGCTTGCACGGATACAATTCGCCCTGCACTCCCTTGATTATAAAGTCATCCCAACCGACGACATGAATGCCTTCAAGCGTATTAATTAGCAGACGATCATCACCTTTTGAATTAGGAAAGTCTTCGCATGAAACGGCACCTTTTTCGTGCCAGTTCAGGTTCCACGCTATGTTCAGCCAAGTTGGCCATTCTGAGTTGTCTTGCCTGCGTTCGCGCGTCATTTGAAAAGCTTCAATGACAACCGGCTTTTTACGGTACTGTATACTCACTCTTCACTCTCCTGTGCTGCTATCATGGCTTTGTAATAGTCAAATCCGCCCAGCTTAACTATATCAGGCGTTTCATCTTCCAAATTGAGCGCGGCTATCTGCATTATTTTGCTCGGAACTTTTGGTAAAATTGCATAGCCTGCTTTCTTTAGTGCAACGAAGACTGCACACGCATCATCATAAGGGTCTTCAATAGGTTGCTTACTTTTGAAGTTCTTCACCGCATGATCACGCTGCAAGCGACGGTTTTGACGTATAGCCTCACCCATCTTCTCTACTATGTTAGTCATTGGGTTGGTTCCTTTCCGCTATCCTGTACTTTTACAAATAACAAATCGCCGCCATACACGCAACCGGTATCAATAAATAAATGTTGGCCGATTGTTGTCAGGTTATCAACAGGTGTGTGACCGTGTACCGTGTAATCAACATCTTCCATTTTTATAGCCGATTTATGTTGAATGACGGACCTACCCCATATCATGGATTGTAGGCATTCCGGCTCTTGGTTAAATTTACCGTTATCGGGTTCAGCGTGGCAAATACCAAACAACCCCATATCAGTATCTATCAGAATTGTCGTAGTCATTTTTTCTTTAATCAGATCAACATAATAGTCAATTCGCGTCGCATCTAATTCTTTTGACCAGTTTCCGCCATTCATATACCAAAGATAATAAATGTCAGTTTCTATTGCCTTAACCATCATATCCTCGTGGTTTCCCACAGTTGCGTGGAACCATGGTTCATTTAACAGGTCTAGGCATTCCGTGTTATTTGGGCCTCTATCTATCAGATCGCCCACCGAGAACATCCTGTCTGTCTCACGGTTAAAGTCAACATCCTTCAACCCGGCAAGGAATTCATCATACATGCCGTGTATATCGCCGACTATAAAATCTCTACCGACAGTGTTTTTGTTGAATTTTTTCTGGTATACGTATGTCATATTTACCCCTTATACACACTATCATCACGAAATGCAAGTTAATTCTTATGGTACACATCAACCCGACGAATCATGGCCATTGCAGCTATTGCACGATTGTAAGCGGCATCATTGTCTTTCTGAGGTCCGTTCACCGTTAATTCCTTTATGGTTTCAAACAGCAATGCCTCTTTATCCGTCATTACATATACAACATCATCCGGGTCATAGAATGCGCCCTTGATCGCCCACCAAGGATAAACGTTGGTGAATATAGTATAACCGCGCTCTGAGGCTTCTGTTGGTGTTAACCGTGTCATGGTACATACTTTCTTGATAGCGGTCCGTGTTTAATCATGCGTGCTCTACAGCATTCACGCTTAATTGCAGCGCTTATCTTATAGCGCATAATCCAGTCATAAGGCGGTGTGTCCTCGCGTAAATCAATCAACATTTTCAACCTTGCGACTGGATGTGCTGGCAATTGATGGTCGCTTATACCAAGCCAAAACGATACATTGAAATCATTAACGGCTGTTTTCCAGTTACTAACACGTTTCCAAAAGTCAGCACATTCGTTGTGTTGCATTACGGCTGGCATGGGTTATTCCTTTACTAACTTATATTTAATACCTTCAATCTCTACGGTTTTCCCGTCGCATGTGTCAACTGGTGCATCTATACCAGTTTCTTCGAGTGTGCCAAATGCAACTTCACCAGAAACAAGCTTGCCGCATATGATTTTTTCATCATCTTGTGAAATTTTGCGCCAATTGCAAACCCCTGCGAAAATTCTTAGTTTTGCTGAAAGTTCCAGCTTACACGAAATTGACAGAAATGAAACGATACCCCAGCCTGCCTTGATATACGTGCCTGCATTGGATAAGATATAGCCAGTAACATTGATTGATTTTAACGAAATAACACCAATATCAGCGGCAAATTCTAGGTTTCCGTCAATGTTGCTAAGGTCATGTTTTCCGGTATATTCACCGTCTTTAAAGTCTTTAGCTGTAAGTTTAATCGTTTTCATCGTCTATTCCTTTCATGTTTCCTGAATATGTTCTATTAGCATTTGTACAAATTCCGCTGGCAATAGCTCAATTGGAAAGTCAATGCCGCGAATAGATACATCGGTTATAGTGACATCTTTCTCGGTTGACCCGTCGCCTAGAGGTGCGTTGCGCGTGTCAAATGTGATGTCTATGTCTGCGTTTAGGTTTTCTTGGTTCATTGTTCATCATCCACTAATCTGCAAACCTTCATAGGTTGCGTTTCCTCGCTGCAAACTACCGGCCTTTCGCATTTTGGGCATGCGTGTAAGCCTTCGCCCTCATATATATCAACGTAGCAGCACGGTGTTGTATATTTATCTGTATAGCCCGGATTAGTGCATTCGTCTTGAAATGGTTCGCTCATTTGTTTGTTCCTTTCCTATAGGTCCATTATGCACTGCTTATAGCACTTGTCAAGCGGTTTATTTATATTAGATAGGATATGAGCAATTACATCTACCGTCCACCCATTACCTAACATCTTATATCGCTGGCTATCGCTAACGTGATTTGTGTAATTATCAGGTACTGTCTGTAAGCGTTCGCATTCAATGGGTGATAGCCTACGGTATTTTGTGTCGTAATAGACAAAATTATTATGTTCCCATGAGCTACTTGTCATCGATGGACATTTTCCACCTTCACCTTTAATTCCACCCTTATTAAATCCGTGGCCTCTTTGTAAAATTTTAGGTTTTATATCTTCAGATACTCTTTTAAAATTACCATTCCAACATGCGTATTGCCTAGCCGTCATAGTAATGGCCTTATCAGAACCATCTACTATACTAGAGTATTTTTTATTTAGTTGTTTTTCTTTATTTACACCCCACCATTTATGCCAAGCTTCACTATTTACCGACTGTTCTTTATAATCAATAATATCTGCAAGCACAACACCTTTGTCATCTGGCTGGCCAAATGACCAATTAGCCCAATAATCACGCACACGGTTTTGCGCGCTAACCAATGCACTATTAATTCTCACTGGATCAACATTTAGAATATCACTGATATGGTCGCGCCATGCTGTTTTCATGCGAACATTTTCAAGTAGGAATTTAACATCCGGGTTATGCTTGCGGATGTGATTTAAGATGTCAACGAAGGTATAGAACAGCTTACTGCGCGGGTCCTCAAATCCTAACCCCTTCCCCGAACTACTAAACCCCTGACACGGCGAACCGGCAATAAGCAAGTCAACGCCACTCCAATCAATATTCCATTCGCGCCACTTGGTAACATCACCAAGGCGGATAATATCAGGATAATTGGCCTCACTTACAACGGTAGCGTATTTATCAACCTCGCTGGCGTAGTAAGTATCAACGGATATATTGGCGCGCTCAAGAGCAATGCGACCACAAGACATACCGTCAAAAAGCGATAAAACATTCATGGTTAAATAGCTTTGTAGTATGTTACTTTGCCATTGTCGCATTCTTGTTTTGCTATAGTATTCCCACTAGCATCAATAGCGGTATCAACAAGGTAATTTTTACCCTTAGCTTCCGTTTGCCAGGCCGCACCTTTTGTCAATATGTCAAATTCTGGTTGCTTTATTTGTAGCCACATTGGTCTATTCCCTTTCAATTTCCATTAACCACACATTACATCACTCACCCCATTGCGCAAGCAAGAAAATCTAATCTATACACAATATATTCTTAATCACAAGCAACCACGCCTATTATTTTCCTATTTTATTTTAGCGTTTTAAATTAAAATGCGCCGGGCTGTAACGTACAGCCAGCAACAGTGACAGCGCTGTCAAAAAGCATTTTTTTATTTTTTTGGTGAAATACCCCTTTTATGGCACATACACCCATATACCATCATCCCCTCGCGGGCGCACATCATAATAATAATATATATAATAAATAATAAAATAATAATTAAATACTTTTAGAGAGGTGTCTAGCCCTTGTCGGCTATGGTTTACAGCGATTTGCATTTTTCTGTAAAACTGGTTTGGAAAAATGATTTAAAAGAAAAATAATTTTCTTCTTGACTGGTTAGTTTGGTTGTGTATAATGGGTTGCAGAAAAGGAGAGAGGATATGAAGTATATATATGGATCAGTAGTGTATTCTGGAAATCATGACTTACCTTGGACATTTACTTACAAGGCTAAGGGTTTTTTGGGTTATAAGAACATTATAAAACACGACATGGCGTTTACATCACAATTTCATGCAAAACTGTATATGTATGATTTTGTTGATGGTCTTAATTGTAGAAAAGGAAAATACAATGAAGGTTTCACAGCTAATTAAAGAACTGCAAAAGGCACAAGATGAATACGGCGACTTGCCTGTTAATCATCATGCAGACAGTAGGAGTGTCTACAGCGTATATATTTACACTGAGACTGGTAACGAACCAAAAGGCAAGTCTGATGCAGTCGAGATATTTTTACATTGAGGGGAATTGGATATGACTAATGTTAAGGTCACAAAAGTAAAGCCAACCAAAGAAGTAGAATTCATCTCAGTACCGGAACCTGAACCTAGATCAATTGTACTGGGAGATGGTACGGCTGTTATTGGTGGCATGTGCAATGAAGATCGCACTAAATGGGCATTAGGATTAACGCAGCATGATACCGGGTTAAAGCCGGGTGAAAACCTTAAGAATGCGGGATATAAAAACGAAATCCCGCCGCCTGTATTTGTGGTTGAGTTTTCTAATAAGGATGCCATCAATAATTTGATTAATGCTCTATTGAATATTAGGGATGAATGGGAGTGTGAGACATGACACCTAAACCACCAAGCGTAATACCGTATAAATATAGTCCTCGTGGCCATGATAGCGACCCTATAACCTTATACGTATTAACACAAGACGAACTTGACACACTACTAGCCGCGCAGACTGATTACGCTGTCGAGGTATATCTTACAGAGAAGGGAAATGAGAATGATTAGCGGATACGATCAAAAACAGGCACAGTTAAATAGCTTTTTAGGCCATAACACACAATAATTTTATGTTGCATTATGCCTATCAATGGTGGTATAATGTTAAAAATCTTTAACAAAATGTAAAGGATACTTTACTTATGTGGACTATTGTCGATACTCGAAATCTCAAGTCAGTCAAGGCCGCAAGGCGTAAATTTGATAGCGGTACTCATGATTGTATGTGGTTTCGTGATGCCAAGGGTGTGTTGCGTTGGCATATTCGCAAGCGCAAGAAAATCATTAATCGGCGTCCGTATTTTGTGCGGTTTGTGCGCAATGATGACAATACGACCAAAGTGGTTCCAATGTATTAGGGGAGGGTTACACAATGACACCTAAAATTACATACAGGCCCATGACAGACCGCGAGATAGGTGACTTGTTACGTTGGCAACTGATGCGTGATGCTGTAAAGGCATTCAGGCCCAGCACCTATCATTTCTATGTGTGGAACAGGAACAATCATTTATCAATGGCAGATAAAAACCTTGACACCATCAACACATTATCATAACATGTACACGAAACGGGAAAATGTAAAGATGAAAGGGGATAGATTATGGAACAACAAGAAGTTATTTTATATAATGCGCCTGAAATAGCCACAAAGAAAACGGTGACTGGCTGGGTCGGCAGTGATGGACATTTTTGGGGAAACAATGAGCATATGGCCCGCTGGTCTAGCTGTACCCACAAGGCATGCGGGTGCGGCAACATTCACAGCAAGAGTTGGACGTGCTGTCAAGAGTGCCGAGAGAAAAAGAGAGCTGAGCGCTATTATGCTATGCCCGAACAAGCTTGGGATGGTGAGACTATGATCCACTCGGACACTTGCCACGAGTACTTTCAAGATTTAGAAAGCTTGGAAGATTTTTGCGAGTGGGAAAGTCTCACGCCGGATCAATTACAGCTGGTAATTTGTCAACCAAACTATATGGAATATGTCGAGGATGATATTTGGTGCGACCATCTACCTGATGGATCAACACTATCTGATTGCGTGGACAAGGAAGTTTTGGACGCACTTGATCGGCTTAATGACGTGATCAAAAAGACGCGTCCAATATTGTCATGGTCTCCGGGGAAATACCGTACATCAGTGTCGCTTCTAAAAGATGACGGATAGCCATTGGCATGAAATGCTCGAAATGTAGCCATAAAACAGCCGTAAAAGATAACAGGTTAAAGCTATCCATTGACGGGCGCAACACATTCAGGCGCAGGGAGTGCATAGGATGCGGCTACAGGTTTGTGACGCAGGAAAGCATATACACGGTACTCGATAACCGCAAGGATGCATTTGATGCCGGGCATAGGCGCTATAACACCGGAAGGCCATGCACTGATATGCATTATTCTGACAGATACACCTTGACATATGAATGCGTTGAGTGTAGAAGGTTGGGCAATAGGGCAACTAATGAAATGCGAAGGGAAACAGAAAATGCACACAAATAAATTTATACTGATTGCCAACAAGGGCAAGAAGAAAGGCACCACAACCACTGTAGACGCTCTCGACGGCATTAAGAAACGTGACTATACAATTGTCCGGGTTGAATTTGGCAGCGATGGACGCGCCATGTATGCGTCGCTTGTGCCGTGCGGTGTCGGTGGTATGTATGAGCCAGTATTTCCATTGAAAGCCTCTGATGTTATGGCGGCTGATTATGTGTCCCATTGGGCCGCTATGGCAGAGTTGCTTGGTGTGCCTCAGGAAAAGGTTATCAGTGCCAATGCCATTGCTGGGGCTATGCGTGAGTGGAAGGGTCGGAAGATACCGGACTAGGTTATTTGGTAGCGTGTGATTAAATTTAAAATAAATGCATTTTATCCCTTGACATGGTGGGCAAGCGCCCCTATATTAGCTATATCGAAGGGGCAGGAAGCCCCGCCAAATGGAGAGATAAGATGAATACCAACCAAGCAAAAAAAGATTACGAAGCTGGCAAAGAATCTTATAACAATGGTGATGTTTACGACCGCAGTAAGGGCGGGGACTGGGTTGGTGGCTGGAACCAAGCCCGGGTCGACAAACTGAACGCAGAAATGCTTAAGAATTGGTAAAAACAGATAACCGGGGGCCATCGCGCCCCCCACAGCGGGAAGATTACCAATGATAACAAATGATGAGGCAAAAGGTATTCTAGTGGTGATGTTAATGTTTCTCATTGGAGTTGTTGCTGTATGGCAAATAACACCAGACGAGGAACATATTCATGTATTAGCTGGGTGCGCAGGTGGAGTTCTCGGTGTTATAGCGTGTTTTATGGGTATCGATATTGGTAGATCGTGGAACCAAGAAAAGCCCAAATATTATATTATAAGAGGCATTGAATGTTTCTATATATATCATAATGGTGCAGTAATTAGCCCGGCATACAGCACTCATTCTATCGCTTATAAATCCCTGAAAAACTTTAAAAAAAAGAATGAACTATCTGAATGACCCCCCAACAAATAAAACAGGCCCGGAATACACTGGGCCTGTCAGTCGCGGAGTTTGCTGCATGGCTGGAGACAGACCCGCAGACAGTTCGCCGCATGGAAATGACGCCGGACAAGAGCACGGCACGCAAGCCAGCGGTAAGGATGGTGCAATTAATCAAGGCATACTTGAGCGGATATTTGCCGGATTGATTTTTATTGTTGACATGGTTATTTTACGGTGTATAATGGATTTATCAGAAGCAGAAAAACAGAGACACCTCTATATAGGAGACAAACAATGCAACATAGCAGGGAAAGCCTGCGGGGATGGTTGATCTACAAAGCGTGACCGTGCGCGTTCCCCAAGCCCCGGTGATATTAACTAACTTGCAGGGCAGCACTGATAAGGCTGTACTCTGCACATAGGTCAGCGTTTTGTTCAAGGGCGCTACTCCAGCACGTTTCCCGGTATCGTGTGGCTAGTAAACCGGGGTTACTTCAGAGAGTGGTACTCCACCGGACAGGGCGGCAGCTAACGTAAGAGGATACAGTGTCCGGGGCTGACTACAGGCCGCAACGGTGTAAACCCGGTGCAATCAAGTGTAGCGGCTAGATGGAATGTCTAGCGATTTTGTTACGGGAGGCATTGGCAAGATGCTGAGATGTAGGCTCGCTACCTATTATGCGCTATCCATGCGTTTACTCGAAACCCTGAGCATTGCAGGGTGCCTTCCACCAACTTTATTGACGCATGGCGTTAGACATTGTTGCTACCGGCACATAGGACGAGTTCTTATGGCGAGGTCGGGAGGTGGAATTGAAAACCGCCGTAACCTTGGCAACCCGAGCAATGAACTGGATGCATACAGGTTTCTAACGCCAGCCGTGAATAAAATAACACAGAAAGGAACTACAAATGAACGAACTATCATGGATGCTATATTTTGCGGATGTATTGCCGAGTATAGGGGTCACTCTTTTTTTCACACCGTTAATTATAGGTATAGTTTTGAGTGTATCGATGTTTGGTACTTATCTTGACGGATATACAGATGCAAACAAGGCTATTAGGGTTGCAACTAAACGGGTATCACCATTTCTAGTGATGTTCTTTGTCATGGGCCTGCTAATTCCCAGCCAGAAAACAATCTACATGATTGTGGGTTCTCAGGTTACCGAAGAGGCCATTGCATCGGAAACTGGCAAGAGGGTTCTGGATGCGGTTAACCGTAAGCTTGACGAATACATTAGCAAGGAATGAACACACCCCAAACCGCCCTAGACCTACACAACGCCGGTCGCACGCACGATGCCGCACTTATGTTGGACACGCTTGACCCCTCACTGCCAGTTGAACAGGTGCGGGCCATGATAGCATCGGACATTGGGCGCAATGACATAGCGGTGCAACATTGGTCTAATTGCGCGCTACTCAAACCGGGTCATCATGACTTTTGGTATAATTGGGCTTTGTGCCTCGACAAATGCGACCGACGCGGTGACGCCATTGAACGGTGCGAGGATGCATTGCGTCGTTTCCCGGACAGCGATCAGTTATGGGTACTTTCTGGTATATTAACGGGTAATGCCGAATGTTACCGCAAGGCGCTATCAATTAACCCGGACAATGCCACCGCCATGACTAATTTGGCTGGCTTTTCCTGCCCCACCAAGGCACTACAGTTATTCCGTCGTGCCGTTGAACTGGAACCCACTAATCCCCATGCAAATACCGGACTTGCCTATGAGTTATTCGCACGCGGTGATATAGCTGCGGGTTGGCAGCATTACGAATACCGCAAGATGGATTATACCGCAAGCGCGGTCATTCACACCACTGCAAAGCCTTGGGCCGAGGAACCGGTATCTGGTAAATCATTTGTGGTGATCGGTGAGCAGGGTATAGGCGACGAATGCATGTACTTGACCGGATTAGAGGTACTGCGAGGCGCTAAGTCTGTTAGTGTGGCCTGTGAACCGCGCCTAGTGGACTACGTGCAACGCGCATACCCTTGGGCGTCCGTTACGGCACATCATAGCGAGAAGATAGGCGATACAGTCCAGCGTACATGTGAAGTAGATGCAGATTATTATCTGCCTTGCGGTGATTTATGGCGATACGGCAACCAGCGCACCAATAGCCTAGCAGTTGCGGAGCCTATGCGGTTCGAGCGTCCTACGGTAGGTATTTGCTGGCGTAGTGGCTTTGGCGGTCGTAAACCGTGGCCCGGTATTGATTGGGCTGTTGCATTGGTGCGGGATAATCCGCACCGGCAGTTTGTCAATATGCAATACGGCGTCACCCCGGATGAATTGGCGCAGCTTCAGGCGTATGACAACTTTTTGAATTTAGATGTTGACTTGTACAATGATGTAGGTGTAAACTGCGAAATTGCACTAGGGTGCGACTATGTATTGGGTCCAGCCACCGCTCCGATGATGTTTGCGAAATGCAGCGGTGCTAATGCGGTGTTTTGTGAGTTATCATATTGGTGGCGTGATATGGCTGGTGGAATGGTGACGGCAACGGATGATGAAATAAAGGAGATTTTGAGGTGAGTTTACTAACTGTAGTCAGTTTTGCAATTACTATTCTATCTCTGTTGTGTAATGCTTATATACTTCACAAGCGCATTGAAAAGCTTGAGACATATGTTAACGATCAACAGCCAGAGGAATGGTGGTATTCGCTTAATTGGTGCAACCCCCCTGAAGGTGAAAGAGAATGATTAAACTAGGCCCAAGTGATGGAAATAGCGGGGCGCTCCTCAGATGGGGTGAGTGCTTAGATAACGGGTTTTGGGTGTCATGGCGACACCCAAAACTATGGTTGATGGTCAAATTTCTTACCAGATATGTAAGAATTGGGCCGCTGATTTTTAGATGGGGAAACAGTGATGCTTGATATTTTTCACGCGCTTGCAATGATCGTAATGTGGATATTTGCGGCTTGGTTATCGGTTTACTTTTGCATCTTTTTGTACGCGATCATCGTTGGCCCCAGCAACGAGGCATTTCCGCCAGATAATTGGGAAGATAATAACAGTGACAAACAACCCCCGGAGCGTTGAGCCATGAGTAAATTTCAGCAAATGACCGAAGCTGTACGTGATGCAAATAACACCTTAAGGGCCGCTGATCAGGTAGCTTATGACATGGGCCGAATGGTTGTTGGTAGGTTGCGACATTGTAGTGTATACACATGTGAGCAGCTAAAGCGTGAATTGAAGGACTTTAATATTCATACGGGGAATTGGAAATGAAAGCGACTGAACTAATTGAACGACTGCAAGAGCTAATCGATGAGCATGGTGATTTGGCGGTTCAGAAATACAATGGATCAAGCGAAGATACGGTTTGGCTTGTAGATGCATACGATAACGAAGGAAACGGTCCGATGGATAAGTACGCCAAAGCACCAACGCAAATATTTTTACACTGATGCCAAACATAGCAAATAAAGCTCTGTGGGGCGATGCGTCGCTTAATTGGAAAGAAACGCAAATACAAGTTGCCATAACTCAGGCAGTTAAACGTCATGATTGTTATGTGGTCACCAGCCCAATTAATGGCATTGATGCCGCATTGTCAAAGATTGTTAAACTTAAGCTGGACGGTAATACCGCATTCACATACGCCGCCGATCAAAACGCTGGACTTAGAGGCCCAAAGGCTCAGGCTGACGCCAAAGCGGCTGGCATGGAGCCGGGCGAATTGGATATGCGGTTTTATATATCTGGCGGCAATATATTACTAATTGAACTAAAGACGCCTAAGAACAAAATAACGCATAAGTGCAATAAGCATCAGCTTGACAGAATTGCCCTACTTGAAAAGTTAGGCTTTACATGCTATACTGTTACGGCGAGATGCCCACAAGACGGGGTAAAACAGGTTATTGACATATTGAATAAGGAATTGAATTATGGATGAAACCAGCATGATGAAGGTATGCAATGAGATAGCCCGCAATACCCTGTCTAGTATTGGGCTGGATAACTTTAAAAAGATTAGTTGGTTTGCGCAAAATCAACCTAAAACCCGCGTTGATACGAGTGATGGCGGGAGTAGGGAAACAAACAATGATTGAATTTATACAGGATTGGGCTGGCGTGGCAGCTTTTGTTATTCTTGTCTTATATTTTTTCAGCCAGCACAATAAGGGTTTTACAATCGGTTAAGCTATGGCAAAAAAACTATTCACAAAAGGCAATAAGCGACAGAAAAAACGCGACCCTGATAAGTTGTACGAAAGAGAGCTGTTAGCCTGCAAATATTTACTTGCTGGTGCTAACCAAGCGGAGGCTTTGAGGCAAGCTGGATACTCGGAGACTACATGCACGCGCAGGTCGCATATTATATTCGGGCGTGACCGGGTGCAAAAATACTTAGATGAACAGCGCAAGGCTCGCAATAAACGCCTTGACATTGATGCCGATCATGTGCTCGTTAAATTGGTCGAGGTTGTAGAACGATGCATGCAGGATGTGGAGCCTTTAACTAACCGCAAGGGCGAGCAAATCAGGGATGATGACGGCAATCCTCTTTTTGTGTTTAATGCGCCCGCTGCATTAAAGGGGCTTGAATTGGTTGGTAAGCATGTTGGTGTTAATGCGTTTAAAGAGGTTGTGGAAAACCGCAACACCAATGTTGATGTAAGTAAGCAAATGAGCGAAGATGAAGCCCGCAAAGCTATTGATCAACTAATGGGCAATGTTGACACCGAATAATACACTTAAAACAATTCTCCTTAACTTGCCTCGGTTCGCCGGGGCATTTTTTTTAAATAAAGCTGTTGACATGGTCTGTCATTGTGTTATCATGCCTTTATTGAAGAAAGGAACAAACCAATGAACACACGTAAAATGCACAACAGAATTATAATCGTAGCCTTTACGCTGGCAATTGTCCTGTTTGGTGTTATCCCGGTGGTTGCGGATGATGTTGCAGATACGTTGCGCGATATTCAGCGCGAGGGCAATGCATGGATTAAGCCTAGCAAGGATATATCACGACCCTATATGGTCCTTGCTAAGGGCGACACTGGTTCATGCAGTAACTTCGCGGCTATTAAAAAACAGATGATACGCGAACGGTTGCCTAATGTTCCAGTATTCTATTGGGAGGGATATTTTAGGCGCGGCAAGGATGCTAGAGACTACCATGCCGTTGTTGTGGTGCCACACAAGGGTAAATGGTATGTTTTAGACAACTTGTCTACGGACGTGATGGTTACAAAGCCGGGCGATACATATCTGGTTGATGAGGGCGTGGCCGCATATGCGATTAGTATGGGGGCTAAGTGATGAGTAAAGCGTCGTCTGTTGTCAAAAAGAAAGGGCAGAACATGAATGCCACCACCGAAAAGCTAATTGAAGAAGCTGATGATGTTATTCGAGGCCTTTTGGCAGACTTGGGTTTTCTCTTGGGTGTCAACCAGCACACCAAAAATATTCCCTCTATAAATGCAGCCAGAAAACTGCGACGTAAAATATACAAAAGGTCAAAGCAATGACCCGGTCCCTGTTTGTCTATCGCAATTATGAGGTATGGCCGGGCAACACCGTCTTTGCGAAGTATGATTTTCATCACAAAGAATACACCGGAACAGATGACGATAATCGCTGCGGTAGCGCAAACAGCATCGAGGAAGCCAAGGCAGATATTGATTTTTTGGAGGGCGACGATGTTTGAAGATTATGAATTTGATGAAGACAGTATGCCCTGTCACTGCACTTGCGGTCGCATGTTTGACCTAAACGATGGCAACCCATGCGGTGAGTGCAAGACCATCTTTTGTGAAGACTGCTTAGAAGAACCTTTCGACACATGCAAGGGGTGCAGCAATGCCTAATCGGTCCCTGTTTGTCTATGACAGCTCCGCGTGGACAGGTCGAACATTCGGCGACTGTGAACAATTCATGTGCCGGTTTTTCTCTATCTGGATTGGCTATCTGCCTTGCTACCGCGCTAGAGGAATTGAATTTCTCTGGTGGCGCGTTCCGCACCCACTCGAAGGCGAGCAGTATTTTAAATTCCGCCATATCTGGTTCTGGAGAAAAATGTATGCCTAGCCCGTCCTTAAACGGCATTACATATTCAGTTTTACGTGAGGTTTTGTAACGCCTCGGTATCGGGAAGTTTTCAGACCATTTTAACAAGTGAAAGGACACCAGCATGAACGCCGAAACATTCAATAAGAACGTACCAGTGGGAACGCCAGTCACCTATCAAAGCGTTGCTGGCGACCCATCTACAGGGCGAGAAACAAAAACCCGCACACCAGCTTGGGAATTAGGCCACGGCGCAACTGTGGTCAGTGTGGAAGGTGTGAGCGGAGGGGTTTCCATATCCCATGTAATCGTAAACGCCAACCAATGCCGGGGTGTTGAGCCATGAGTAATACGTGTTCAACTTGCCTTTATTGTAATGGAACAGACCACCCCGGCGGGTATGGCTGGGGTTGTGTTCACCCTAAGAGAATATCTTGGGGTCGCGGCAGTTTTTACCCCAGCCAGATCAGCAAGCCGACACAAGAAACCTGCGACTATTACACCACAGATGAAACAGCAGCCAAACAACCCCCGACAAAGGATAGCAGCCAATGCCTGAAATAGTATTCCACGGACCCTGCGGTATAGTTGAGGCCAATTACACCGCAGGCAAGTCAGGTTATGCTGCTCTGGTATGTTCACCGCATCCACTGTACGGCGGTGACATGGATAATAATATTGTACGCATGTTGTACGATATGCATGTCAATCTAGGCAACAGCGTTATGCGGTTTAATTATCGCGGTGTAGGGAGGTCTGTCGGAGATTTCAATGCTGGTTACGGGGAAACTGTTGACGCGAACCATGCGACCGATTGGTTGCTTGATAACAACCCCGGATGCTTGGGTATACATGTTGCGGGGTTTTCTTTTGGCGCGTACATTGCTAGTCAGATAGCTGTAAGGCGTCCAGAGGCCGTAAGTCTGCTATGCGTGGCTCACCCGTACACCCTGTATCATTCCGAGTTCATAGAGGATTGGGTTCCACGCACATTAATGATTGACGGCGATCAGGATGATTTTGTCGGGCGCTATGAATTACTTGACAAAAATATTAAGCGCGCTACAATCGCTGACACTGATCATTTTATGACAGGTAAATTGCCAGAAATGGCGCGGATTATAGAGGAGTGGATTTGATGGAAGATGCAGAGATAGAATATCTAAGACAAGCCGTTAAAAATAAAAATGTTTATTGGTTGCCGGGTGATGATGATTGCTTGCTAGTCAAGTCTGTGCCTATTGAAATGATGGACCCTGATAATATTGGAATTCCTGAACATATAGCCATACTTGCTAATGGTCGCGGTCATTTAGACTTATCAGGTATTCTGGCAGAACATTTTGTGACAATGGAGCCATTATTTGGTAAAGCAGATGACAGCTAACATAGCAATATTATTACTGTTCGTACAAATCGCATATGGTGTGTGGTGTTGGCGTGCTGGATATAGGAAAGGAGTTAGTGATGACGCAACTAACCGAATACGACATTAAAATATTACGTGAATGCAACGGCGAAAATGTGCCGGGCATTATGTGGGGCGCTGCGATGTCAGTGACCATCAGTTATCTAAGAGGCATAGGTTTCCTTACGATAGGCAACGTTCCTAGCAATAAAGGTTTGGAATATTTGAAAGGATTGGATGATGAAAACATATGTAACAATTAGCGCAAGGCAGGCTGATATAATATTGAATTTTTTAAAGCGTACTCAGCTTACAGGTGGTGAAATGCCGGACTATGTTGATATTTTTAATACACTGTCAAAAATAGCGGGCAGAGATAAAGATAAAAGACATACTCCGTTTATAGACCCATAACCCATAAAACCATGCTATAATGGTCTGCTATGCACTGGCCTTACGACTATAAAAAAGAAGCCCAGCGCCGGAAAGTGTTAAGTGACGCTTTCTGGTCACTAGATGACCCGCGTGCAGAATTTATCAAGCGATACAAAGACGACCCGGTTGCGTTTATCATAGATTGGTGTTGGACGTATGACCCGCGTAATAACTCTAAAAACAAATCAGCGCCGGTACACATGCCATTCCTTCTATTCCCTAAGCAAGTTGAACTGGTCGAGTGGCTACAGTCATGTGTAGACAATGAAGACGATGGCCTACTTGAAAAAGCTCGCGACATGGGCGCGTCTTGGGTTGCTTGTGGTTTTACTGTATGGCTATGGCTATTGCACCCCGGCGCTGCTATAGGCTGGGGGTCACGCAAAGAGGAATACGTTGATCGCATCGGCGACCCAAAAACTATATTTTGGAAGGTTAGATACCTTATAGAAAAGCTACCGCCATTTGCCAAGCCAATTGGTTACGACCCCAAAAGACACGCCACATATATGAAAATTATTAATCCTGAAAACGGGTCAACCGTTACCGGCGAAGCTGGGGATAACATTGGTCGAGGTGGTCGTACACTTATTTACTTCAAAGATGAAAGCGCACACTACGAGCGACCGGAGCTAATCGAAGCCGCGCTAGGCGATAACACCAATGTTCAAATAGACATATCTTCGGTTAACGGTACTGGCAACGTGTTTTACAGGCGTAGACATGGCGGCATGGTTAAAGTGTTCGTTATGGATTGGCGCGACCACCCCGGAAAAGATCAAGCATGGTACGACAAACGCAAACAGAAAGCTGAAAGCGAGGGCTTACTGCATGTATTTGCCCAAGAGGTTGACCGCGATTATGCTGGTGCCGTACAGGGTGTCATTATTCCGGGTACGTGGGTTAGGTCTGCATTGGACGCGCATATAAATCTTGATATGGAAATAGTAGGCGGTAGGCAGGCCGGGCTTGATATTGCTGATGAGGGCGGAGACACAAATGCGCTTGCCGTCCGAGATGGTGTGTTGCTGGAAAGCATAGAAGAATGGGGCGAGGGCGATACAAGCGACACGGCGCAAAGGGCAGTCGGTGAATGTGATGAGGTGAATTGCGCCACCATGCGTTATGATAGCGTTGGTGTTGGTGCGGGCGTTAAAGCTGATATACGCAAGGAAAAAGAGCGCGAACAGGATAATAATGTCGATGGGCCATACTCAAAGATAATCGCCATACCCTATAATGGCGGTAGTAGTGTTCATGAGCCTGAGAAACAATTTACAGAGGGTAAAAAGAATAAGGATATGTTTAAAAACTTAAAGGCTCAAGATTGGTGGGGATTACGGACACGTTTCTATAAAACGCATCGTATGGTAAATGGGTTAGAGGAATACCCGCATGATGAATTAATAAGCCTTGATAGTAAAATACCGCTAATACACAAGCTCGTAAACGAACTAAGTCAACCAACACGTAAGTATGACACCGTTAATCGAATACTGGTTGACAAAAAGCCAGAAGGAACAAAGTCGCCAAATCTTGCGGATGCTGTAGTTATGGCGTATAGTAGTGTTGGGCCGAAGAAAATCAGAATGGCATTTATTTAAATGGTATGGAAAACATTAAAGGGAATGGCTTTTGGCTTTGGTGGAGACGCGCCACAAATAGAAAAAAAGTCAGCTACCCTTGAACAACTTTTATCGCCGTACCTGAGAACGGGCGACGTTACCGCACGCACATCGTCCGGTGCGCTTTCGCTATACAGGCAATCAAGCGCCGTTTCAATTGTCATTAACAAGATAGCTCGACAAATAAAACAATTACGTCCTGTTATCCTACTTAATGACGGCAATGATATGGAGACATCGCACGATATACTGGACTTACTTGACAACCCTGCCCCGGAATGGTCGCGCACA
The DNA here is from genome assembly GCA_021776805.1 of Planctomycetota bacterium. Classification (GTDB taxonomy): domain Bacteria; phylum Planctomycetota; class UBA1135; order UBA1135; family UBA2386; genus JAJFFD01. The sequence goes on from JAJFFD010000098.1 coordinate 37,896, forward strand.
AGGTTCATGGAAACGCTGGCGGTCAACTATCTGGCCACAAGTGAGGCATTTGTGTGGTGTGCCGGTAATATTCGCAACGCACCCCTAGAAATGGTGCCTATTAGCTCCGATAAAATCACGGTAAATGAGACAAGCAACGATATCCCGGTTTCATACGCTATTTACAACGGTCCGTATAAAGGCGTTTTTAAGCGCATGGAACAGCGCGTCAATGGAAAGCGGGTTGTTCGGTACATAGATGCATCTAATATGGCCGAATTGCTTGTTATACGAGGCGTGGATACGCAAAGCACGTCAGGGCTAAAGCCCCAAAGTAAATTGCGGCCTATTCAGGATGAAATTAACCAAGTCCTAAAGGCCAACAAACACAATCTATCCATGTTGGCCAATGGTGGTAGGTTATCTTTGGTGTTTACGTTAAAGGGGGCCGGTCAAGATGAATTTGAGGACGCACAACAGCGACTTAAAGAGCAATATAGGGGCGCTGATGCAGCAGGAACAATTAGTGTAATCTCAGCGGAGGATACTAAGGTTGAAGAGTTCGGTATCACGCCCAAGGATATGGACTTCGAGGCCATGCAAAAAACTGCCATTTTGCGCGTGGCTCAAGAGTTTGATATACCGGGCATCTTGGTGAATAACGATAATTCAACATTTAACAATATGGATACCGCTAGGGAATTAATGTGGGATGATGCTATTTTCCCCGTTGTTACGTCTGTATATGAGGGGCTAGAAGACTTCTTATTGATGCGCTTTGGCATAAGCGATAAAGATGCTGACTTATGGTTTGATGAAAGCAAGGTGCCAGCACTACGTATGCGTAGGGTTGAAGAAGTTAAGGCTCGCCGGGAAGCTAACGTTGAAACCATTGACGAACTTAGAACGGTTTTAGGGCTTGATGAATACGGCGATGGTGGAGATAAGATTTACGAGGCCGCGACAAAAGTACCGCTTGGCACCGGCTTTGATAGTGACCCAAGACGCGATGTTGTTAAACCGAATGATGATGGGTGATTGAAATGACAGAAGATACAGAACAAGATTTAACAGTATTGATTGACGGTAAAGAAGTTAACTTCTTGAAGGGTAGCTTTTCGTTTAAATTAAATACATTCCACGATAGACCTTTTCTGAAGTCTGCCAAATTCCTTGCCTTTTCAGATCAGGTGCCTATGTTCATGAAGGAGCACTGTGAGATTAAAACAATTCAGTGTGGAATTGAAATGACGCAAATGATGCAAATATCTATCCGGTTTATCAATGATCGACAAGCTTATGGCGAAATCGGATTTTGGGTTATGCTGGATTAATCATGGATATTTCAACATATATATTTTTTGTACTATTAGCTCTGGTGTTTATCGGCGGGACAATTGATAGGTTTGATGACACAGAAGCTTTTGGCGGCGCAGTTGGCGGACTTTGTGCTATGTGGTGTATCTGGCAGTTCGGCTGGTACATGACCGCACTTGTACTTGCCGATTGGGGAATATGACAAACCAGCAAGAGCAACGCGACGACCTAGAGGAAAAGTTACGGCTTGAGGGTCTTTTTCTGCCGTTTGTGCTGGAAGCGTTCGCGGATGAACGGGAAATGTTTGGGCGAAGCGTAAGGCGGTCGGGTCTAACGCCTAGAGAGGATCAAATCTTTGAAATATGGCAACCTATTATGCGCCGCCACATGCGGAATACCGGCGTTGTGTTTACTGATACAACTGGCAATGATGTTTTAGACAATATACTTGAAAATAGCGTTGCTGAAGCCATGGACAAGCGTGCCGAAGCGCAAAGTCAAGCCATAGCGAATACGTCAAAGCGCAACATGGATAAATCTGTATCCATGACGGTCGAAGCATTCAAAGAAGATGGCGACGAATTTAACAACGGTATATTGGCTGTTGTGGCTGGCCGCTTGCTAACGCGAACGCAAACCGGACGCGATACAGGCATATTGGTTACATCGACACAGACAGCAGCCGAAACCAGTAAAGACATTGTCGCAACATCCACCGGCAAGCAATTCAAGACTTGGGTAACCCAAGGTGACGAGCGTGTCAGGCCGACGCATGTTTTGGCTGATAGTCAGCGCGTTTTGGCAAGTAAGCCGTTTAGCGTTGGAAATAGCCTGCTAATGCATCCCGGCGATACATCTCTAGGGGCTTCGCTTGATGAAATTATTAATTGTCGGTGTAGTGCTGTTTATGAATAACAACCATACCTCGCACCGCCTCAAGTAATTCAAGATAGTCGTCACGTCGCATAATGACGACTTCGGCGGCGTGTCGGTTTGACGTAACATTTTTGTTTATTTTTGTGATAGCCTTTTCAGCTGCAAGTCTGCCAAAGTTAGCTTCCATGCAACTGTTAAAATGATCACCAATTCTGCCCAGATAGTCTCTATGGTACGTGTACTCAAACCGCGCCGTGTCACATTTTTCCAGCAGAAATCGTTCGATGTTAAATGTTTTCATAACCCTGTCCTATTTTTTATTATTGTGTTGATTGCGATTTGGGTATAGTATGTCCCATAGTCTTTTGCGTAACATGGTATCACTTTCAAGACCTAACCACTTGCGCCTTGTTCCCAGCATAGAGGCAAACATATCAAGCTGTTTTCCACTTGGGTGAATTATCATCACTCACCCCTTGCTTTCTTTAGGGCTTGGGTTATTTTTCCGTTATTTAGGAAAAGATTTGTTACCGCTTTTTCGTTCGTAAATCCGCTATCTGAGCAGTCCACAACTAAACGGCGTGTTTCCTCTACCGCCTCATACAAATCACGAGCTGCGGCTATTAAGTGAGCGTCATTAATGTCATAGACAATAGCTATCTCAGGCTTGTCTGGTGATGATGTAACCACGTATTCACCACTGCCACCACCCTCAAACGTCCACGGACCTTCTGTAAAATCAGTCATTGATTTTCTCCAGTTCGTGTGCCTCAAACCGCCAAGACAGGGTTGTTTTGTTGGCTATATCATCTTGATCAAGTACGTGTATTATTCTTAAGTTGTTATAGTTATTGAACCCAACTACAGTACACGGATTGTCAACACCCCAATTATCTTGCCCGATGTAGTTAACCTTATCGCCAACTTTAAAATTACTTTTGGTCATCATTTTTCCCTATCATTAATTACATCACCATTCTTGATGTAAGCGCAAAGATAGCGGCAATCGTACCTAGCAATGTAACCCAAGACAATACTGCGCTGGCAAGGTTACCGCTGTCAATTCTTATATTTATTAAAAAGCATCCGCCGCCAAGCGCAACGCAATATAGTAGCCAAATTAGGTCTGTCATCATTTTTCCTTTCATTAATTACATCCACACCATACCACACACATAAACCCTGTCAACAACTATTTTCAATACCACCAAATATTGCAATTTCACGTTAGATAATGTATTGTGAATGCGGTGTGTGGTTTTGTTCCTTTCCCCGCACACTTTCATGACCTTCCCGTCCCTAAGTCCTCGGCGCAATGCCGAGGACTTTTGGTTTTATCCGCTAACTATACAAAAATCAACCGCATTGTGTTAAGATAAGAAAATTTTACTTGACAAAGGTATATTATGCAAAAGCGCGACCATCTATCTGATATAAAAGAAGTTGATGTAAGTCTCGAAATAAAAGCGCTTCCCGAAGATGAAATTGGCGTATTTGAGGGTTATGGTGCTGTATTCGGCAACATTGACAGCGACGGTGATATTATTGCCAAGGGCGCTTTTGCGGATAGTTTACGCCTGCGTACACCTAAAATGTTGTGGCAGCATAATGCACGCGAGCCAATTGGAGTATTCACCGAAGTAAAAGAAGATGAAAACGGCCTATACGTCAAGGGTAAACTGATTAACACCGGGCGCGGAGCTGAAGCTTACGAGCTTTTAAAAATGGGCGCTCTTGATGGCATGTCGGTCGGCTTCAAAACAAAACAGGCTAGCCGTGATCATGGTACAGGTAGGCGCACTATCATGCAGGCGGAACTTATGGAGGTATCACTTGTGACTTTCCCGGCAAACGAACTGGCTACGGTAACGGCGGTTAAATCGCTTAACGGCCTGTCAATGGACATGGATACAAAGTCGGATGATACTGATTACAAGAAAGATGGTGTAATTGTATTTGATGCAGCTATCAACATGGCCAAGTCAATTTTAGGATTTGGTGGTGCGGTTGAGTACACAGATACCGATATCGCAGAAATTGAACAGATTTATAAAACGGCTGGTTTTGTCAGTCCGTTTTCAGAAGATGCCGGATTTATCGATCAGAAAATGGTTGAAAAGATGGCAACCAAGGAAATTGAGAAAGCATTACGGCAGGGGGCGCGTTTTTCTCGTGACGCCGCCAAGGCCGCATTATCGCAGCGTGAGGTTGCGGTAAAAGAAGATCAGCAGCGTGAGGTTGAGGATAAAGAAAATCAAAACGAGTTAAAACGGGCATTAGCCCAACTTGAAAAAACATTAACAAAATAGGAAAATCTCATGGCTGATGAAGCTGATGAAATGAATTGGGTAGAAGTCAAGGAGGCGGTGGAAAAATGCACCAAAACCGTTGAAGACTACCGTAAAGAAGTAGAAGAGGTTAAAGGTTCCATTGATCCTGCAAAGCAGGAAAAGATGGACCGCAACCTCACAAAAGCCCTAGAGGGCATGAATGAAGTTACGCTAAGCCTTGAAAAGAGTGCCGAGGTATCTGAAAAGATGCAACAGCGCCTTGATGATGCAGAGCTTGTTCTAGCTAAGGGTAATACATCTAAAGACGGTGATAGCCTGCGCACCAAGTTTGATGACATGCAAGCGTCATGGCTTCGCAACGGTAATGATGTATCTGGCATTGACATGAAAGAGTTCAAAGACGGCGTGATTGAAAGCGTAATTGAAAATGAACTTTGTCAGAAAGACGGCATTCAGGTAGACGCATTACGTCATGAAATGAAGTCAATGGTAGCTGGCTCTAATCCAGATGGCGGTTACTTTGTGACACCTGATATGCGCGGTCGCATCGAAACGCGGGCTTTCCGCACATCGCCAATTCGACAGTTGGCGACGGTTACTAACACAACCAAAGACAGTGTTGAATGGATACTGGATGATGACGAAGCTGGTTTTGAGTGGGTTGGTGAGGTTCAGTCTCGTAGCACAACCGATACACCTCAAGTCGGCAAAGTAATTATCCCTGTTCACGAAATGGCAGCAAAGCCAAAAATCTCACAGAAGCTAATTGATGATGCTGGTTTTGATATTGAAAGCTGGTTGTCTCAGAAAGTTTCTGACAGGTTTGGTCGTGGTGAAAACACTGCTTTTGTTGCCGGTGACGGCGTTCTTAAGCCTCGTGGTTTCCTTGATTATGCAGATGCAAATGCTGCGGTAACTTACGACGGCGCTGATGCATATGAGCGTGGTAAGCTGGGTTCTTTCGAAATTGATATCAATGCTGGCAATGATGACGTTGTTGCTGATGGCCTTAAAGAGTTCCAATCAATTCTTAAGCCTGAGTATGATGGTAATGCCGCATGGCTTCTTAACCATAAGCTTTTTGGTCAGAAGATTGTCACACTGAAAGACAGCAACAACCAGTATCTGTTGCGCTTTGGTGATAGCCTGCGTGAGGGTGATACATTGCGGTTACTTGGTAAGCGTGTTGTGTTGGCAAACGATATGCCAGCGTCCGGTGCAAGCGGTACTTACCCGATTGCTTACGGTGATTTCCGCGAGGGGTATATGATCGTTGATCGTATTGGTATTCGTGTCTTGCGTGACCCGTACACCGACAAGCCATTCATTCAATTCTATACTACAAAGCGCACAGGCGGCGCTGTAGTTAACTTTGATGCACTTAAGCGCATCAAGCAAGCATAAGAAAGGCTTTGTAAGATGGCAATTCAAGATATCAGAAGTGATCTGTTGAACACCCTTGTTGATGTTAATGCAATTTCAACAGACACAACCACTACTACAAACAGCTTTGATACATCGCATTACGATCCCGGCTTTTACTTTGCTTTTGAAGTACAAGCCTATACAGACGGCACCTATAGCGTGTCTCTTGAAGAAAGTGATGACGACAGTGTCTTTGCCGCAATTCCAGCGGCTGCGACATTGGGGACATCTCCAGTATCGCTAACGGCTGTTACCGCAGACGGTGGAACGCTTAACACAATCGGCGCGTTTAGCAATAAGCAATATGTGCGCGCATCTATTGTGTCAACGTCAACCACTTCTGGCGCGACTATTCGCACCTTGGCCGTGGCTAAAGGCGAACTACTGCCAGTATAGTGCAGTAAATAAAATCTCGGGTAGCGCCTCGGCGCTGCCCTTATTTATAATAGACAGGTGAAACATGGAAGTTGAAGTTTTAAAAGATGGCTGGATTAGCAAGACGCCAGCGGAAAACGGTAGCCCAAAAGTTAAGGGCGATAGGTTGGAAATACATCACAAAGCACATTTGGCAAACTTGATTGAAAAAGGTTGGGTTGGTGAATGTGACGGGCTAAAAGCAGCCGAGGAAGCAAAAGCAGCCGAGGAAGCAAAAGCCCAAGAGCTTGAAACCAAGGTTGATGCGCCAACGGAAACTAAGGTTGATGCGCCTACTGAGACTAAAGAAAAACCAAAACGCGGCAGGCCAGCCAAGTCAAAGGCTTAATGATGGTGCTAACGTCCTATAATTGGGATTATTTTGTCACAACAGCGCCAGCCGTTGAGCCCATCACATTGGCCGAGGTTAAGGCTCAGATAGGCATTAGCGACACGAGTGATGATACACTGTTGACAGCCATGATTACGGCTGTCAGGACGTGCGCTGAAAAAATAACGAATAGGACATTTATTGATACTGAGTTTACAACATATCGTAATGGTTTCAGTGATTTTCAGTATTATCAATCTGGCGGCGAATGTCAGTTAGAGTTAAGGCGGTCGCCGTACTTATCAAGCGCCGCCATAACATATACCGATTGTGACGACGCTACACAAACGCTTGTGCTGGATACTGACTTTTACGTTGAAAAGCGCACTACATGGTCAAGGTTGCTGCCGATTGTAGAGTGGCCATTGGATGTCAGGAATAGAAGGCAGGACGTAACAATCGTCTTTAATGCTGGTTACGGCGCAAGCGGTAGCGATGTCCCAGCTGACTTGCGCCAAGCCATGCTTATGCATGTGGCTGCGTTCTATGCAAACAGGGGCGATTGTAGCGATGCGGCGTGCGGTGAATGTGTAGATTGTGCCGTGATGATGATTTATAACAAATACCGCATTAAGATGGTCTAATGGTCCGCTGTAAAAAAATACGCATACCGAGACGAGTTATATGCTACGGTGATATGCGTCATAGGGTTACCATTCAAACCCGCGCTCTTTCTAGCGTTGGTTTTGGCACAACTACGCACAGCATGGACCATACCAACGTGGCCACGGATATCAGGGCTGCAATAAAAACGCTCAAGGCTGGCACCACGTTTTTTGATGGAACAAATGACAGAACCATTAGCCATGAATTTTATATTAACCACATTGATTATCCAACTACAACCGCAGAGAATTGGGTATTATTTGACAGTAGGCGCTTTGACATAGTTTCAGTTGAACGGTTGGATGAAGACCAAAGATTTATACGCCTTGTTTGTAACGAGCGCGGAACCACGGCAAATGCAGTTAATAGCGAATGATAAAAGTTACACCGCTGCCCGGCAACGCAAAAACAATGATCGCCATTGAAGGCACGCAAAGAAATTGGAGCCGTGGCATACGCCAAGGTTTTTTTGAGCTTGGCCGTGAATTGGTCAGCGATGCCAAGACAGCTATAACCAAAGGCCCGAAAACAGGCAAGTTTTACCGTGTACGCGGACGCAAGCGTAAGCATAGAGCATCGGCACCGGGTCAAGCGCCAGCAAATATAACCGGAAAGCTTCGCAATTCAGTAGGGTTTCAAATATCAGGTAGCGATAGAATGGAATTCGGCTACCGTGATAGCGTTGATTATGGCAAATATCTTGAGCGCGGCACAAGTCGAATGGAGCCGCGTCCGAATATCGGCCCTACGGTTGATAAAAACGAGAAAAACGCCGAGGTTATTTTGAGTAACAACATCGCAAGGCAGATCAAAAAATGAAGGCCGCTGATATAGTCGCTCATATGATGGAGCACCTACCGCGACACACTGACAAGGTGACAACAACGGTAGGCATCACAAATATGACTGTTGCCGGTACAATTGTAACCGCAACAACAGATGCCGCGCATGGGCTTTCCGTGGCCAATAGTGTACTGATTAGCGACACCAAATTAAAAACACCAATCACAAGCCTAACATATAGTGGCCTTGTTGCGTCGGCGGTAACAAGTGCAGATCATGACTTGACAAAAGCTACAGGCCAGACAGAAACATGCGAAATTATAGGTGCAGATCAAACGGATTATAACGGCACCTTTGATTTGTTAAGTGTTGCTAACAGGAAAAATTTTACATATCAACTTGATAGCACGCCAGCCGCAACACCGGCAACCGGCACTATATTTTCCATACGTGATAGGATTGATGGATTTAACGGTGGCTTTGTTGTGACGGAAGTTCCGGACACAACATCATTCAAGTATGATCTTGGCTTCACGCCGCCCGGTGATGCAGAATTTACTAGCGGGTTAGCGCATACTGAGTTTCGCATATTACCTGTCATAACCCAGCCAACGGCTGAGAATGAATATACAAAGCGTGCATCTCAAGGTGACTATTTTGTGTTTGTGCAGTTGGGTGATGCAAATGTAAGCAGAAGCCGCAACACAACTAATGATCAACGCAACTCGCAATCAAGATATTCTGATAAGCGACTTTCTATTATTCAGCCGGTTTCTGTATATGCTTTTGTACCATCAAAAGATGACCTTGGTGGTGCATCGATACGTGATGATATAGAAGATTTTGCTATAGCGCTATATAAGACCCTTGAGGGATGGTTGCCGCCAACTGATCTTAGTAGTTCCAGTGAGCAGGTATTGAATTTAACAGGGCATAGAGGACTTGCTTACACCGGAAGCTTGTATATTCATCAATTTGAATTTGAGGGTCGTGAAGACCTAGATATCGAAGATAGCTACCAAGTGCTGACAAGAGCCTTTAGGGATGCTACAATAACGACTAATAACAGTTTCGGCGTATCTATCGCAACGGTTACCGCAGATTTGGACGAAGACCCATTATGAATAAAGAAGTAAGAGTTAATAAAGCGTTTAGCGGCTATAAGCCCGGTGAGACTGTTTTAGTTGCGGTTGACACCGACGGCGTTCCGTTAATTCGTGAATGGCGAAATAGATTTAATGACGCTAAAATTGATAACTGCGTTGAACTTGTAGTCCAGAAACGGGCCAAGAAAACCCCTTCCAAGAGTGAGGCTAGTAAATAATGAGTGCTAATCAAATAGGTATGCCGCGCACTACCGTAACAATTTCAAGTGCGGACGTAACGGTGGCAGCAGCGCCGCAGCGAGTATTGATCGTAGGTCAGAAAATTGGCGGCACTGCAACTACAGGCGAATTGCAAGAAGATATTCAGAACGATAATTCATGGGATACGCTTTTCGGAGCCAAGTCACGAATTGCCGCTGCCATTCGAGCGTTTAGGGCGACTAACATCATATCAAATATTGACGCTATAGGATTGGATGACAATGGCTCTGCGGTAGATGCTACCGGAAGCGTTGCCTTCACAGGTACAGCTACAGCCGCAGGTTCTCTTACCGTTTATGTAGGCTCTAAAACAAACAACGCTTACAGTGTAGCTATCGCCTCAGGAGATACCGCAACCGCAGTCGGAACAACTCTAGAGACTGCTATTAACGCCGATGCTAACGGCCTAGTGACCGCAGCTAACACAACTGGTACTGTTGCTCTAACCGCCCTTAATGGTGGCACAGTAGGCAATGATATCGGACTTGTGGTTAGCGGAACTGTGGCGGGTATATCAACCACCTTAACTGCTATGGCAAGCGGTGCAACTGACCCGTCTCTAACAAGCTTGTTTGATGTTGTTGGGGATAGGCGTTATCAAACGGTTGTGTGGCCATATAGCGGCGACTTGACCACTATTACAGCTTTCTTGGACCCACGCTTTAACGCAACAAATGACGTTCTTGACGGTGTAGCTATCACAACTAGCGTTGACACGTTTGCAAACCTATCTACGGCTGGCGCTGCTGAAAACAGTGAAAGCCTTGTTTACATCGGTAATAAGTTGCAATCTGGTGTGGCTACACAGACAAGTGGCGCAATGACTGAGCTACCTGATGTTATCAGCGCTAATGTTGCTGCATTGCGTACAATCAGGCTTGAACCTAATCAGGCACTTGGTAACTATGTTGCAGCTGGTGGACTTGATAGGATTGGTGGTGTTGCGTCAGCGTCACTGCCGTACTTTAACACCAAGTTGGCTAACTTGCCGCTAATTCCGCTTGGACTAGGGTTTACCGACGCGGAAGTACAAGACCTTAATGATGATGGTGTGTCTTTCGTAGGCAATAACCGTGGTGCTAATCAGTCTATTTTCGGTGAAATGCTAACCACCTATAAAACCGATAATTCTGGCAATGTTGATGATAGCTTTAAGTATTTGAACTACGTGGACACCATTAGCAATGTTCGTGAATATATGTTCAATCAACTTCGGTCTGATTACGCCCAAAGCCGATTAACAGCCGCAGATGCACCGATTATAGCGGGCCGATCAATTACCAATGCTAACCAGATTAAATCCGCTATTGTTGGCTATTATCAGGATTTGGCTACTGCTGACTTTGCGCTAACCCAAGGCGGTGAAGATGCTCTTGAGTTTTTCAAAGACAACCTAACCGTTACCGTAAATCTGCAAACCGGGGCGGCAACCATCACAATGAAAACGCCAATTGTAACGCAGCTCAGATCAATTGTAGCTGACATGCAAATTACAGTTGAAGCCGCGTAAGGAAATTAAAAAATGACTACTGTACTTAATACGCCGCAGCTAACCATAAACAACGTATCAACCAGATATGTTGAGGGGTCATTGGTATATAATACCGGCAAGGGTGAAGTTAACTTTAGAACCCACACAGCCGGACCCGGTGATCTTGAGGTTGTTACGGCTGAGGACGTTAATACCAAAATCGGAATGGTTAAATTTACTTTAATTTCAACCGTAGAAAACGCAGCGCTAGTGAGACAGTGGCAGTCAAATGTTGGCGCAAACAGAATTACCACTTCACTGTCCGGGTTAACCGAGAACTTTGCTCAAATGTCTGTGTCAAATAATCCTGATATTACTACAGGTAATGACGCATCTTTTGAGGTTGAGTTTCAAGGTAACGCATCTTAATCAATAGACGGGAAAAGTCAAATGGAAATTGAAATACTACTAAAAGAACCTATTGCCGTACAGGCTGACGGCGCTAACGAAACTGATGTTCTTTATATGAACGCGCCTACTCCAGTAATGCGTAAACTTCGCACCAGAATGATTGGTACGCTTTTGGACGCCATGCTTGAGGCTGGTAAAAAGTTTAAAGGTTTTGGTGATGATAATGAAGTAAGTGAGCAAGATAGTGCCAAGATGGACGCAGAAGCCATCATAACCATGCTGTACGCTGCCGATTGCGGCGATGCCATGACAAAGATGCAGGAAATATTCGATAGGGCTGTAATTACACCCGGAATTGCTTTTTGCCACGAAAGCAAGGTTCCAATGAATAAAGATTTATGGGAAAAGGTGGGCGCTGAACAAGATGCGGTTATTGCGGAGTATTTGGCAAATTTTATTTCCCCTGCCTTGGATACCATGATAACGAAAAGGCGCTAGGTCACAATATACATGCCTTGGCAGAATTTTACGGTTCATGCCCAAAAGAATACCGCAACATGCCTATGGATGATTTTAACGAGGCGCTCCTGTTTATGAATAAGGCCATTCAGGAGCGCAATAAAAAGTAGGCATATATGGCTTTTGACGTAAAATATGTTTATCAAATCATTGACAGGTTTAGCGGGCCTGCCAAGAGAATAAACGCATCCGCAAAACAGATAAACAGGACCGTCGCAAGGTCATCCAACACATTCAATAACTTCAGGCTGCGCGCCGGTTTAGCGATGGGCATCGCGTCTAATCGCGTAAGGGCATTTGCAAAACAATCTATAGCGAGCTTTAGGTCAGTTGGCAACAGTATGGATGACATGCAAAAACAAATGGGCAAGCTTGTTGTGGTGGCTGTTGGGCTATTTGCTCTAGCAATGCCAATAAAGCACGCCATGGCGTTTGAGGACGCGATGGCGGATGTTGCCAAGGTTGTTGACTTTAAGTCACCTGACGGACTAAAGCGCATGGGCGCTGATATCTTGAACCTTTCCAAAATAACACCTGTGGCGGCCAAAGACCTAGCGGCAATTGCTGCCGTTGGTGGTCAAATGGGTATTGCCGAACGTGATATCGTTGGATTTACTGATACGGTTTCAAAGATGTCGGTTGCGTTTGGTATATCGGCTGACGGTGCTGCTGTATCAATGGCAAAGATTGCTAATATATTCAAGATACCGGCAAGTGAATTTGAGACATTCGCTGATACAATAAACTTTATCAGTAACAACACCGTTGTATCAGCTGATGAAATGCTGCGAGCGCTTCAAAATAAAGGCGCTGCTGCCGGTAAGCAAATGGGCTTTACCGCAGATCAGACAGCGGCTCTTTCGGCGGCATTTGTTGCGACAGGAGTTAACGCTGATAGGGTTGGGTCACTCATGCAGGGCATGGGTCGTGGTCTTAACAAGGTCGCCCAAGGCAATAAAAAGTTTGCCGAGATAATGGAAAAATCGCCAATTAAGGCGATGCAAATACTATCAAATAGCATAGTTAATCTTGATGATGTATCAAAAAAGGTACAACTACAGGAAATATTCGGCATTGACTTTGCTGGTCGTATTGGTGAATTACTGGACAGCATGAAGGGTAGCGGTGGCGTCGTTAAAACCATGTTCGCTCTAGCGGCTTCGCAGGAAAAAGTAGGGTCCGTTAATAAAGAATTCCAGATTAGGATCAATACATCAGCGTCAAAAATGAAGATAATGCAAAACGAGGTCGCTTCGTTAGCCATTAAAATAGGCGCTCAATTATTGCCTGTAGTGAATTTGCTTTTTGACGGCATTGGATCTCTTGCTAGCGCAATAGGTAAGGTGGTTGACAAAACAGGTCCGTTAATTCCAATGATTTTAGGCGCTGTCACGGCCTTGCTTGCATTTAAAGCGGCAGCTATTCTGGCAAAGATTGCCATGATTGCCTTTAACTTTGCGGCTGCGGCTAACCCTATCGGTCTGGTTATTGCTGCGGTCGCTGCGCTGGTTACATGGATAGCTATATCCAAAGAGCAATTTGGTGGATGGACTGAGGCTATAATACACGTTGGCACCACGATACACAAATGGCTACTGTCGCCACTTAGGTTGATAATGTTTGCTCTTGACGCAATAACCGGAGCGGACGCCCTTGGGTTTTTTGATAGTATGGTGTCAGACATTGAGGCCGCTACATTCCGCATGGCTGGTTTAGGTAAGGAATTTGATAGTGTTATGGCTAAACGTGCCGAAATTGCCGCCGCGTCCGATGTGTCTGCCAATGTGGCAGGCTCAACCGACAAGGCCCAGTTAGCGCAGAGTGCTGACAGCACCACCAAGGTCGATGTTACGCTAAATGATCCCGGTGGGGCAGTTAAGGCGGTAGAAACAAAATCAAAAGGACCGGCTAAGGTCCGCGTCGGTCAAAATATGGGGTTGGCGTTTTGAGGCTGATAGATCAAATACAGTTCGTTAAAATTGGAAACGCAAAATTACTCGTGCAGTCAATAGTTACGTCCGGTGGTCAAAAAACCGCCTTGCACGAATTTGTCAACACCAATAGAACGTCGGTTGAAGACCTAGGTGAAGCGTTAGAGCAATTTGCTATTGACGGCATTATCAGCGGCGACAACTATATTCAAGACCTTGTGGCGCTGCGGAAAGAATTATCCAGTGGCGGCATAAAGCAATTCACGCATAAAACGCTTGGCACCTTTGATGTTAAGGTGCTAAGACCATACACAATTACCGAAAATGAAAGCCAGTTTGGTAGCGCAGCCGTTACTATCAGGATGCAAAGGGTAACTGATAACCTGATAAGCCCGTCAAAGGCAGCTATTGGAAAATCAGTTATTAAAACAGATCGTGTCGCGGTGGCTGCTGTTTCTGTATCTGCTATAGAAAAACAAGTTACTGTATTGCCGGGCAGCCAAAGCCAAACCACACTTGCTGATAAGATGCTTGATTTTACCAAGTCTATCCAAGACGAGGTTTCAAAAGTTAATGTTATAGTCAATAAAATTGACGATTTTTCAAAAACAATAAATCTAATAACCGGTAATGTATATTCAATAATTCAATCTCCATTGGCTATAGGTCGATCTATAGATGACGTTTTTGATGCCGTTGATGATTTAATTAATACACCCATTGATGCCTTGGGTGTTTACAAGGGTCTGTTTTCTTTTGGGTCAAACGATATAGGCACACCAAATAATACACTTGACTACATCGCTAGGCAACAGAATTTGAATGTTGTCAATAGCGCCATTAACTCAATAGTGCTATCAAGGGCATACGAAAGGGCGTCAGAGATAGAGTTTCAAACAGTTGATGATATTGAGATTGAGCAACAGCAGCTTGATGCTCAGTATGATTACATCTTGAATGCGCTTGATATTCAGGCAACGCAGTCCGTTTTATTAACGCGGGCAAGCGGTTCTATTTTCAGGTCTGAAGATGAAGAAAGCGTTGTAATAGACGGGCAGACACTAACTAGCGCTGCGGGTGACGCTGATTACGATACTACAGAAGACTTGATCTTTGCGCTCGATCAATTGAGGTCAGATGCGAGGCTGTTTTTCAATGAACAGCGCCTAATCACGCCGCAAATAATTGAGATTGACGCGCCTGTTTTACCCGCTGCCGTTATATCGTATCTCGTTTATGGTAGCACAGAATTTACAGAAGACCTTATTACTCTTAACGGCACTAACGATACCATGATATTTGGCGGAAACAACCTAAAGGTTATCACTGGATGACCGGCCTCACAGTAGAGATAAATGGCCAGCCATTTGAGAACTTTTCTTCTATTGAGGTTCGGGCCAATATAGACACAATAGCCAGATCATTTTCTATAGATGCTGCCGCTACGGCAATTGAAAACTACCCGATAAAACCCGGAGATAGCGTAGTGATAAAATCAGGAAACACCGCAATTTGCACTGGTTACGTGGATAGAACCGGTGTATCATATGGTCCTGAAAACCACACAATAAGCGTAACGGGTAGATCGAAAACAGCGGACGTTGTTGATAGCTATCTTGTTGCTGAGAGTTATAATTTTAATTCCATTAAGGATTTGACGGAGTGGATTTTAATAATCCTTAACATTAACCGATTAAAAGAGAAAATTGACGTTATCAACAAGGCAGGATTAGCTGGTACAAAGCAAATTGATACGCCCATACCCGTAAAAAGCGGGGATAATGCGTTTGAATTTCTTGAGGGTATTGCTCGTAAGGTACAGGTTATATTGACAGATGATGGCGATGGAAATATTTGCCTTATCAGGAATAGCGGTTTCTCAAAAGCATCATTCGGACTTAACAATAAAATAGATGATAAAGGTGGTGTAAACAATATCAAAAGAGCTAACGCATCACTGGATATAAGCAATCGTTACCGAGAGTATATTGTTAAAGCACAGCAAAGTACAATGCAGATAAACCTATCTGGCAAAAACACAGAACCAGCGCAAATAGCAGATCAGGGCGGAATTGCTGAAGATGGTAATATTAGGGCTGGTCGCACTTTTGTTATCAACGCTGAAAAGTCCATGACAGACGACGAGGCGACTGATAGGGCGCTCTGGCAAGGTAACATCAACAGGGCTAGGTCGCTTACCGCAAATGTTTCTGTTGAAGGTTTTACGGACACAAATGACAATCCATATGATACTGGAAAATTAGTTGAATATGACGATGACTTTACCGGAATAAGCGGTGAGATGTTAATTGATGGTATCGTTATGACATATGACGAAGACAGAGGATCAGAGACGAAATTCAGACTTATCCCGCCCGACGCTTACGAAATAGAACCAGTGTTGGAAAATGACAGCAAAGAATTTAAGTTGCAATTATGATCAATAACGCAAAAAATATAATCAGGCGCGGCGTTGTAACCATACCCGGTAATGATGATTTACTATACCCTCAAGCTATTATGCAGTCACAAGGCGCTAGCTTACGCTTTGAGCCTCTATACGGATATGGACACCACGCGGTAGCACCAAAGGGGTCTATCGTCTCTGTGTGGTCATCTATGGGTGATGAAGATAGCCTTATGGGTCTTGCGTACAAACATGATATACGACCTGATAATTTAAAAGAAGGTGAGGTCGTGCAGGGTAACTTTTACCGTGACAGCTATATCAAATGGAATGATGACGGGTCTGCTACACTGAAGATTAAAGGCGTTGATGTAGCTGTATTCGAGAGCGACAAGGTGACAATCAATGTGCCGGTTGTAATGAAAGATACCCTTGATGTCCAAGGCGCGACATCGCTCACAAATACAGTCACAAGCAACGGTAAAGATATCAGTGATACGCATAAGCATAGCGGTGTTCAAACAGGCGGCGGTGTATCGGGTCCAGTGGTGTAATGCTCGAATATATGCTATACTTTGGCAAGTAATTTTTTAAGGTGAACCATGAGCGCTAATCGCACAAGAGAAAATACTACAACAACCGGAACCGGGGGTGTGATCACGCTAAACGGTGCTGTTGACGCACACGCCTCATTCAATGAGTATTATGCCGGCAGTGCATCTAATGTTCAATACACTATTGAAGAAGGTGACGATTATGAGGTGGGTATAGGTGATTTCACCGCGCCGAATACATTCACCAGCACAACCGTCTATGAGAAGAAAGAGGGTGGAGTATATACCAAAAGCCCCGGCACAAGATTAAACCTACTTGGCGGCGCTCAAATATTTGTAGGTATTCCCAAAGAAGAAATTGACGATAAGGCAAACCTGTCAACTGATAACCTATTTGCTGGTGAAAATACCGCAAGCGGATTTATTAAAAGCGCTGTCAGTAAGATTGTTGCGTCGAGTGTGGATGTGTTGCGTGTTCCGGGTTATGATACTCGCCTAGATACCGATAATGGTGCATGGCGCAAAAAATCACAATGGACTAGTTGGTATGCGGCAAATGGAGCATTTCCAGAAAGCTCACAAATTACTGTAGAGGGCGGTTCTACTGATACTGTATCTGTCTACATAACCAATGATGCCGATACACCTTTGTATAAGGTGTGGACACTTACCAACCCTACAAGCGCCAAAGCGCTGGATGGAAAAATAATTATTGGCACAAGTGTTGGCGTGGTTACTATCGACCTAGTTAAAGATCAGGTTTTCTTGCATGATACATCCGGCGTTAGCGTGGCTGATCAAAATGTTGAAAATTTCAACATGTCTACAGTTGCGTGGGTTTTAGTTGATGCCGCCGCAGCTATTGTAAACAACACAGTCAACGATGTAGCCATAACAGCCCCATCAGGCGCAGAAACAGACCCTAACCGCCTTGGGTTGCCGTATCCAACGATTGCTGTGGGAATGGATGGCGGTTTGAGCGTCATCAATCATGACGGTAGTGCGGCGAATGAAAATGATGTTGTTGACATTACCACTGATGCAACTGTTGGTAGCGAAATATTTAGCGTTTCTTTTTATGGGGAAAGATTAGCGGTGGCTTGGAATAGTGTAGCTGCTGGAACTCGATACACCTATACCTACGATATACCTAATGTTGACACGACTGCTTCCGGTGCGTTTTCGGTTACGCAATTAGGTGATTTTTCTTCATCCCCTGACTTACATTGGAATGGTACGGGTAGATCGCAAATAGTTGAGGGTGTAGGTTCTGACATTTTAGCTTTGGCTACTAATTCAGGTCCGGGTGTAAATTTATTTCAAGAAGACACCACCACACCAGCAAACGGCATGGTCGCCTACATCACCACAACCTACAACACAGGATGGATGCCCGGTGATATTCGCGGTGCTTGGTTGGCAAACTCTAAAACAGCAGACCGTAGCGTAAAGGGGAATACCCTTACCGAAAATGGGACTGTTCCTGAAACTGACGTAGACACAGGTGCGGAATTAAAATTTTACGGCCCATATACTGCAACCATCAACCAAACTAGAACTAGTGACATCGATTGGGATGTATTTGGAACTACAGCCGTGGGGATAGATATTACATTCCAGTCAACGGGAACCGCAACCGACGAAACTCTATTTTCTATAGCCAATGCTGGAAATACGGTGCGCCTGAATGTTATGCTTATGGCGGACGGAACCGTTGATGTAATAGAGGATGGAGCGACTGCATCCGTTACTACGTCAAGTACCGTAGCTTACGATGACGGAGTAACGCACAAAATACAATATGTTAGAACAAGTTCTGTTGCTAGAGAATTATTTGTTGATGATGTTTCTGTCGCTAGCAACACTACTGATGCCGGTTCTTTATCTGATAGCGGTAACTTGCCACTCGCTATAGGCGTTGATGCAGATGGCTCAACACTGCCTGCGCTAACAACAAAACTGGCGTTCGTAAAGCTGACCGCTTATGCAAAAACTGACGCACAAGTTTCTAAGGTTAATAACGACGAGCGCAAGCTATTCCAGCCTAACGCACTATCCACACTGCAAGGAGCATCAAATAGCGTACAAGGTCTATCCCACGACGAGGATACCGATAAGCTAGATGCCGCCACAGATGACGGAACCACCACTATTATTGGCCTACAGCCTATCGACTACATTGACAGCGCAGGCATTGGCACAAGTGATGACCACAAAGCAGTCAGCCGGGTTGATGATCAGCTATCAATAGCAACCGCTGCGGAAAGTATATTCAGTAAACCTAGTGAAAGGTTGTAGATGCCCATACCTAGAAGATATAGAAACGGTAATGAGTATTTCAACACGGTAAGTGTGGCAAATGAAATATATCGCGATGGCAATTACATATCGCCACAAACTATTATAATTGCTAGAACTGCAAAGGATATCCCTTTAAATCCCAGCGGTGATACTGCTTGCGTTATTGATGGCGTTATTGATATGGGCGATAAGGAAATTACTGTATCTGAGAGCGGTGTTGAATTTATAGGAAATGGTGATAACCTGTCAAAGCTTTTTTCTAGCTCAAACAATTACACAATGTTCAAAAAGGGTTCCGGCTATAGCGGTGATTTTATTATTGGAGGCTCCGGTCTATCTATTGAGGTAACCGGAACCAGTTCAAAGGTATTTGATCTTGACAATGAAGAAAACTCAAATATAATTGATATTGAGCACGTCAAGTTTAAAGACTGCACTAGTTTGGGCACCACAAGTAATTACCGTGAATTATTAAATATAAATATAGAATGGGAAAATTGTACGGATGGACTTGAGGTTGATGGTGTATGGTCTAATGGTTGTGATGTCTTATCAAGTAGAACAAATTCACTCCCGGCATCTTGCACGCTATTTAAGGCAGGGGCATCCTTAGACATTCAAGGATCATTCGTTTCGGACTTAGATGCCATCTCCGTTAACGCTGCCACTACCCTGTTTGACTTTGCACCGTCTGATTTTTCATTAGATGGTGGATTTAGGTTAGATAATTTTCGAACGACCGCCACAAACCCAACGCCCAATTTTCCACATGAAAGCGTCAAGGCTTATTTTACAAAATGTAAGGGGTTAGAAAATACATATCCCGGCGGTGAGTGGGATGTATCTTCTGAGGTAGCTACAGCGCTGTCAGGTGAAAGCACAGGTGTGTTCTTGAAAGCGGCGGGAACAACAACATATTCTAATCTATCTTGGTTTACCGGTGCCGCATCAAATGCAATGACACTGGCGGTTGATGATATTGTGGATTTTCAAATAATAGGATCAATGTCATTTTCCGGGTCCAATAATCACGTTTTATCTATCAAGCTTAGGCAGTGGGATGATAGTGCCGGAAGTTATATTGACTTAGGTACACCGTTTAACATAACCCTTAATTCAGGTGGACGCGCCGAGAGTGTGTCAATCATGGGTTTTGCGGCGTTAGAGAAAGATGACAGAATTGAAGTGTGGATAGCGGATACAACGTCTCCTGCGGATGCGACAATGCTCCTCAACGGTACTCTATTGGTTACCGAAAGAGCTTCATAAATGGCAGCTGTGTCCAAATATCCTGTTGTAAAAACAGCAGTTGTCGGACCATCATTAGTTGTTGTGCCGGGTGTTTTACCTGTTGCCGGTACACGACAAGACACGTCAAAAGCAACAGATATAAAAATTGCTCCATTTGCAAACGGGTACGACATCGACCTATCGAGTGATGGTGATTTTAAAACTATTAACGGCATGGATACAGCTCTTGTAATGTCTGTCTTGTGCGAGCGTAGGCTTGCCGAAGACGAGGAACCGATAAACGTGAAGCGTGGCGGGTGGCTGGGTAACGCCTATAATGATAAGCAGAATTTTGAAATTGGCTCAAAAGCTTGGATGTTTTACGGTAGCAAGCTAACACAGTCCACAATGAACGGCATTAAAGATAAATCGCTTTCCGGTATTCAATGGCTACTTGATGACAACTACGCAATAGACACAAGCGCCGAAGTGTCGCGCTCAGGCGATAAAACTGGTACAATAGATATAAAAATTACACGTCCAGAAGGCGACGTTAGCTTAACGTCAGTTAGTCTATGGAATTCAACACCGGACACTTAAACTATGGCACTAGATTTACCAGAAACAGAACAATCTGTTATTGATGCGGCCAAGTCCGATGTGCAAGCAGCTTTGCCCGGTTCGGCACCATTTTTACCTAACAGCTACATCGGTGCAATAACAACTGGTGTAGCCGCAAGGGTTTTCGACCTTTACAGGGTTGTGAAGATTGCAGAGCGCGAAACATGGTGGGATACCGCCACAGATGATAGCTTGGATAGGTGGGGTTCAATTCTCGGTCTAACCCGCAATCCAGCCGTTCAAGCTACTGGCAAGATAGCCATTACCGGAACCGTCAGTTTTGGGCTTGGTTCTGGCATCAAGTTCCGTAGTACAGGTGGTCAACTATACACAACAACCAGCTCGGCAACCATTACCGCCTTTTCCTCGGCTGTTGACACAATTACTAGAAGCGGGTCACTTGTAACCGTAGCGATGGTTGACGATCATGAATTGGCTAATGGCATTAATGTTACTATGGCGGGCGCAGATCAAACGGATTATAATGGTACTTTTAGCGTGTCGGTAACTGGCGCGAAAATATTTACATACACAATCACTGGCACACCAACAACACCAGCTACCGGAACCGTTACGGCGGATTATACGAGTGCCCTAATTGATATAAAAAGCGATGACGGTGGCTTAGATCAAAACCTTGACAGTGGCGCTGCGTTGGTGATAACGGCTTCTGTCGCGGGTATTAATGACAATGCCAATGTGGCTGCGATTGCAGTTACGGGCGGCACTGACATTGAAAGTGACAGCGACTACAGATCGCGTATTGGCGAAAATTTTAGAGGTATTCCGGCTAATTTTAACGAAGATCAAATCAATACAGTTGCGCGTGAAGTATCTGGCGTAACTCGTGTGTTTGTTGAAGAGGCTACGCCGTTTGCCGGGCAAGTTACAGTGTATTTCCTGCGAGACAATGACACTGA
>JAJFFD010000099.1 GCA_021776805.1 Planctomycetota bacterium
AGGGAGTTCACCACCGAGGACAAACTCGCCATCTCCTGCTCGATCCCCGCACCGTCACGCTTGAAGATGCGCGCTGTCACATAGCGCACCGTGCGGTTGTTGATGCTGGCAAAGGGGCGCACGCTGATGCGCCGCGACCACTGCCACTGACTATTGCGGGAGATGTTCCCGGAGAGCGGGTGATTGGCGGCAAGAGTGGCGCCACCGCTGTCGGTGCTGATGGTCAGCACCGGGTTATTGATCACCCCATCATCGAGAACGTCCAAGTCGATGGCAGCGTTGACGTTGCCCGTGTCGACAAAGGTGTGAATCTCGGAGAGCAAGGCCTGCGCCTTGGTATAGGCAAAGACCTTGTCACGCTGCTGCTTGGTCGAGCTGTAGTTGATCGTGACGTGGTTGCCGAGGACCAGCGCCGCTGTCACGAAGATCAAGACCCCCATGAGCAGCTCAGCCAAAGAAAAGCCAGCTTGTTGATGATGAAGTCGAGCCTGCATGAGCCGTTTACTCCCGGTGAATTCTCGGCCCTCCTGCCAGAGCCGATTGGATCTATCGGCAATCGGGAGCCCTCTCACTGGGGGAATCTGGGTCAATTGTCCCTCTACTGGACAATTCCCAGGACAAGCCCCGATGCCATGGGCGAATCAGCTCGGCGCGGATGGTTGCCTTGGCAGCGCGCTGGCGGGACAGTGGTTCCATGCCGTACCTACCGAGCCTGACCATCCTCGCCCTTAGCCTGGCGAGCCCACAGGATGAGCCCCAGGGCTCCGCCGGAAAGAACCCGCAGCTCGACGCCAGGGAGAGCTTCCTGGTCTCCCAGATCGATGCGCAGCGCGCCGGGAAGCATCTGCGCGAGTTGACCCAGGAGCCCCATATCGCCGGCTCTGAAGCGGACTACCGCTCCGCGCTGTACGTGCAGGGGGTCCTCGAGGAGGCTGGCTTCGAGGTCGAGCTCAGCGAGTATCACGTGCTGCTATCACTTCCTGAGAGCATCAGCTTGGCGATGACCGCGCCGGAGAAGCGCAGCCTGAACCTGAGCGAGCAGCCCTCCTCCCTTGACGAGGACAGTTCGGACGCGGGGGCAAGCCCGGGCTTCAATGCCTACTCTGCATCCGCCGAGGTCGAGTCGGAGGTGGTCTACGCTCACTATGGGCAACCGGAGGACTTCGACTGGTTGGCCAGTCAGGGAGTCGACGTGGCCGGCAAGATCTGCCTGATTCGCTACGGCAAGATCTTCCGCGGCCTGAAGGTGCACAACGCGGAGGCGCGGGGCGCCGCCGGAGTTCTGCTCTACTCGGATCCGGACGATGACGGCTACCGCAAGGGCAGCACCTGGCCCGAGGGACCCTGGCGTCCGCGCAGTGGTCTGCAACGCGGTTCCATTCTCTACCTCAGTCATCTTGCCGGCGACCCGCTCACCCCCGGTCGACCTGCCCATGTGGATGCGGAACGCATGCAGCGGGAAGACTGCAGCTGGCTACCGCAGATCCCATGCATCCCCATCTCCTGGGGCACAGCCGAGCCGATTCTCGCTGGCATGCGCGGCAAGAACGTGCCGCAGAACTGGCAGGGAGGCTGTCCGACGACGTACTTCACCGGGCCGGGGCCATCGCGAGTCAAGATGGCGGTGAAGATGCAGGAAGAGATCAAGCCGATCTGGAATGTGATCGGCCGATTGCGCAGCGAGTCGAGCTCCGAACGCTTCGTCATGGTGGGCAACCATCGGGATGCATGGGTGCATGGCGCCATCGATCCGAATTCCGGGAGCGCGGTCTCCCTCGAAGCCATGCGCGCCCTCGGCGCCTTGGTGAAATCAGGCTGGCAGCCCCCGTACGAAATCCGCTATGGCTCTTGGGATGGGGAGGAGTTTGGCCTCATCGGCAGCACCGAGTGGTGCGAAGATCACGCCAGCGAAATACAGGCGAACTGCCTCGCCTACTTCAACTGTGATGCTGCGGTCAGTGGCGACCGCTTTGCGGCCAGCGCCACTCCGGATCTGGTACGCATGCTCGCCGAGGCTGCGGCCCGAACGGAAGCTCATGACGGCAAGGGTCGCCTGCTGACCCGCTGGGCACATGGTGGCAGCCGACCACCGGTGGGCAACCTGGGCAGCGGCTCGGACTACACCGCCTTCCTCTGCCACCTGGGCGTGCCATGTCTGGACTTCGGCTCACGCGGCGGGCACGGTGTCTACCACAGCCTCTTCGACTCCGCCTACACCATGGAGCAGTACATCGATCCCGGTTACCGGGTGCATGCTTCCATGGCGCGCTTTCTCGCCATCCTGACCTATCGCTTCGCCAATTCCGAAGAGCTGCCCTTGGACATCGCCGCCTGGGGACCCTGGCTGCACAGCGCCCTGGAGAGCCTGCGCGACCTGCAGGACCGGGACCGGGAACTGCTCCTGGCCGGGATCGCTGCCTTCGCCGCGGCCAGCGAGAAAGGCCCAAGCGCGGCACAGGCCCTGAGCCTGCATGCTGCCTTTCTGCATCCGGAGGGCATCGCCAGTCGTCCCTGGTTTCGCAATCTGCTCGTCGCTCCAGGTTTGGACCTGGGCTACGGTGCCGTGACCCTGCCAGGTCTTCGCGAAGCGATCGAGAGCGAGGACCTGCGCGCCATCGAACACGAGCGCGATCGTCTTCTCGCCGCCCTCGCCAGGGCCACCGAGCTCCTCAGGTAATCCGATCGAGACCTTCAAGAGATTCCGCCGACCATTCGCTCTGCTCGCGCAGCAACGGCGACAGCTCTGGCTGGGACTTCCCTGCGTACCCCTGTCCGCGGCCATCCTCCTGTACCTGCCGTTCATCCTGGGCGATGCCCTGGACAATCTACGGAATTCCGCCGATGAGCCCGCCGCCTGGGAATCTCTGCAAGCGGACTGCCTACTCTTTGCACTGCTCGCCCTCGCTGCCGGGTTGCTCAGCTTCACCGCCCGGCACCAATTGATTTGCGCTTCGCGCGTCGTCGAGGAGCGCCTGAAGGCCGACCTGGTGCAGCATGTAAGTCGGCTGCCGATCTCCTGGTTCGACACGGCGCGCACCGGCGATCTCCTCTCCCGGCTCACCCAGGATGTAGAACTCCTGCGCTTCCTCGTCGGCCCCTGCCTGATGTACGGCGGCAGCTCCCTGATCTTTCTGTCCGTGGGCATCTACTTGATGTTCTCCCTCTCACTGCTGGTGGCCCTGGCGGCCCTGCTCGCCTTCGTGGTCTTGCTAGTGGGCATGGCGGTGCTCATGCCCAAGCTGCAGAAATGCAGTCAGGAGGTTCAGGAAGCGATCGGAGACATCTCCCAACGCGGGCAAGAGTCCTTCTCCGGCATCCGCGTGCTGCTCGCCTTCGGCCGCGCAGAGGAGGAGAGCGCCGGCATGCGGGAGCTGAGCGAGCGCTACCTGGAACACAATCTGCGTCTTGCCAAGCTGCGCGCTCTCGTCAATCTCTTCATTCACAGTGCCCGTGATGTAGTGCTCATGCTGGTGGGCATCCTCGGCGCCATCGAAGTGATTGCCGGCAATCTCACCCCGGGGGAGATGTTTACGTACTTCGCCCTCCTCGGGGTGATGATCTGGCCACTCATCGCCAGCGGTTGGATCCTGGCCAGCTTTCATCGCGCCTACGCGGCGGCGGATCGCATCGAAGCCATCTTTGCTGTCGAGGTGGAAAGCGCCGAGGGTGAGTGCCCGACACTGCAGGGCCATCTCGAAGTCCGCGAGCTGTCTTTCACCTACATGGGGCAGAGTCAGCCAGCCCTCGAGGGAGTCAGCTTCGAACTCCCCGAAGGCAAGAAGCTAGGCCTGGTCGGACCGGTGGGTTCGGGCAAGACCACTCTGCTCTCACTCATCCTGCGACTCTACGATCCGCCGCCTGGCAGCATCTTCATCGATGGCGTCGATGTGCTCGACATCGCCCCATCCAGCCTGCGGGCGCGTTTCGCCTTCGCCGCCCAGGATCCCTTCCTCTTCAGCGACACCATCGGCAACAACATCGACTTTGCCGGCGAAGGGGAAGGTGGGGACGCGCAAGCTGCAGTCTTCGCCGCCAATCTGGAAGAGGATCTCGAGGGCTTCGCCGAGGGCATCGAGACCATGGTCGGAGAGCGAGGCGTGACTCTCTCGGGAGGACAAAAGCAGCGTCTATCTCTAGCGCGAGCTCTTCACTCCGGCCGCCAGACTCTGATTCTCGACGACACCCTCTCGGCTGTGGATCACAGCACAGAGACGCGCATCCTCGACCGTCTACCCGAGGTACGCGGTGACCGCAGCATGCTGGTGAGTTCGCATCGGCTCTCCGCGGTCCAGGATTCGGATCTGATTGTCGTGCTGGAGAAGGGTCGCGTCTCGGCCATCGGCAAACACAGCGAACTGCTCGAGCGTCCTGGATACTACGCAACCGCCTGGCAGCGACAGAGCGAGGAGCAGGCACTGGAAGGAGGCGCCGACTGATGGCGCGTTTCCGCGGCATGGATGAGGAGACGGTCAATCAGACCCTGGACTTCTCCTACCTACGCCTGCTCTGGCCCTTCGTCCGTCCCTATCGCCGGGCCTTCCTCGCCTGCGTGATCATGCTGGTCTTGTCCTTCCTCGTCGAACTCGCAGGGCCCTACCTGATCCGCCTGATCATCGATGGTCCGGCGGGAGACGCCCTGACGGAAGGCAGCGAGGACTACAGCAGAGTCTGGTGGCTGGGGCTGGGCCTCTTCGGCAGCACCTTCGCCGGCATCTTCCTGGGCTACCACTACACCATGCTCACGGCCAAGAACGGCCAGCGGGTGATCCGCGATCTGCGCCTGCGGCTCTTCGACCATCTGCTGCGCCTCGGCCCGAGCTTTTACGACAAGAATCCCAGCGGGCGACTGGTGACGCGCATCACCTCGGACGTTGAGAACCTGAACGAACTCATTTCCACCGGAGTCCTTCAGACCCTCTTCGATCTGCTGCGCATCTTCGGCATCCTCGGCGCACTCTTCCTCATCGACCTGCGTCTGGCCCTGTACACCCTGCTGGTCACACCGCTGGTCCTCGGGGTCAGCCTGCTCTTCCGCAAGTACGCCCGCGCGGCCTATCGCCGGGTGCGCGGCTGCCTGGGACGCCTCAACGCATTCTTCTCCGAGATGATCGGTGGTATGCGAACCGTGCGCGCCTTCGGTCAGGAGGCGGCGGTCCTCGGTCACTTTTCCAAGCTCAACAGGGAAACCCAGGGCGCCTGGCGGCAGACGGTTCTGCACTTCGCCCTCTTCTTCGCCATCGTCGATCTGGTTCTGCGCTGGAGCAACGCCGGCTTGCTGCTGGTTGGCGGCACGGGAATTCTAGCGGGGACGATCACCATCGGGATCTTCGTCCAGTTCTACCTCTACTTCGGGAAGCTTACCGAGCCCATCAAAGCCCTCGGCGAAAAGTACAACGTCCTGCAGTCGGCCTTCGCCAGTTGTGAGCGCATCTTCAAGATCCTCGGTGAGACGCCGATGCCACTCGAGGTCGACGCGCCCATCGAGAGCCAGCCCGGCCCGGCAAAATTGGAGTTTCGCGCCGTGGATTTCGAGTATCTGCCGAACACTCCGATTCTGACGGGGATCGACTTTCAGGTCGAGCCGGGCAGCACCTGCGCCATCGTCGGCCCGACGGGTGCGGGCAAGAGTACCATCCTGTCGCTGGTCTCACGGATGTATGACCCGAGCAGCGGTCAGGTCCTGCTGAATGGCGACTCCCTGCACGAACTCAGTCTGCGCAGTCTTCGTCGACGCATCGCCGTGGTGCAACAGGACGTGTTTCTATTCAGTGGCACGGTCCTCGATAATGTGCGCCTGCTCGACCCGAGCATCACTGAGGAGCGGGTTCGCGCCGCCCTGGAGATGGTCGGCGCCCTCGAGTTCGTGGCGGCATTGCCCGGGGGATTGCAAGCTGAGGTGGAAGAGCGCGGCGCGAAGTTCTCCCAGGGGGAACGCCAACTCCTATCCTTCGCCCGAGCCCTCGCCGCCGACCCGGACATCCTGCTCTTGGACGAAGCCACGGCGAACGTGGACAGCGACAGCGAGGCGCGCATTCAGCGCGCACTCGGGCAAGTCATCAGTGGTCGCACCTGCCTGGTCGTCGCCCATCGCCTCTCCACCGTGCGCCATGCAGATCAGATTCTGGTCATGCAGGCCGGACAGATCGCCGAGCGCGGCAGGCACGACGAGTTGCTCGCCCAAAGCGGAATCTACGCGGGCATGATCAAGGGCCTCGGCTAGCCCGAGGCCTGGCGCAACTTCGCCGTCGCCGCCCAGGAGCAGATCGGGCAGGCGTTCATGTCGTGGCGCTGTGCCGGACAGTGTTCGCGACCGAAGTAGATCATCTGCAGATGTAGCCGCCCCCAGTTTTCCTCGGGGAAGACCTTCTTCAGGTCGCGCTCGGTCTGCACCACGTTCTTACCCTGGGACAATCCCCAGCGCTTGGCCAGACGGTGGATGTGGGTGTCTACCGGGAAGGTCGCCTGGCCGAAGGCCTGGGAGAGAACCACCGAAGCAGTCTTGTGCCCCACTCCGGGCAGAGCTTCGAGAGCAGCCATGTCCGCCGGCACCTGCCCGCCATGCTCGCTGACCAGGATCTTCGCCAGGCGGGCGACATTCTTGGCCTTGGTAGGCGCAAGGCCACAGCTGCGGATGCAGGCGAGAATCTCCGCGGAGCTCAAGCCGGCCATGGCCTCCGGGCTCGCCGCCCTGGCAAAGAGCGCCGGCGTCACCTTGTTGACCTGAGCATCGGTGGTCTGCGCTGAGAGGAGAACCGCCACCAGCAGAGTGAAGGGATCACTGTGGTCCAAGGGAACCGGCAGCTCCGGGTAGATCTCATCGAGGATCCGCTGGACCCGCTCGGCTTTCTCGGTGCGACGCAAGGGAGACCCATTCAGCAGTTTTCGCCCGCCGAATTCCAGAGCCCTTGGCAGAAGCCCGGCTCTGAGCCCCGGAATCTGGGCGATTCTCCCCGGCTCTCTTACGGATTGCGGAAAACTTTCGCCGGTCCTGTAACTCTGACCCCAAGGCGACTTATATGCCTCCGACGAGGACGCAAGTCCTCTGGCCTTCGTCTCCGAGGGTCTACCCGTGGCGGGCACTCGCACGAGTCAGCCCCCTGGGTGTCTAGAGAGAGAGAGCGAGCAGGAGGTCGAAGACGTCAGTCTTCGGCCTCTTTTTATTGCCCTCTCAGTCTTGCCGCTGCTCTGGGCTTAGTCCCGGCTGCTGCCGCGGGGATCAATTTCGGGCTTGAGCCGGACTGCCGAACTCCGCCCCTCCCCGGTGAGCCAGATACTCACCAGATGGCCAGTGGTACCCTGCCCCTCATCCAGACGTCCCGCTGCGAAGAGGCCTCGATTCACCAGGCTGCGGATTGCTGCCATGATCTCCTCAGCAGGAAGGGAGCTGCGCTCGCTGAGCAGCTCCTGCACGTCTACCTCCACCGATGCGGGGGAAAACCCTCGGCGCTCCTCCGGCAAGACAGATCGCGCCACTCCAAGGAGTAGATCCTGCTCCAGATTGGTGAGAGATTGCCCAGGGCCGGTCACTCAGCTGAGCTTAGGCCCGGGGAGGAGAGGATCCACCTCGGGATCGAGAACTAGATGCTCTTCGGGATGCCGGCGACGCCCAGTTCCTCCGGGACCTTCACCGGACGCAGCTTGCGGAAGGCGCGCCAGAGGTCCCAGAAGGGTCGAATGCGGCTGAGCCCCTTGAAGAACCAGCGGGTGTGCACCTCTGTCCAGTGGTAGTGATAGGCGATGCGCCAATCGAGACGCAGGCGGAAAAGGCGCTTCTCGTAGCGGAAGCGACACCAATTGCGCATCTGCTGAAAGAGCCAGCGAGTCACCGGATTGCTCGGGGTCGGCGCCGCGTAGGCCATCCAGAAGTACCAGACGACGGCCTGATGCTTGCGCCGCCATTCCTGCCACATGGAGCTCGGCGGACCCCAGAAGTACCAGGGGTGCTCCATGAAGATGGTGTCAAAGGCAGCGTGCTCATTGAAGGTCTGGTGATGCGTCATCAAGCCCTGCTTCACCAGGTCATGCCATAAGGGCGTCCCCGGGGAGGGCATGAAGATGTACCAACTCACCACCATGTCCGGTTGGATGGCATGGATCTGCTTGAGAGACTCCAGAGAACCCACGAGAGACTCAGGGGTCTCACCGGGAAGGCCAACCATGAAATTCACCGACAGGCCGACGCCATGCTTCGCCAATGTCCTGGCAAGATCAAAGATGTCGTCGGTGTGGTAGTCCTTGCTTACCGAGTCTGCGACATCCTGGTCATTGGTTTCGTAGCCGACGTTGACGCTCTTCCAACCGGACTTGGCGACGATGGCCATCTCCTCGTCATCGAGACGGAGGATCTGGTCGATTCGGCCATTGCAGTGCCATTTGAGCCCGACATTGGCGTCGAGCATGCGCTGAGCCATGTCCACCACCCGCTCCTTGATGGTGAAGAAATTGTCATCAAAGAAGATGATCTCCTTCATACCCATCTGCTTGAAGTGCAGCAGATGGTTGGTGACATGGTCATTGGCTGTGGGCTTGAAGGTGCGCGTGCCAATGGGAATGCCGCAGAAGTGACAGCGATGCGGGCAGCCATAGCTCGAGATGTAGCTCATGATTCCGTACTTGGTGGTGTACGGCTCATAGCTGTCGAGCAAGTGATAGGGCAGCAACTCCGAATGGGTTGGGTCGTCGAAGGGCGCGTCCTTGTTGCTCTTCATCTTGCCCTTGCCCTCGCGCCATGAGACCCCGGGGATTCCCTCCAGGCTCTCACCGGACTCGAGGCGCTTGGCAATCTCCAAGGCCTGGGCCTCACCGCGACCACGGACGATGATGTCAGCCCACTTCGCGGAACCCGGATCCTCGAAAATCTGTGGCATCAAGGTCGGTGCCCAGCCACCCCAAACAATCGGCGTATCCGGCCACATCTTGCGTGCCCAATTGGCCATGCGCCGACCGGTCTTTACCGTGTTACCGCCGAGGCTGGAGATACCCACATAGAGCGGAGTCTCGCAGGCACGCATCCGATCGATGGCGCGGGGAGTGGCGTTCTCGTCGATTATATCGACCTTGTAGCCAGCCCGAACCAGAGGTCGTGCAACGGTGAGAGGAGCCAGGGGCGGCCCGGTCCGCTTGTACGGATCCGGGAAATCTGGCTCGAAACGAGGGTACAGAAGAACGATGCTGCGACTCATCCCGGGTGCTGGTCCTAAAGGTGCTACGAGGCAGGTGGTGGATTGACTAGCCTACCTGTTCTCTCTATCGACGCCACCACTGCACAAGTTGGCCTCTGGATCAGCTTTCTGACCGAAGCCTGAGCCTGCCCGAGCGCCCGATCCGATGCTCCCATGGCAGGGGCCCTTTGAGGGGAGAGCAATAACTCTCTTCCTCATGTGCCAAAGGGGCGTTGCCAGGCCAGGAAGAGATCAGCATCATGTGCGCGCTTTGCGCCGGCCCAGAATCCAATGACCCTCATCAAGCACCAGAATATCCGCAACATCGCGATCATCGCCCACGTCGATCACGGCAAGACCACTCTGGTCGATGCCATGCTCAAGCAGACGGGTACCTTTCGCGATAACCAGGCGGTGCAGGAGTGCTTCATGGACTCCGGCGATCTTGAACGGGAACGCGGTATCACGATCCTGGCCAAGAACACGGTCATCAACTATCGGGACACAAAGATCAACCTGATCGACACTCCCGGTCACGCCGACTTCGGCGGCGAAGTCGAGCGGGTCTTGTCCATGGCAGATGGCGTACTGCTGTTGGTCGATGCAGCGGAAGGCCCGATGCCACAAACCCGCTTTGTCTTGAACAAGGCCTTCACTCACCACCTCAAGCCGATTGTCGTGGTCAACAAGGTTGACCGTCCGGACGCACGCCGCAAGGAAGTGGTCAACGAAGTCTTCGACCTCTTCATCGACCTCGACGCAGACGACGACGCTCTGGAGTTCCCAGTGCTCTTCGGCTCCGGTCGCAGTGGATGGATGAGCACGGATGATCAAGCCACTGCCGGCGACTTGTTGCCGCTCCTCGACACGATCATCGACAAGATCCCCGGCCCCACGGACGATGAGGCTGGGCCTCTCCGCTTCCGCGTCTCCACACTCGAGTGGTCCGACTACGTGGGACGCATCGCCATCGGTCGCGTCCACCGCGGAAAACTGCGCGTTGGCGAACGGGTCTGCCACGTCAACCGAGAAGGCAAGAGTACTCAGGCTCTGGTGCGCGGGCTCTACGCATTCGAAGGCATCACCCGCCGAGAAGTGGAGGAGATTCCCGCCGGCGACATCTGCGGAGTCCATGGCATCGAGGAGCTACACATCGGCGAGTCCTTGACTTGCCTGGACAATGTCGAGCCCCTTGCCCCCATCGCCATCGATGAGCCCACCATGAGCATCATCATGCGGGTCAACGACTCGCCCTTTGCCGGGCGGGATGGCAAGTTCCTGACCTCGCGCCACGTGCGCGAACGGCTTGAACGCGAGCTGCGCACCAATCTCGCCCTGCGCGTGGAGCAGGCCGGCGGCCCGGACACCTTCAAAGTCTCCGGCCGCGGCACCATGCACCTCGGCTTCCTCATCGAGACCATGCGCCGCGAAGGCTTCGAGTTTGGCGTCGGCAAGCCTCAGGTCATCTACCATGAAGTCGATGGCAAGCGGCACGAACCCATCGAAGCCCTGACCGTGGACTGCCCGGAAACCGCGACCGGCAAGATCATCGAGATCCTCGGTGAGCGCAAAGCCGAGCTCGTCAACATGGCACCCAAGGGGAGCTTCCAGCGAACCGAGTTTACCATCCCTTCGCGAGGCTTGATCGGCGTGCGCACGCGCATTCTCAACGCCTCCGGTGGCGAGGCCACCATGCACCATGTGTTCAAGGAATACGGGCCACATCGCGGCCCAATCAATGAGCGCAAGCTGGGCATGATGGTCAATGCCAGCAAGGGTCGGGCCACCGCCTATGCCTTGGATGGTCTGCGCGATCGCGGCACCTTCTTTGTCGAGGCACAGACTGAGATCTACGAGGGCATGATCGTCGGTGAGCACTGCAAGGACGGGGACATCGTGGTCAACCTGTCGCGAGAGAAGAAGCTCAACAACATTCGCTCCAGTACCAAGGAGGCCTTTGTCAAACTCCTCCCGCCGCGCTTGTTCGGCGTCGAGGAGGCGCTGGAATTCATCGCCGTCGATGAGTTCGTGGAGATTACCCCCAACCACGTGCGGCTACGGAAGATCCGTCTCAACGAGAAGGACCGTAAGCGCGAGGAGCGCGGACGAGAACCTCGCGGGCAACCGACTTGAGGTTGGTCAGACGCAGCCCGGGGCCTATCCTTGGCCTGCATCTTCCTGCCTGACGACACCGTGGCCTCAGCCAAGAACCGCAGCCCCATCAACTCCGCCCGACAAAGGGTCCTGAGAGAGCTCTGCAAGACGCTGGAGTACGAGTTCGCGGATCTCGACATTCTCGAGCGGGCGCTCTGCCACTCCTCCACCACCAATGCGGGCAAGGCGAGCTACGAGCGCCTGGAGTTTCTGGGTGACGCCATTCTCGGCTTCCTGGTCGCGGACCACCTCTTCAAGCTGGAGCCGGAGATCCCCGAGGGCCAGTTGACCGATCGCCGGGCGAGCATCGTCAGCCGCAGTCCCCTGGCGGAGATTGCCCGGGCTATCAATCTGCCCGCCTACATCGAAGCTGGCCGCGGCTTGAATGCCAGTGATCTGGACTCCCCGCGCATTCACGCGGATCTCGTCGAAGCGGTCATCGGCGCTATCTACCTGGACGGCGGGATCCGGCCGGCGCGCAAATTCGTCACCCAGCAGGTGATCAAGCGCGTCGGGGACAGCCCGGGATCACGCAGTCCGAGCAATCCAAAGAGTCGACTGCTGCATTTCGCGCAGATCAACGAGCTCGGCCAACCCTCCTACCGAGTCACCGATGTGGAAGGCCCAGATCACCAGCGGGTCTTTACCGTGGTGGTGATTCTCGATAGTCAGGAGTACGAGAGCGGCAGCGCCGGCGCCAAGCAGGCGGCGGAGATGGAAGCCGCGGAACTCACTCTCAGGGCCCTGCAATCACAGGACGGTTCCCCTGAGGAGACCGAGGGCGAAGTTGAGTGATCGAGAAGTTCGTCCTCGCCTTCGCTGAACTCGAGAGCAGCAAGCGCGCGGTAGAGGCTCTGCGCAAGGGCAGCCATCGTGCCCTCGGCGGACTCTGGGGCAGCAGCACGGCCTTGCTCCTCAGTGGCCTGCAGCGATCCTCGAACGGCTCCATCCTGGTGGTCACCGCCAGCGATGAGGACTCGGCGGATCTCGAGGCGGACCTGCAGAGCTTTGCTGCCAGCCATGTCCTGCGCCTGGTCAAGCAGGACTTCGACTCGGATGGTCTCGCCGAATCCGAGTCTCTGGGCGCGCGCACGCGCTGCCTTCTCGATGCAGCCGCCAGGGATCGCTACCTGCTAGTGGCCAGCTTGCAGGCTATCTTGCAGGCGGCGCCAGCGGTGAAGGAGCTCAATGCCGGGCGCCTCTCTCTGAGCAGCGGCCAACGCATCGATCGCGAGGACTTGCTCGCCCGCTGCCAGGACTCGGGCCTACGCAAGGTGCCGCTGGTGCTCGGCCCCGGCGAGGTCAGCCTGCGCGGGGATGTGCTCGATGTGTTCACCCTCTCCGCCGAAGTCGCGACCCGTCTGGAGTTTTTCGACGACGAGATCGAGTCCATCCGCAGCTTTGATCCCGCCACCCAGGCATCCACCGGCACACAGACTTCTGTCGGTTTGGCCCTGGGCGGACACATCGACGATCCGAACAATTCCAGCGCCGTGCTCGAGCACATCTTCCGCCAGGATCTGACCGTGGCCTGGTTCGAACCCCTACGCATCGACGCGGCCAAGCGCTCCCTGGTTGAATTCGACAAGCAGATGCAGACCCGCCTGGTCGCTCTGCAGGAGACTCTCTCGCCTCTTGCCTGGCTCGAACTCGGCGCTCTGCCCAGCCACGATCTCGACTTCAAGATCCTCTCTGCGGGCAGCGCAGTCGGTGCCGGGGAAAGCGATCCCCTCGGACGACTACGCAGTATCCGCGGCATGCGTGGTGGAGTCTGTATCGTCTGCCGCACGGCGGCGGAACGCGATCGCTTGCAGGAGATCCTCAGCCACAAGGGCCTGGACCTGGCGCGCGAACAGATCACTTTGGCGGTGGGCGCCCTGCATCGGGGTTTCCGCGTGCCGGATCTTAGCCAGACCTTCATCTCCAATGTGGAATTCGCTGGGCTGCCGGCCCCCACCCGGGTGAAGAAGAAGATCGCGGTGCCGAGCAAGGCCATCGCCAGCTTCTTCGAGCTCGGCCCCGGCGACCTGGTGGTGCACGCGGTGCACGGCATCGCCCTCTTCGAGAGTATGGAGCGGGTGGAACGCGGCGACTCGGTGGAGGACCACCTTCGCCTCTGTTTTCGCGACGACCTGCGCCTGCTGGTTCCCGTCTCCAAGATCCACCTGGTGCAGAAGTACGTCGGCGCCGGTCAGGCCAGGCCGAAGCTCGACAAGCTCGGCGGCAAGGGCTTCGCCCGACGCAAGCTGGAGGTAGAGCAAGCCCTCTTCGATCTCTCCTCGGAACTCCTCGAGGTGCAGGCGCGGCGAGAGAAGAGCAAGCGCGCGGCCTATGCCCGCGACAGTCTCGAGGATGACTTTCTCGACGGCTTCCCCTTCGAGGACACGGAGGACCAGAAGGAATGTTGGACCGAGATCCGCGGCGACCTGGAGAAGGAGTACCCCATGGATCGCCTGCTCTGCGGGGACGTCGGCTTCGGCAAGACCGAGCTGGCCATGCGCGCCGCCTTCAAGGTGGCCATCTCCGGCAAGCAGGTGGCGGTGCTGGTGCCCACCACCGTGCTCGCAGAGCAACATGGGCGCACCTTCAGCGAACGCTTCACCCCCCTCGGCCTGCGCGTGGAGGTGCTCTCGCGCTTCCGTAAGGGCAAGGCCAAGACCGAGATCCTGGACAAGCTCAGCAAGGGTCTGGTGGACGTGCTGATCGGCACCCAGCGCATTCTCAGTGAGGATGTAGAGTTCGCCGGCCTGAGCATGCTCATCGTCGATGAGGAGCAGCGCTTTGGTGTGCGGCAGAAGGAGCAACTCAAGCGCATGCGCGTGGACATCGACGTGCTCTCCCTGAGTGCGACGCCGATCCCGCGCACCCTGCACTCCTCTCTCCTCGGCATCCGTAGTATTTCCACCCTGCGCAGCCCGCCAGCCGGCCGACAGGATGTGGAGACCCGCATCGCCATGTGGGAGGATCGGCTTGTGCAGGAGGCCATGACCCGCGAGCTCGCCCGCGAGGGTCAGGTCTTCGTCCTGCACAATCGCATCGGCGGCCTCGAGCCCTTGCGCAAACGCCTGGAGAAACTCGTGCCGACGGCGCGCATCGTCAGCGGTCACGGACAGATGACCAGCAGTCAGATGGAGAAGACCCTGCGCGAATTCCTGCGTGGTGATGCGGACGTCCTGCTCTGTACGACGATCATCGAGAACGGCCTGGATCTGCCCCGCGCCAACACCATCCTCATCGACCGTGCTGATTGCTTCGGCCTCTCCGAGCTGCATCAGCTCCGTGGTCGGGTGGGCAGGAGCTCCATGCAGGCCTACTGCTACCTACTCATGGATCGGGATCATCCCCCGGGAGAAGAGGCGAAGAAGCGTCTCAAGGCCCTGGAGGAGTTCACCAGTCTCGGCGCAGGCTTCGCCATCGCCATGAAGGACCTTGAGATCCGCGGCGCCGGCAATTTGCTCGGGCCCCAGCAGTCCGGGCACATCGCCGCCATCGGCTACGAGATGTACTGCCAACTGCTCAACAAGGCGGTGGATCACGCCCGACAAGTAGCACCAGCGGAGTTCGAAGCCAGGGAAGTGGACGTCGACCTGCAGATCCGCGCCTACCTGCCCGAAGACTTTCTCAACGATTCCAAGTCACGGCTGGAGCTCCTGCGTGAGATGGATGAGGCCGTGGACCTGGCGGCAGCCAGCGAGATCCGCGCCAGCATCGAAGATCGCTTCGGCCGCCTGCCCGCGGCGGTGGAAAACCTCCTCGGGGTCTTCCTGATCAAAAATCTTCTCACTCAGCAGGGCGTCATCGGCCTGCAGCGGACCGGCCCTGATCGATTGGTGGTTCGCCACCCGGCAGATCGCCCCCTGGGCGGGGCCTGGTTGGAGAGCTTTGCAGAAACTCGCCAGGTGGAAGCGGGCAAGACTCACCTGATTCTGCCGACTCTGCGCCGTAGCCGTGGCAAGGGCTGGACCGCGGAGCAAGTCCTCAGACATCTGCTCATCTCCTTGTCCGGAGGCGCGGAGTCGCCGATGATATCCAAATGGTGGAATCGACCCGTTGGGCGGCAAGGGCGAGCGCCCTCTTCCTAGGACCAATTCTCTGTCTGGCAGACTGCCCGGCCCAGAGCAAGACGGCGCCTGGAGAAAGCCCCCAGGGTCCGCCCAAACCCCCAGCGCAGCAGCAGCTGAACGGCCGAACCTTCTGCGACAAGGTCATCGGCGTGATCGGCGACCAGGTCATTCTCTTGAGCAGCATCGAGGAGGAGCTGCGGGTCCTGGAGGAACTGGATCCTCGCCCCTGGAACCAGGCTCGGCGAGAGGAAGAAACATGGCGCCTCCTGCGCGATATCGCCAGGAAAGAGATCTGGGTGCAGTACGGCAAGGTCATCGGCGGTGAGAGTCCGGAGCAGTTCAAACAGGCCACGGATCGCATCGTCGCCGAGCGCATGGCGGAACAGGAACAGCGCTATGGCAGCTTCACGCGCATGACCGAGGAGCTGGGCAATATCGGCGTCAGCCGCAGCTCCGTGGAGTCCCAGGTGCGCAGCCAGCTACTCTCGGACATTGGCCAGTGGAGTGCCATGGGGCAGCTCAGCCAGCGCTCCAATCTCATGGTGACCCCCAAGGCCATGCGGCGCTTCTTTGACGAGAATCCGGAGCTCTTCGCCATCCAGGGCGAGGTGCTCTTCGCCCGCATGTGGTTTCGCGCGGATATGGATGGGGTTGAGGAGTGCATGGCAAATGCCGCCCTGGCCTGGGGGGATCCAGAGGCAGAGCCGGACGAGATTGCCGCCCGCTTCGGTGGCCGCTTCCGAGGGATGGACTCAGTGCAGGCGGGCCCCGAAGACCAGCACGCGGAGGCCATCCGCGAATTCGCCCTCAATGCCGAGGAAGGGGCGATCTCCAAGCCCATTCTCCTGGGCGGGACTTACCGCCTGCTCAAGGTCCTGGACAAGACCCTGGCAGAGAACAAGCCCTTCGAGGATGCGGAGGTTCAGGAATACTGCCGGCAGAGGCTGCAAGAGCGGCAGATGGCCGAGACCAAGATGAACGTCATCGAGCGAAACAGCGCCAAACTGCTGATCTGGCCACCCCGCCTCCGCCGAGAGCTCATGGGGCGCTAGGAGGCGCGGGCGGATCAGTTGGTTTCCGCCAGCCCGCATTCCGCCCCCGGGCGAACGCTAGCTTGCAAGGATCCGCCAGGGCGCTAATTTGCTGCCCCTCCCCTCTGAACCCCTGCGGCTCCGGTTGCGTTCTCCCGATCAGTCCCCGGGATTCATAACCCACGCCAGTCACCGGGATTCATACTCCCACGCACAGGCCTGATCTGCCAACCTGATCCGCCAGAAGGCAACGCCCTCATGGACATCATCGATCCAACCAGATTCCGCGTCGAAGCCAGTATTCATCCCCACCAGGAGCAGGAACACAGCTTCCAAGAGATCATGGCGGAGCAGCTGCGCCATGCTCCCTGGCTGATGCTCTCCCTCGTCATTCACGTGGCGGCGGCGATGGTCCTCCTGATGATGCCGGTGGATAACTCCAATCAGGATGACAAGGCTCTCCAGATGAAGATCCCGGAGCCGGAAGAGGAGATCGAAGAGCCCGAAGAGGTGGTCGAGGAAACCGAGGAAGAGGAGACCGAGGAAGAGCCGGTTCTCCAGGACATGGAGGTCGAAGAGACCGAAGACGTGGCCGAGACCTTCGACGACTTCGACTCGGAAACGGACTCGAACTTCGACAACGACGCCTGGAACACCGCCCTCGGACTGGGCGGCGGTGGCGGCGGCAAGTTCTCCGGTCGTCGCGGTGGCCGGAAGGCACTGGCCAAGTCCGGTCGTCAGACCGCTCAGGCCATCGAGCTCGGGCTGGAGTGGCTGAAGGCCCACCAGGACGACGACGGCATGTGGGATACGGACGAGTTCATGAAGCACGATCAGGACGGTGAGCCCTGCGACGGTGAGGGCCATGCCCTGCACGACATCGGCGTCACCGGCCTCGCCCTCCTCGCCTTTCTCGGCGATGGCAGCACCATGAACTCCGGTCCCTACAAGGACGTGATCAAGAGCGGCATCAAGTGGCTACGCGAGCAACAGGACCCGGACACGGGCCTCTTCGGCACCGCCAACTCCAACGAGTTCGTCTACAACCACACCATCGCCACCCTGGCGATGATCGAGACCTACGGCCTCTCCGACAGCAAGCTGCTGCGCAAGTATGCCCAGCGTGGGCTCAACTACCTGGAGTCCCACCGCAACCCCTACAGCGTCTGGCGTTATCAGCCCCAGGACGGCGACAACGATACCTCGATCACCGGCTGGGCTGTCATGGCCTACAAGTCGGCGCAGGACTTCAAGCTGGACGTCAACAAGACTGCCTTGGACAACGCCACGGCCTGGTTCGATTCGATGACCGACCCACGCACGGCGCGCACTGGCTACACCACCATGGGTGGCGCCTCCTCCCGCCGCGAAGGTCTACACGCTGAGGAGTATCCTCGCGAGCGCGGCGAGTGCATGACCGCTGTGGCCCTGCTCTGCCGCTTCTTCCTGGGCCAGGATCCGAACGAATCCAAGATCATGAAGTCCCAGGCGGACCTGATCTCGAAGCGTCCGCCGAACTGGGACGAGAAGGACGGCTCGATCGATCACTACTACTGGTACTACGCCAGCTACGCCCTCTACCAGATGGGCGGCAAGCACTGGAAGACCTGGTCAGCAGCCCTGACCAAGGCCGTGGCCAACACCCAGCGCACGGACGGCAACTACAAGGGTTCCTGGGACCCGGCCGGCGCCTGGGGTGAAGACGGTGGTCGCGTCTATTCGACCGCCATCCTGGTGCTGACCCTGGAAGCCTACTACCGCTACTCGGCACTCGTGCGCTAGTTCGCCGGAGTCTGTCTCCCCTTCACCACTTGGCGACGCTGGGCTTGGCTGGGTTGCGCCAAGTTCTGTGTACGAACTCTCGCCCGGACTCCGTAGAGGCTATCCTCTAGCCCCCGATTTAGGAGCCCTCATGAGCCAGTTCCAGCACTCCCACGAATTCCCCACCTCCGCCGCCAACCTGTTCACCTATCTGGATGACTCAGAGAAGATCAGGCAGTGGATGATCGGGGTCGTCGAAGATCGTCCCACCAGCGAAGGGCCGACTCGAGTAGGCAGCACCTTCGAGTGTGACATCAAAGAGGGGCGGAAGGTCGTCACCTATCAGGGCGAGGTGATGAAGTTCGAGCAGGACAAGCACATGAATGTCAAGCTGATCGGCGGCTGCGGCAAGAAGCCCATGACCATGTATGCGGACTATGTCCTCACCGAACTCGGCCCGAACCGGACTCGCATGGATTACACCTGCACCTGCCAACTGCCCCCGGGGATCCTGTACACCCTGATGAGCCCCCTCTTCAAGTTCATGGGCAAGAGCATGATCAAGAAGTTCTTCCGCAAGCTCCATGAACTGGTGGAGACGCCGGGGAAGCAGACAGCGACCGCGTAGCTTGCTATTTGTCCTGACTCCGTACACTGTCGCGGAATACGACGTTTGCAGAGCGCCTTGGCATGGGCGCGCCAGAAACCGCTGACCGGATTCGAGAATCCCTCGAGTTTTCCTAAAGCGTCTGCCGAAGCTCTTGTTGGCAAGGCAAAGGAAAACGGGATCTCAACATGGGTCTGCGAGTCAACACAAACATCGCGTCGCTGAATGCTCAACGCAATCTGGCGACAACCACCGAATCGCTGCAAGGCAACTTCCGAAGACT
Organism: Planctomycetota bacterium; assembly: GCA_021776805.1. GTDB lineage: Bacteria > Planctomycetota > UBA1135 > UBA1135 > UBA2386 > JAJFFD01. The sequence goes on from JAJFFD010000099.1 coordinate 19,062, forward strand.
GTCCACAGGGCTTCGCATTGCCACCGCTGCCGACGACGCTGCCGGCCTGGCGATCTCCGAGCGCTTCCGCGCTCAGATCCGCTCCACCAATCAGGCGGTGCGCAACGCTCTCGATGGCATCTCCATGACCCAAACCGGCGAAGGCGCCCTCAACGAAGTCAGCAACATTCTCATCCGCCTGCGCGAACTCTCCATGCAGTCCGCCAACGGCACGGTCAGCGGCGCGGACATGGACACCCTGAACCGGGAGTTCCAGGACCTGGTCGGCGAGATCGACCGCATCGCCGCCTCCACCAGCTTCAACGGCGTCAACCTGCTCGACGGCACCGGCTCCACCATCAGCTTCCAGGTTGGCATCGGCAGCACCGCGGGGGTGGACACCATCGATGTGAGCACTTCGAACGCCCTCTCGACGACTCTTGGCCTGGCCACCCTGAGCATCGACGCCGGCGGTAATCCAGGCGCTGCCCTCGCCGGCATCGACCAAGCCATCAACGCGGTGAGCCAGATTCGCGGCACCTTCGGCGCCGTCCAAAACCGGCTCGCCACCACCATCTCCAATCTGCGAATTCAGGCTGAGAACCAGAGCGCCTCCGAGAGTCGGATCCGCGACATCGACGTGGCCTTCGAGACCGCGAACCTGACCAAGAACTCAATCCTCCAGCAGGCCTCCATCTCGATTCTGGCCCAGGCGAACGCTCAGCCCCAGAGCGCCCTGCAGCTACTCCAGTAGTCGCGGAATAAAACCGCGGAAGATCTGAGGCAGGCAAGGCAAGCTCGGCTACGAGAAGGCCATGCACATGCCGCGTCTCCGCAGCGTCAGCCTGCTCAGCCTCCTCCTCCCCCCCCTCCTCCCGGCGCAGGAATCGATCCCCTTTCCCGAGCGGGAGGAGATCGTCGAATTCCTCGGCCCCACCCTCGCCGCCGACGGCAGGCATGGAGTTGTCGTCGGGATCTTGATGCACGAGGAGAAACGTGTCTACGGCTTCGGCCGCGCCTCTGCATCCGCCGAGGGGGAGATGACTGGCAACAGCATCTTAGAGATTGGCTCCCTGAGCAAGGTGTTCACCGGCCTGGCTCTAGCCATGCTTGCCGAAGAGGGCCTCGTCGAAATCGACGAGCCGATCCGCAACATCCTGCCCGATTCCGTCGACCTGCCCGACAGCGAGGACAAGCCCATTCGCCTGGTGCATCTATCCACCCATCGATCAGGCCTGCCACGACTGCCAGGCAACTTGAAGATGACGCGCCCGGACAATCCCTATGCGGACTACACCGTCGACGATCTCTACGCCTATCTCTCGCGCATGGACCTGCAACGCGAAGTCGGCAGCGGCCACGAATACTCCAACCTGGCCGTAGGCCTTCTCGGTCACTGCCTGAGCCTGCGCGCGCAGCAGAGCTACGAGGAAATCATCCGGCAACGCATCTGCCTGCCTCTGGGCATGGAGGACACGATGATCAGCCCCAGCGAAGATCAGGCCGAGCGCATGGTCATCGGCCATGACGCAAGGGGCAAGGCGACTGCCTACTGGGATCTACCGACCTTGGCCGGCGCTGGCGCCCTGCGCTCGAGCATGGACGACTTGCTGCGCTTCATGGCCGCCTGCTGCCAGCCACCCGACGAGGCCTTCGCCAAGGCCTTGGCCCTCAGCCAGGAACCTCGCGAGCGAGTGGGTCCGGACTTCTGGATCGGCCTGGGTTGGTTCCGCAGCGGCAAGAGTGAGGACATAATGATCTGGCACAACGGTGCCACCGGTGGCTTCTGCTCCTTCTTCGGTTACCGCCCTGCGGTGAAGACCGGCGTCATCGTTCTCAGCAATCGCGCCATGGGTGGCGGCGCCCCAGAACCCCAGGAGATAGCCGGCCGCATCAAGGGACTGCTGCGTTAGCTGTCGGCGAGACGGCCCTACTTCCCCCTCGGCTTGGGAACGATCAGGGAGGACAACTTCTGGCGCAGAAAGAACGCGAAGCGCGGATGCACCCGGTAAGCGAAGGCCGAATGCTGGGCGTTGTAGACCTTCTCCTGCTGGAAGGCAGCTCGCAGGTCCAAGGCCCGCTTGATCTCCTCGGCGCTGGAGTCCTGGTTCAGGTCCGCACCCACGCCGCCAAAGTACTTCGCTCGGGTGACCACCCAGAACTCCTCGCCATCCTCGGCGCTCGACAGCTCGTAGGCCAGGTTGTCCCGGAGCACAACGCGAAACTCGTGGTCGTAGCTCAAGCCGGCCTTCTCCGCACGGGGAGCGAAGTCCTCGAACGCAAATGAAGGTGCCCGAATCAGAGTGTTGGCGAAGGCAGCCCCCGCCGCCATCATGTTCGGCGGCACCCCCCTCAGGTACTTGTTGCCATCGGGTAGTTGTTCGATGGCGAAGGATGTCTGTCCATCACTCAATTCCACCCGCGCAATCTCCGCGATCTCACAGGGGACGAGCCGCTTGTCGAGATAGACGAGCGGATCGCTGTTGACACTCAGAGTGTTGTCCGAGCGATAGACCACATCGCTGTTGGTCAGCCGCACATAGTGCCCCTGGATCTTGTCATCGATGGTATTGCCGATGATGACCCCGATGAGCTCCTGCCCCTCTGCGTCGAGAAAGCGCACCCGGTGGTTCCTGCCACTTGGCCAGTTGACCCAGAGATCATCGTGCTTACTCGCATCTCCCGTAATCTCCTCATCGCAGCTCGTCTTTAGAACTGAGCGCACGAGCTCGCTATAAGCCTCTACCGATGCAGGGTAGTTGTTGCGATTGCTCACCACGAAGTTCTCCCCCAGCTTGGTGAGCACCGTCTTCATTCCCCAACCTTCGACCTCGATGCTGCTCAGGCGACCTGTATCGATGGATGGGATGAGCTTACGACCGGCCTTGAACTCGAAGTTCGCCACCGGCTGGTCGCCAGCAACCACAAAGGAGTAGATGGACAGGAGCGCCGCGATCGCCGCCAGGATATTGAAGGTCTTGCTACTCATGACACACCTCCGAGCACCAGGGCCCGGCGCTTGCGGTAGCGGAAGAAACCCAGGAAGACACCAAACAAGAGAATGAGACTGGGCACGAGGATCATGTTCAGGTTCTTGACCTGGCTACCCAGACTCTCGATGGCCTCGGTCTTCTCCTGCTGTACCTTGCGCAGACGTCGCTCCTGCTCCCGGCTCTCCGACTCGAGAACGCGCTGCTTGTCCTGGGCCTCCGCCCGGAGGAATCCGAAATTGCTGCTGTTTGCCTGGGCCCGCAGGGCAGCCAATTCTCGCTGGATCTGCAACTTGCGCGCCTCGATGGCCTGAGTCTGCGTGATGGACTTGCGATCCGCCTCCTCTTCGATCTCCGCGACGACGCTGAAGGGCCGCCGGAAGCTGCCGCGGGAGCGAATCTTGATCAGGTCTTCCGAGCCCGCCAGGCGATCCATGGCGTTGAGCACGAAGTCCTGGTTGTTGTTGGTGAGGGCATTGTTGAAGCGCTGGTAAGCAATGTCGTTGGTGATCATGTCCACATCGGCCACGACGATGATGGTCGCGGGCTCCAGGCTCTCGCTGAGGTGCTCCTTGTCCTCCAGCATGCGCGGCCCACCCAGCTCCGGATCCGGCGGACCACCGGGAAAGGCGGTCTTCAAGCTGCCGGTGATTTCGGCAGCGAGCACCAGCTGTTCGCTACCCTCGCGGAAGCGATTGGTGAGTCGACCTACGTCAACTCCGCCAAGATCAGCGAGCTCGAAGGTGTTCACCGGCCAGTTGTTGCCCTTACTGGTGGTCATGATCAGCGGCTCGATGTTCGCAGTCGCATCCGCGCGGATCTCGAAGGCACCTGGGATCAAGAAGTTGGCTACTTCGAGACCCTGGGTAACCAGGTTCTCCTGATTGATGCACTCCTCCCCCTCGTGCTCGGGTCGCACGAGCATGAATCCCGGAAAGCGGGTCAGCCCCTGGTCGCCCTTGCTCGGATCCGGGATGCGCCCGGCAAAAGTAAGGTCGCCGGCGACCATGCAGTCCTCCCCCAGCCTGGTCGCGAAATCCAAACCCCAAGTACTCAGGAGCCTTTCCAGATTGCTGTCGCGCCGATGCTCCATCGACTGGAAAGGATTCTCCGTCCGCGCATGCTCGTCAGCACGGCAGAAGGGATCGACGAAGACCATGACCTTGCCACCGCGCAGCACAAACTGGTCGATGGCATACATGGTCTCCAGCGACAGCCCCTTGATCTGGTTCACTTTCGGGTGCACCACCATCAGGTAGTCCAACTCCTCGCTGATCTCTACCGCATTGATCGGCACCCTCTGCAAATTGTAGTTGCGCTGCAGAGCCTGGCAAACGAGCCAGGGCCCGGGCGGCACGGGCTTCTTCATTTCACGGAGGATCCGTTTGAAGTCCTCCGATTCATCGCTACCGAGCATGGGCAGGGGCGAGAGCAGGCCGACGTTGGTCTTGCGACGGTGAATGGCCATCTCCAGGGCTTCACTCACCTTGTATTCGATGCGCTCCTGCTGGCTGAGGTCCAGGAAGGGAATCACCTCTTCGGCGCCAGACTCGCTGGTAACGGCGATGCCGAAGTAAAAACCCTCGCGCTCCCCTAGGGACAGGCGCGTCAACTTCAGCCGATCCGCCTCTGCCTCCGAATCGGAAAAGGCCTTGGGATCGAACTCGCTGAAGATGATCTTGCCCTCACCTTGCCGCTCATAGGCGCGCAGGAGATCGCGCACGTAGAAGTAGTAGTTGTTGAACTCGAGAAGCAGGCCATCGGTGCCCGCCTTGTTGACCCCTTCCTTGGAGTAGAAGAGCTTCACTTGCAGGGGCTGGGGCAACTTGTCGATGATCGAACGGGTGCCCTCGGTGAGGGTGTAGAGCTTCGCCTCGGTGAGATCCAAGCCCCCCAGCCCGATCGTCTTGCGGCTGACGATGAAGGTGGCGCAGAAGGTGATCACCAGGATCAACAGGACGCCGAGAATCGTTCTACTCGAGCTGCTCATGGGCTAACTCGCCTTCCGTTCGTGAAGGATGACACAGCAGCAGGCGAGAAAGCCCACGCTCACTGCCAACATGAAAAAGACATTTCGCAGCTCGATGACACCGCGCTGCATCACGTCGTACTGAGTCAGAAAACTCATCGACTCAAAGAAGCTAATGCCACCGCCTGGCACCCCCGCCGAATCCAGGAAGCCAAGCAGGGAAGGCGTGCCGGCAAAGACAAAGAACCCACAAGCCAGGGATGCGAGGATGAAGGCGATCACCTGGTTCTTGGTCATCGCCGAAAAGAAGGTGCCGATGGCCAGGTAGCTTCCCGCCATGAGGAAGGCACCCAGGTAACCGGTGAGAATAGGCCCGGTGTCCGGATCACCCAGGTAGGCCACGGTCATGACCAAGGGGGAGGTGAGTAGCAGAGCGATACCGAAGAAGAGCCAACCGGCGAGGAACTTGCCGATGACCGCCTGGGGAATGGTCACTGGTAGGGTCAGGAGAAGTTCGATGCTGCCAGTTCGCCTCTCTTCCGACCACATGCGCATGGCGATGGCCGGCGCCAGCAAGGCGAAGAGTCCCGGCAAGGCCTGGAAGAAGACCAGCAGGTTGGCGTCCCGCGCGTCGTAAAGACCGGCACGAAAGGACAGAAAGCTGCTCAGGGACAGGAACACCACCAGGAAGACGTAGGCCAGGGGGGTTCCGAAGTAGCCGCGCAGCTCACGCTTGAGAATCGCCCAGGTGGTTCTCATGCGGCACTCCCCTTGTCGCCGCGGGTGATCTGCCGGAAGAAGTCGTCCAACTTGCCCCCACCGCGCTTCTCCAGTTCAGCCGGCGTGCCATCCGCCAAGACCTTGCCGCGGGCGATGATGATCGCCCGCGAGCAGACTGCGTCGACCTCTTCGAGAATGTGGGTCGAGATGATGATGCTCTTCTCCGCCCCCATGCTGCTGATCATGTTGCGCACATCGTGCTTTTGGTTGGGATCCAAGCCATCGGTTGGCTCATCCAGAATGAGGATCCCCGGGTCGTGCACCAGTGCCTGGGCGAGGCCGACCCGGCGCTTGTAGCCCTTCGAGAGGGTCTCCAGCACCTGGTAGTACACGCTGGAAATGTTGCAGAGCTCAACCACCCTTTCGATGGCCGGCTTGACCTTCTCCCTGGGGACCTGCCGCACCTCGCAGATAAAGTGCAGGAAGGCCTCGACGCTCATGTCCCCATAGAGCGGCGCATTCTCAGGCACATAGCCGATGCTGCGTCGCACGCCGATGGGATCCTCCAGAATGTCACAGCCACCCACCTCTGCCGTCCCGGAGGTCGGCTGCAGGAAGCAGGTGAGCATCTTCATGGTGGTGGACTTGCCGGCACCGTTCGGGCCGAGAAAGCCGAGCACCTCGCCGGGGCGCACTTCGAAGGCGATGTCATCCACGGCAAGGATGGATCCGAAGCGCTTGCTGAGATTCTGGACCTTGATCATGGGCAGGAGGGAGCGAGAGGGCGCTCGCCCGGGAAAGGATAGCCTACGCCACTGCGAAATCCGCCCCCGGGAGGGAGAGTCCCTATGGACCGGTGGACACTGGCAAAACTCCCCCCCTGGCCCGGACCCCTCGCGCCTCGGGTCCGTCCAGCCCGACCAGCGCCTCTAGCCCATGCGGCCGATGGCGCGCATGAGCAGGCTCTTCTTGCGGGAGGCGTTGTTGCTGTGGACCACGTTGGTCTTGGCAGCCTTGTCGATCTTGCGCATGGCAATGGGCAGAGCCGCTTCCGCTCCTGCCTTGTCGCCGGCGTCGACTGCGGTGAGCACCCGCTTCATCTCCGAGCGCATGCTCGAGTTGATCGCCTTGTTATGCAGCCGCTGCTTCTCGTTGCTGCGGATGCGCTTCTTCGCTTGATTGCTATGAGCCATTCTGAGTCTTCATCCCTGGGATGATTGCAGTTGTTCTACCTTTTGGGCCACGTCCCGGAAACCGATGTCCATTTCCAGGATGCCCGAGAAGTGCTTGAGGGCCGCCGCCGAGTCCCCCATCTCCGCGGCAACGAGGCCGAGTTCATAACGGATCTCCTTCTGAATCGCACCCCTCCCGGCAGCGTTCTGAAGACCCTTTTCGAGCTGACCAATGGCCAGATCTCCCAGGCCCTTGGCCCGGAAGGCCCTTCCCAGGAGGAGAAGGGACTCGAGCTGGCTGCGCGGGTCCTTCACCGACTGCTGCAGCTCGGCGATGGCAGCGTCATTCTGGCCCCTCTCCAGGAGAGCGCTGCCATGCTGGAAACGCAGGGAGAGGTCCGTGGGGTTCTGCTCCACCCGCCTACCGTATTCCCTTAGCCGGGCCTCCTGCAGGACCTCGCGGGCACGCTCGGCGGCCCCCGCGTCAGCCCTGGCCTCCGCATCCTGGACCAGCTGCTCCTGCATGGCCAGACCCAGGTCCCCGACCCGAGCCTGCAGCTCAGAGTTGTCCGGATCCAGCTGCAGGGCACGCTCCAGACAGTCCTGGGCACTGCGCTGATCCTCACGCATGAGGTGGAGGTCCGCCAGGCGCTGCAGAAGGCGAAGGTTATCGGGATCTTCTCCAAGCTTCGCCTCGAGCTCCTCCAACTCGCCCTCGATCTCCTCCGAGCTCAGCTGCAAGCGATCCGAACGCTCCAGACTGCGCTGCTCCTCCTTGTCCTTGATCATCTCTCGAGAGGAGCCGACGCTCTCGATACCCGTGCTGCGCAGGGCACCCTCTGCCGCCAAGTTCTTGCGCGCCTTGAGAGACTCCTGGTCCCGCGGGCTGACCTTGAGGGCCTGCTCGTACATCGCCAGGGCCGCATCGAGTTCGCCCTGGGCATAGAGCAGAGCGCCGGCGGAACGGGATGCCTCCAGGCAGCGGGGCTCCTCTTCCGCATAGCAGCGATAAACTGCCAAGGCCGAGTTTTCGCAGCCCGCCTTCTCGAGTGCGAGAGCCAGCTTCAGATTGACCCCCTCGTTGAGTGGGTCGTGGTTCAGGTAGCGCTCGTAGGATTTCGCCGCCGACTGGTGCCTGCCGATGAGGGACAGCAAGCTGCCGATCAGCAGACTCGGCCCACCACTGAGCATGGCGAAGAACTTGCTCGGTGGCTTGGCCTCTGCCTTCTTGAAGAGCGCCCGGCGCAGGCCTTCCCGTGCCCGACCCTCATCCGGCTGAAGATCCAGCAACTGACGATAGAGCCCGACCGCAAAGGGATAGTTGCGGCGCTTGACCGCTTCCGCGGCCTTTTCCAAATGCTTGCTCAGGTCCATGCGAGGGCGGGGAAGTCTAGCTGGCCACCCCCAAGCTCGCAACGCAGCCCCCCCGCAGCGCTTGCCCAGGGCCCGAAAATGCCGTATCCCATGCCTGCCCATGGAAGTCGTCTACTACCCGGATCCGGTTCTGCGCCGCGGCGGCAAGCCGATCCCCGCGATCGATGAGCAGCTCCGCGCTACCGCCAGCGAGATGCTCGAAGTCATGTACCGCTACAGGGGTGTCGGCCTCGCCGCCCCCCAGGTCGGCCTCGAACTGGACCTGATGGTCCTGAACCCCAGCGGCGACAAGAAGGACAAGGACGAGGAAATGGTCCTGGTCAACCCCAAGATCGTCGAGCGCAAGGGCAGCGAGTTCGGTGAGGAAGGTTGCCTCTCCTTCCCCGGCATCTACGCGGATGTGGAACGCAACCTGGAGATCACCGTCGAGTACCAGGATCTGGAGGGTGAGACCAAGAAGATCCACTTCGATGATTTCCTTGCTCGCATTATTCAGCACGAGCTCGACCACCTCACCGGCGTGCTCTTCGTCGACCGGGTAAGTTCGGTGGAGAAGCTTCGCATTCGCGGCAAGCTCCAAGAACTCGAGCAGAAGTTTCAGGCGCAGACATGAGGGTCATAGAAGGTCTCGCCGCCCTGGACGAGACCGACCTGAGCAAGCTCCACGGCGAAGCCATCGAAGCCAGGTCGGCGGTCCTCGTCGGCGTCTTCGACGGCGTCCACCTCGGTCACCAACGCCTGCTCCATGAGCTGCTCGAACTCGCCTCCGAACTCCAGTGCCTGCCCACCGTGGTCACCTTTCGGAACCATCCGGATGAAGTCCTCAGCGGCAAGAAGGTCGATTGGCTCGTGAGCCTCGCCCATCGCATGCGCCTCCTGCGCCGCGCCGGCGTCGGTCGCGTGCTTCTCCTCGACTTTGACGACGAGCTCCGCAACCTCTCGGCGGAGGACTTCGCCGATCGCATTCTGGCAAAGGGCCTGCAGACACGGGGCTTGTTGCTGGGCTACGACTCGGCCATCGGCAAGGATCGCCGGGGCACGCCGGAGAGACTCGCTGAGCTCGGCAAGGACCTCGGCTTTCTCGTGCGCCAAGGCAGCATCTTCGAGGTCGATGGCAAGCCGGTGTCCTCCTCCGCAATTCGAGCGGCGGTCAAGGCAGGCGAACTGGAACGCGCCATGCGCATGCTCGGCCGATGGCCCGGGGCATACGGCAAGGTCGTGCATGGCGACGGTCGCGGCAAGAATCTGGGCTTCCCCACCGCCAATGTGCAGCCTGAGAGTCCGGTCCTGCCCCCGCGCGGGGTCTACGCCGTCGAAGTCATCCACGATGGTGAGGGCTATCTGGGGGTGGCGAACCTGGGTATCCGCCCGACTTTTGGGGATGGCAGCGCGAAGGGAGCAGAGCTCCTGGTACTGGAGTTGCACCTCCTGGATTTCGACGGGGACTTGTACGGGCACACCCTGGAGCTGGGCTTCTGCGCGCACATTCGCCCGGAGAAGAGGTTTGCCAGCGCCGAGGAGCTGGTCGCGCAGATTGAGGCGGATGTGCTGGCAGCCCGCCGTGTTCTCGGTCCTTGATGACGGTGCTTGATTGGCGGTGAGGGCCTGCCTATCTTCCCGGCCCCTGCTGTGCCGACCTGCTTGGTCGGTGCCTAGGGTTGGCAATGCGGGCAGATAGCTCAGTTGGTAGAGCACAGCACTGAAAATGCTGGGGTCGGCGGTTCAAATCCGCCTCTGCCCACCA
>JAJFFD010000100.1 GCA_021776805.1 Planctomycetota bacterium
TTCCCGGTCCCGTCGCGGCTGACCCTGATCACCTGTTGTGCGCTTGCCAGGGCGCAGGTGACCATCAAGATCAGGGGAAGAGTGAGAGGCTTCATCCACATGCTCCAGTCGCTTGACCCGGTGGTGGAAGCCGGGAACCGATGCGAGATTCTAGCCCCTTGGCTCCGGGACTGGGTGGATCGGAGTCCCAGCTTTTCTCAGATCGCGGATTTTCGCTGCTGCGGGATTCCTGTTCGGCGCTTCGGATCTGGGTCTGCGGCTACTTTCGAGCCGCCTCGAGCTGAAAGGCGTTGCCCTCTGGATCGCGACCGTCAATCACCTTGCCCCCTGTTTCCACTGAGCGAATTGTCCCGATTTCGAGTCCAGCCTTGATGAGGCGAATCCGCAAATCCTCCGGGCCGACGCTCACCATGAGAATTCGCCGCGGCCCGCAGCGGCCACCAGGTCTGCCTGCAGTTCGTCCGCTCGCGCCGTCGGCAGGTAAGGCACGTTGATCTTGTGCCCTGACTGGCCGGCTCCCGCCGTGTCCACCCTGAGGCTGGCCATGCGGTGGCCGCGGTCGAAGGGGCTTTGATGCTGGCTCACCACCTGGACCTTCTCATTCATGGTCAGACTCATCTGCCGCCAGAAGGCACCGTTGCGGAAGAGGATTCCGTAGCCTGTTCGCGCATAGGCGATGTACTTGGATTCGACTTGCGTGGCCCAGGCGAAGAGGGGCAGAAGCCCTATGAGAGAGAGCCAACCCCAGGGCCAGAATATCAGCTGACAGATGGCAGCGATTCCAAGGGCGATGATTACGGAGAGCTTGTGCATGCGGTAGCGGTAGCCGGGGGCGAGGCTCTGCCAGCTTGCCTGCTCGATCTGTAGATGGGGATCGATCGTCGTGAGGATGCCTTGCAGTTCATGGCGATGAATCAATGGCGCAAACCAGTGGCGGCTTTCAGCCGGTTGACCAGTGCCGCCGGCAGTCTCGACCTTGACCGAGACCCGTTGCATCCATCTTTGGAGTGGGGACTCGCTGATGGAGATCAGTTGAATGCGCTGTCTGGGGATGGTGGTTGAGTGGCGGGTGAAGAGCCCACCCTGACTCAAGAAGTCGTCGCCGCGGAGTTCGAGGCGGTAGTCGAAGAGTCGGAGGAAGTGCCAGGTGATTGAGAGAAGGAAGAGGCTGACTAGGAATCCGAGGGCCAGGGCGCTGTAACCGAGAACAGATCCCTCCTCGCTGCCGGTGAAGAACTTCAAGATGGATTCAAAGTTCAGGGCCCCATCGAAGAGACCCATCTGCCAAGCGAGCCCCCAGAGGACAGCGACCACCCCCATGCCACGACCCGGATTGAGTCCCAGCAGAATCAGATCCTTCGGACCCAGGCTGTTGATCAGCTCAGGTCGGGGCGCCGGTTCCGTACGGCCGGCGCTCGCCTCGTCCGCATCCTCGGGCCTTGCTTCGCCGCGCTCGGCAAAGACGCGGCCGCGCATCCTCTGTACTGCCGACAGACTGAGGACCTTGAAGATCGCTTCGGGCTCGGCGCCACTGGCTGTCTCGATGCGCACTTCCGCGACCTCGAGCAGACGCTGGATGGGCCCCTGCTTGAGATCGATGTTCTGGATTCGGGCGTAGGGCACATGCCGTTCGTTCTTGGTGAGCACCCCGCCGGTAACGATGAGCTCCGCCGGCGCAAAGCGGTAGCGCATGGTCAGGAAGCGATAGGTGTCGAAGACGAGGACCGGGATGATCAGGAGGGCGAACCAGAGCTCCCAACTGTCCCCGGCGGCGAAGAAGAGCAGCAAGAATGGCAAGAAGAACTGCTTCGCCTGGCCGAGGAAACTGAACAGGAGCGAACTCGGATGCAGGCGGTGGCGCTGGAGTGAGTCGTCTTCGCTCTCAGGATGCATCGTCTTCTTCGCCGTGAATCAGATAGTCCCGGATACGCATGGCCGCCGCATGCGGCAGGCCCTTGACTTCGACCTTGGCCTCGCGGGTGCCGGCGGTGTGGATGATCAGAGTGGCGACGCCATAGGGTCGCTGGATCGGGCCCTGGGAGACGTCCGTGTGTTGCACCCTTGCCTTCGGGATGCTGGTCACCTTGCGCCAGATGATGCCGCTCCAGATGGCCATGCCGGAGGCGTTTACCAGATAGGCGCAGTATTGGTACTCCTTGCGGGGCCACCAGTCGGCGATCCAAAGCAGGAAGCTGGCGACGGCCAGTGAACCCAGAAGGATCCAGGTTGCCACCGTGCCCGAGTACCAGGCGAAGAGCAGGCCGAGGCTCTGCTGGATGATCATCAAGAGGATGACCACGGCGGCAAAGATCCATCCGCCGATGCGTTCCACTTGGATTTGCTCCGGCGCGAGCTTCTTGCGTTCGTTGTCGGCGATCACGCCGCGCTCTTCCGCTGACTCTTCGGTCTCTTCAGTCAAAGGGGATTCATTTAGCGCGGTTGTTGCCAAAAGACTTGTCGGGGAAGGCCGGTGGGGGCGGGGTCCGGACCGGCTCCCGTTCCAGAAGTTCCTGCAGGTGGGCGATCGCCGCCTCCAGCTGTCGGTCCCGCCCCATGAAAGTTTCGTGGGGCAGGTTGTCGACCACAATGTCCGGGTCGACGCCGTGATTCTCGATGAGCCACTCCCGTTCCAGGCCGTAGACCCCCATCATGCCGGCGCTGGCGACGCCGCCGTCCACCATGCGATTGGAGCGGGAGAGCCAGATCTCCCCACCCCAGGTGCGGGTGCCGATGGCCTTGCCGAGTCCGAGTCGCTTGAAGCCTTCGCTGAAGGCCTCACCGTCGCTGGCAGTTTGGGCATCGCAGAGCAGGACGATATGCCCATTGAAGGCGTACTGCATGTTCCCCATTGGGCCGCCGGTGCGTTGCGTCCAGTAGAACCAGGTCTTGCGTAGTAGGCGAGAGAGGATCCAGGGGTCGATGTTGCCACCGCGGTTGTGGCGTACATCCAGGACCAGGCCCTCGCGTTCGAAGATCGGATAGTAGTCTCGAATCCACTGCTCCATGTCGCCGCGGCCCATGGCGCGTAGGTGCACGTAGCCCAGGCGATTCTCGCTGCGCCTTTCCACCTCCAGGCGTCGAGTGTATTCCCACTCGTGGTAGCGCAGGTCGCTTTCGGCACCGGCAGAGATCGCTTTGGTCACCACTGCGTAGGGCTCGTCGCCGCGGCGCAGATCCAGGCGCACCTGCTTGCCGACCTGGTCGCGAAGAAGTTCGCCGGGATCATAGGCTGTCAGGGCATCCTGACCATTGACCTTGGTAATCACGTCCCCAAGGCGTACCTCGACGTCCAGTCGGTTGAGAGGTGAGCGTCGCTGCGGTTCATCAGGGTCGGAGGCGTAGATGTGCGCGATGACAAAGCCACCGCGGTCGGCGTCCCGCTCGAGACGGGCGCCGAGGAAGCCGACGCCGACCTGATCCGTACCTTCACGGAGATCGCCGCCACGCACGCTGGCATGCAGAGCGGAGAGTTCTGAGATGAGCTGGGCGGTGAGGTCCTCGAGTTCACGGCGGTCGCTAACTCTGCCGACAAGGGCCGCATACTTGAGGCGCATCTCCGGCCAGTTCACCCCGTGCATCCCCGGGTCGTAAAAATAATCCCGGTGCATGCGCCAGGCATCCGCATACATCATCTGCCATTCCTCCAGAGGCTGTACGGCGAAGCTCCAGTCGGAGAGGTCGACCTTGGCCTTGTCGAGTGCTTTGCCGGCCAAGGCCTTGGCGTTGGCATCGAAGACATAGAGATTGCCACTGCCCATGCCGCCGCGGGCGGCGAGGATCTTCTTGCGGTCGGCGGAGACTTGGAGGAGGCGTAGGCCGTCGGCGACGGTTTCCACTTCCGGTTCGGCTGTGAGGGGAAGGGCTTGAATCTTCAGGCCGCCGCCGCGGATTTCGGGTCCCGAGGTCCAGATAAGGCGCTTGTCGGTGGCGACCAGGGAGTTGTAGTTGCCTGCGGGGGTAGGGAGGGCCCAGATACGTTCGCGAATGCGATCGAAGTCGACCGCCACCGCCGGGGTCTCGGGCTTCTTGCTGTCGCCTTCCTCTTGCCCCTTCTCTGCCTGCTTCTTGTCTTCCGATTTCTCTTGATGAAGTTCGTCCAGGGGCAGGAAGGGCGGGCGCAGACCGGGTTGCAGGGCCAGGGCGTAGTGCCGGGTCTTGCGATCGAGGAAGGGTTCGGGCTGACGCGGGCCCCAGGGGCTACCGGTGAGGGAGCGCAGGTTGCGATCGGAGAGGAAGAACAGCCACTTGCCGTCCGTGCTCCAAGTCGGGCTGTAGCTGGCCCAGCGATCGCTGGTCAGGTCCCGCGGCAGGCGTTCTTCGATGCCGATGCAGCGCACTCGTGAGAGTTGGTTGTCGCCGCGGATGACGTAGGCGAGCCAGCGCGAGTCGGGGGACCAAGTCAAGCCGGAGATGCCCCGCTCGCCACCTTCTTGGATGATGTGATTGGTTTGGCTCGTAAGCTCGAGGAGGGCAAGGCGGGCGTTCTTGTCCACGTGAGCGATCCACTTGCCATCCGGTGAAGGCAGCATGGATGTGCGCAGGACATTGCCGTCCTTGGTCAGCTGCGTCTTCTTGCCATCGCCGTCGTGATGCCAGATCTCCGCCTCTTCGGATTCGTCCGAGAAGACCAGGAGGCCCTCGCCCTTTGCATCGAAGCTGGCAGCGCGGTAGCGGGCGGCGAAGGCCTGCGGCACCTGCTTGACCCGTCCACCGGCGCTCGGCAGGGTGAAGGCGCGTCCGCGGCTGGTCAGCGCCAGTCGCGAGCCATCCTTGGACAAGCTCACCGCCGTCATATCCTCGAAGGGATTCTCAATCCAATTCGGTCGCGTGTGGTCGTGGTCCGAGGCCAAGGTGATGCTGATCTTCTCCACGCGCTCTGCTTGCAGGTCGAGGTGATAGAGGTCGGCTCCGAGTCGATAGACGATGTGGCCCTGGTCGAGATCCGCGGAGATGATGTCCCATTCCTGGTGACTGGTGTGGCGCTTCAGATCCCCGCCATCGGGGGCCATGGACCAGATGTTCATGTTCCCGTCCCGGTCGCTGAGGTGATAGATCCGCCCACGCCAGAACATGGGTTCCTTGCTGATGCCGTCGAAGTCCGGGCTCAGGTGCCGGGCTTCCAGTTTGTTTCTGCTGTCGAAACTCCAGAGGTTCTGGATGTAACCTCCGCGGTAACGCTTGGCATGGCTGCCTTGAAAGGGCAGGCGGGTGAAGAAGAGCATGCCTGTTTCCGGATCCATACTGCCTTCGTCCGCTTCTGCCAGAGGCAGGCGCTCAGTCCTACCTTCGCCATCGATGGCGATGAGTTGCTGGTTGGGCAAAGTCGAGAAGCGTCGGGTCGAGACCAGCACGCGGCCATCGGGCAAGTGGCCGACGACGCGCGCCCGGGTATCCGCTGCATAGGTCAGGCGCTTCGGCCGCCCGCCGGCCAAGGGCATGCTGTAGACCTCCTTCGGGCCTTCGTACCTGGCGGTGAAGGCCAGGCTCTTCCCGTCGGGGGAGATCGCCGGGTCGAACTCTTCGGCCGGATGGGTGGTCAGGCGTTGGGCGACGCCGCCCCCCCTGCTGACCTTCCAGAGATCGCCTTCCGCAACGAATACTATGGTTTCGCCGTGGATCGCCGGGGACCGGTAGTAACCCAGGGGGACATCCTGGGCGGGGGCGCTATGAATGAGGCAGGCGAGGGCGAGGAGCGAGATGAGGGGTCGGGCCATGCGCTGATTGTCCCGCTTCGGTCCGTCGCTGCAATCTGATAAGTCGGTCTAACGAGCTTCGAGGTACATCGACAGCCTGCGGTGCATCGCATGCGGGAAGAAGCGGTCGAATTCCATGAAGTACCCTTCTGGGTCGTAGCCGACAAATGCCTGATAGCGGCCCTGCTCGTCCTTGCTCAGTTCCTTCGAGCGCAACTCGAAAAGGTCATGCTCACGGACGCAAGCGTACCAGCCTTCCAGATCATCGATGACGAAGGCCAGGGTCACCGCCTTTTCTTCGGTGAAGCTATGCATCCCCCGGGACTCGTCGACCAGGCCGATGAAGCCCGAGTCCGAAGTCTGGTAGATTTTGGTCCAGCCCTGATCCGCGACCATTTCCAGGCCGAGGACCTCTTCGTAGAAGCGCTGCATCCCGGGCAGGTCCTTGTAGTAAAGCCAGGTCACCGAAGCCTTGAAGCCCAGGCCTGCTGGCACCGTGCTCGAGCCCGGCGCCGGGTAGATGTTCGGATTGGCATCGATGCGCGGCAGGAATCGCTCGTTTTCCTCGTGCGCGTTGAAGCGCTCGAACTCGAGTAGGTAGCCCTCTGGATCATAGGCGACGAAGCCATCGTGGGCGCTGCCAGCGCGCACATTGAGTTCGTTGCGCATCTTCAGGCCACGACCACGCAAGTACAGGTACCAATCCTCCAATTCATCAGTGATCAAAGCCAGGGCCACGGTCTTCGGTTCATCCGTCGAATGCATGCCTTCGCTGGCTTTGACCAAGATCAAGTAGGAGTCTGCGGCGACGCGGAGGATGCTGGCCATGCCATAGTCGCCGACCAGTTCCAGGCCCAGAGTCTGGGTGTAGAACTCGGTCGCAGCAGTCAGGTCTTCGTAGTAGAAGAACAGGTTGCTGGCGCGGATGCCGAAGTCCCTGAGTTGCATCTTGTCGTCCCGCAGTCCATTCGTGCTGGCGCTGGTGCAGGCGAGGATGAGTTGGCAGAGGAGGAGGATTGCAGCGAATCGTTTCATGGCGCTAGGTCTCTGCCGGTTTGACGATCCTGGGATTCCGCCAGGCCGGGGATGGGTCCTTGGAGATATGAAAGACCCTGAGTGCAGTTTGCATGATGGGCCCCATGAGCAGGGCGAAGATCACTGTGCCCAGGCCGATGGAGCCACCGCAGAGAAAGGCGGCAAGCAGGACGGTGAGTTCCACCGCGATTCGCACCAGACGCAGGCTCTTGTGCAGGCGAATCGACAAGCCCATGACGAAGCCATCCCTTGGACCGGCCCCCAGGCGGGCACCGATGTAAACCGCCGAGGCCAGGCCCATGATGCAGAGTCCGACCAGAAACTGCAGAGTCCCGGGAATGCCTTCGGCGAAGCGAGGAAACCAATCCAGGGTTCTGAGGAAGTCGAGCCAGGGCCCGATGAAGAGCATGTTGCAGATGGTGCCGATACCGGGACGCACTCGCAGGGTGATCAGGCTGAAGACGATGAGCAGCAGGCCCATGCTCTGGGTGACCCGGCCAAAGGTCCAGCCGAGCTGTCCGCTGACTCCCTCGTGCAAGGCAGACCAGGGGTCGAGACCGATGCGGGCTTCGAGCATGGTCGCCACCGCGCAGGCAAAGAGGAAGAGTCCCAGTTGCAGGCGGAGGAAGTGTCGCAGGAAGGTCCAGGAGAGGAACCGGGCCATGACCCGGGACTCTAAGGCACCGCTCGTGAATGTCGATGCCGCATGCGGGCTGCTATGATCCCTGCGTGCTCGGCCGTCTCCTTCTACCTTCTCTCTTCGCGTGCCTGCTCAGTTCGGCTCATATTCTGGGGCAGGCGCCGGAGCTTTCCTTCGCCCGCGATGTGCAGCCCATCTTGGCGGAGAACTGTCTGGTCTGTCACGGCGCTGACCCTTCTACCCGCGAGGCGGATCTGCGCTTCGACTCTCGTGAAGGCATGCTCATGGACCTGGGTGGTTACTCGCCGGTTCTCCCTGGCAAGCCCGAGGAGAGCGAAATCATCCGGCGCATCCTGGCCGAGGATCCGGAAGATCGCATGCCGCCCGCGGATCACGGCGATGCCCTCAGCGATGCGCAAGTGGAAGTTCTGCGGCGCTGGATCGCCGCGGGGGCCGAGTGGCAGGAGCACTGGGCCTACCTTCCATTGGGAGCGATCACATTACCCGCTCCCGAGGACGAACCCTGGCAGCGCAACCCCATCGATCGCTTCGTCCTGGCGCGTTTGCGGAGCTTGGGCTTGGCTCCTTCGCCGGAGGCGGGCAGGGCGAAGTTGCTCCGCCGCCTGGCCCTGGACCTGACCGGTCTTGCGCCCACTCCCGCGGAACTCAGTGCCTTTCTCGCCGACGATCGACCGGATGCCTACGAGAGGATGGTCGATCGGTATCTTGCATCGAGCGCTTTTGCCCCGCGTTGGGCGAGGCACTGGCTCGATCTGGCGCGCTACGCGGACTCACATGGTTTCACCATCGACGGGGGGCGTTCCATTTGGCCCTGGCGGGATTGGGTAGTCGATGCCATCGATGCGGACATGCCCTTTGACCAGTTCACTATCGAACAGTTGGCGGGGGACCTGCTGCCGGATCCGACGCGCGCACAACGGATCGCCACGGGGTTTCACCGCAACACCCAGGTCAATCAAGAAGGCGGCGCCAAAGACGAGGAGAATCGGGTCAACGCGGTGATCGATCGGGTGAACACCACCGGCGCGGTATGGATGGGAACGACCCTGGCCTGTGCCCAGTGTCACACGCACAAGTTCGACCCGATCAGTCACGAGGAGTACTTTCAGCTCTTTGCCTTCTACAACCAGACCAGGGATGCGGGTGTCAGCCCTGAGCCATCCATCCTCGTCCCCAGCAACGCATCCGAGGCGGCAGCAGTTCTGGAATGGGAGACCACGCTCGCGAGCCTCGAGCAAGAATACGCTGCAGCCCGCGATGCGGCTGCCGAGTCTTGGCAGACCTGGCAGCCCGCCCGGGCCTGGGGCAGCAACGGTCCCGAGCTACGACCGGAGGAGGATGGGTCGTATCGGGTGGTAGGGCAGAACGCGGTGTATAGCACCTATGTCTTGCAAGGCCAGGGGGCGGCAGATGGACTGAGCTCCCTGAGGCTCGAAGCGATCCCATTCGGGAATCGAGGGCCAGGCCGGGCAGGTAGAGGCAACTTCGTCCTCCAGCACTTGCGTCTGTTTGTGCGCCCGTACTCGCCGGGTCGCGCCGACGAGGATGCAGACGCTCCCTGGCAAAGACTGGCTTTCAGTACTGCCCGCGCCGACTTCGAACAGGCAAGCTCGGCGCAGGATGACGATGTCTACACGGTGGCCTCCGCCATCGCTGCTGAGCCGGGCAGGGGCTGGGCGATCAGCCCGGCCTTTGGGCGACCGCACGCCGCCGAGTTCGAGCTCGCCGAAGCCCTGGCCCCTGGCGCCTGGGAGCTACGTCTCGAGTTGCAGCAGGAGTACGGCAACAATCACTGTTTGGGTGCCTTTCGTGTCGCTCTGCAGACTGCGGTCAGTGATGAAAACCATGCTCTTGTTCCGGCCGCATGGAGCGAAGCCTGGCAAAGACTCAGAGTTCATCGCGACAGCAAGCCAAACATGGCTAGCAGTCTGGTGCTCGCAGCCAGAAGCAAGGCACGCAAGACTCAGCTCTTCCATCGCGGTTCCTTTCTCGACCCGCGCCAGGAAGTCAGTCCGGGATTCCCCGCCGCCCTGAACCACTTCGACCGGCAAAGTCAGCCCAAGGACCGGCTCGACCTCGCAGCTTGGCTCGTGCATCCGGAGAACGCTTTGGTCATGCGGGTGACGGTCAATCGCTGGTGGCAGCAACTCTTCGGTCGCGGGCTGGTGGCGACGGAAAACGACTTCGGTCTGCGCGGTGCCTGGCCCAGCCACCCAATGCTGCTGGAGTGGTTGGCCGCAGAGCTCCCCCGTCGAGGTTTTTCGCGCAAGGCCATGCTGCGCCTGATGCTGACCTCGGCGACCTATCGTCAGGATTCGATTCTCAGCGATGCGCAGCTCGAGGTTGACCCAGACAATCTGCTCCTCGGCCGCCAGGGTCGCCTGCGCCTAGAAGGCGAAGTCCTCCGTGACCTGGCCCTGCAGTTGAGTGGACTGCTGGATGACCGCCGCGGTGGTCCGCCAGTGCAGCCGCCGCAACCGGAGGGGGTCTTTGCCTTCACCCAGTCGCAGCGCCAGTGGCAGGTCAGTCAGGGCGGGGATCGCTTCCGTCGTTCCATCTACACTCGGCTCTGGCGCTCGAGTCCCTATCCCTTCTACGCCATCTTCGATACGCCGGCGGCCAACGTCGCATGCACCCGGCGTGCTACGAGTAACACGGCGCTGCAGGCTCTGGCCATGGCCAACGATGCCATGCTCATGGAACTGGCCGCTGGTTTCGGCGGGCGTATCCAAGCGGAGTATCCCGGGGCTGACGACGCGGAGCGCCTGCAAGCTGCCATGATGCTTGCCCTCAGTCGTGCCCCGCGGCCAGCCGAGGCAGAGCTCATGCTCGCGCATCTATCTCGAGTGCGTTCGGACCGAGGCGAAACCGCTGCCTGGACTGCCCTCGCTCGCCTGATCTTTAACCTGGACGAATTCTTGACGCGATCATGAACCAGCGGATGACAGAAGGGATCCTGCGACGCGAGTTCCTGCGGCGCAGCAGTATGGGGCTCGGCGCCCTCGCCCTCGGCGATCTGGGCCGCCGCGCTTCTCTTTCCCAGGACAAGTCCTTTCGCCTGCCGCAGCAACGGGCCAAGCGCGTCATCTGGATGTTCATGGCCGGGGCACCGAGTCAGTTTGAACTCTTCGAACCCAAGCCCACCCTGCAAGAACTGCACGGTGAGACCCTGCCGCCGAGCCTGAGTGAGGGCAAGCGCTTCGCCTTTATCGACGGGGCGCAGGCCAAGTTGCTCGGCACTCAGCGCAAGTTTGCTCGGCATGGAGAATGCGGTGCGCCGGTCAGCGAACTCCTGCCGCATACCGCGAAGATCGTCGATGAGCTTTGCTTCCTGCGTGCAGTCCGTGCCACCGAGATCAATCATGGGCCAGCCAAGCTCTTCATGAATACAGGCTTCGGCCAGTTCGGCCGACCCAGCGCCGGTGCCTGGGTGCTCTACGGTCTCGGCACCGAGGCCGAGGACCTGCCCGGCTTCGTGGTCCTGCAGTCCGGCAACCGTGGTCCTCGGGGCGGTGCTCCCCTCTGGGGCAATGGCTTTCTGTCGACGCGCTATGCGGGCACGCCCTTCCGCGCGGCGGGAGATCCGGTCTTGGACTTACAGAGCCCTGAGGGCGTGAGCCGAGACGAGCAGCGCGACTTCATCAGCACCCTGAGCGCACTCAATCGCCTGGCCGCCGATGAGCACGGCGATCCGGAAACCGAGGCACGCGTCGCCGCCTACGAACTCGCCTTCAAGATGCAGGCCAGCACCCCCGAGTTGGTGGACCTGACAGAAGAACCCGAGTCGATCCGCAAGCTCTACGGCATCGAAGGGGCGGGTCCGTCCTACGCGCGCAACTGCCTTCTCGCTCGTCGCCTCATCGAACGCGGTTCCCGCTTCGTGCAGCTCTACCACGCAGACTGGGATCACCACGGGGACGGCGCCAACAACCTGGGCAGGCCTCTGGAAGCGCGTTGCCGCGAAGTCGACCAGGCGAGCGCCGCTCTGGTCATGGACCTGAAGCAGCGCGGCATGCTCGAGGACACCCTGGTGATTTGGAGCGGCGAATTCGGCCGCACCCCGATGGGGGAGGTGCGCCAGTTCGTGGGCCGGGATCATCACATCGAGGCCTTCACCCTGTGGATGGCCGGCG
This sequence comes from Planctomycetota bacterium, assembly GCA_021776805.1. Taxonomy (GTDB): domain Bacteria; phylum Planctomycetota; class UBA1135; order UBA1135; family UBA2386; genus JAJFFD01. Next base: position 11,523 of record JAJFFD010000100.1, read on the forward strand.
GCGGCGTGAAGGCGGGCTACTCCCACGGCGAGACCGATGAGATCGGCTTCGCTCCGGTGGCAGGGGCGATGGATGTTCACGATCTGCAGGCCACGATTCTCTATCTGTTGGGGATAGACCACGAGCGCCTGACCTACCGCTTTCAGGGGCGGGATCACCGACTCACGGACGTGCATGGGCGCGTCGTGCAGGACTTCATCGCCTAGGGAGAATCACCCTGATCGGTGACGAAGGCAGGTCAGCGACTAGGCGCTACATTCGTACTGCGCTTCACCCGGGTTCCTTGATATGCGATTGCCTAGCTGCCGTTTCGCCCTCTCTGCGATTCTCCTGCCACTCTTCTCCCTGCCGAGCCTGTCGGCGCAAGGGGGCCGAAGCATCCTGGTCGACATCCACGGCAGGCCGGGTGCTCAGTTCACCCAGATCCAGCCGGCCATCGATGCAGCTCAGAGTGGCGACACTCTGCTTCTGCGCAGCAGCCTCTTTGGCAGCAGCATCCGCAGCTACGATGCCTTTGTCCTCGACAAGGGCCTGGCGATCATCGCCATCGAGGCCTATGTGGAGGGAACTGGTGAGTCGGCGATTCGCGACATCCGGGCGGATGAGAAGGTGCTCCTGCGAAACTTCTCCATGGGGACTCTTAAAATCCTGCGCTGTAAAGGGCTCGTAGTTGGCGATGGCATCAGCCTGATCGCTCCGCGTGATCTGGCCGGTAGCTTTGACACGACGACTCTCGAGATCACTGACTGCCGCGATGTGCGCATGCGCCAGTTCGGCATGAACAACGGCGGACTTACCGGCCGTGACGGAGTCCGGGTGCGCAAGTCCCGCTTCGAGGTGGATGGTGCCTCCATCGATGGCGCCGACGGTGCCCTCGGACGACGTGGCGGCATCGGCATCTGGTGCCAGGCGGATTCGGTGGTCAGCGTCTCCTTCAGCCGCATCCGCGGCGGCGATGCAGGAGCTGCAGACCTGCCGGGCAGTCCGGCGATCCTCCCCGGCGGTGCGGCTCTAGTGGTCGATGCGGGGGCCAGCCTGCAGGTGAACGGCAATATCGAGAACGAGCTCATCGGTGGTTGGAGCGGTTGCCCGGCAGTGGGAGCGGCAGTCCGCGTCTTCGAGAATGGAGCTGCACGAATCTCGGGGGAACTTCGAATCAGTGGCGGCGGAGCGCCGGCGATCTGCGGTGGGGGCACGGAAGCACTCATCGGTGCGGGGGAGATTCAAGTCGCGGACCCGGCCGATCTGGCTCTCTTCTTCCGCGGTGGCCTAGCGACCGTTGGTGTTCGTGCCGGGATCGAAGTTCATGGCGAGCCTGGCGCGCTGCTTGTCCTGTTGGCCGGAGTGGAGCCGGCGATTCAACCTCTGCCCGGCTTCCTCGCCCAGCCTCTGCTCTTGGTTCCCAGCGCAGCCTTTCCCCTGGACGTGATGCCCCAAAGCAGCGAGCTCTTCCTGCCCCTCGTCTTGCCCCCGGGTCTGCCCCCCGGATTGCTGCTCCTGATGCAGGCGGTTTCCCTGCGCCGCGATGGCAGACTCTTTCTGTCGAATTCCACCGTGGCGGTTACCGGCGGCTAGAAGCGCAAGATCTTCGCTGCGGACCTGATCGATGGAGCTGTCTTCGTTAGCCTGAGGCGGCCAAGCTCCCGATTCGGAACCGCTCCATGCGCAAGATCCTGGTCTCAACCGTCCTACTCTTCATCTTCCAGGCCTGTTCTTCCACGCCAGGTGGTCCTGTCTTTGCGCCCTATGGACCGGTGCCCAACGACAAGGCACTCTTCTATGTATACCGGCAGGAAGTCTTCAAAGATCGGCGCGTGCTCTTCGAGGTTCTGGTCAATGGTGAACTTGTCGCCGACATGATGAATGGCGGCTACATCACCTATCTGGCGGAGCCGGGCAAGATCGAGATCTCGACGCGCCTGAAGAAAGACCTGATGACTTCGATGGAGTCCTTTCTGACTGCAGAGCAAGCCGCGGTCATCGAGGTGGAGGCGGGTCGGACCTACTACATGCGCATCAACTACGTAGACAAGAAGCACATCCTGCCGGTGCCTGCGGAGACGGGCTTGCAGGAGATAAGCGGCTTGCATCTGAATCCGCCGCTGGTGCCGGCAGCTGCGGCAGGCCAGTAGCATGGGGATGCAGTCGGCTTCCCGATGATCAGGGAGCGCCGCATCAGTTTGCGCTAGGGCAACTTCCAAGTTCACAGCAGCGCATCTGATCTCGGAATTGCCCCCTGATTCCTGGCATTTCGAGGGAGTAGATTGCCGATGGAAGGAGGGCAGGACAGCGGCTGTCCTGCGCCAGCTCCTATTCACCATGACTGGGGCATGCGGAGTTCGCACCGCCGATCTAGACTGCGTCTCTTCGCGCACCCTGGAGAATGCAACTGAGAACCGAGAAGAACCATAGGGGGGGACTCCGTGATCACAAGGCGCTGTGCCGGCGCTTCGCCCTTGGACTGGGCGCCTGCGTCGCCGCCATCTTCTTCGCCGAACTCAGCCTCCGCCTTTTGGTTGCCGACGACTCGTTCATCCGCGGTCGCGAATGGAATCACTGGCGAGAGAACTCAGAACTCGCCAAACAAGCCTTCATTGCAGATCCGGAACTAGGCTACGTGCCGCGCATGGACACAGGCTTGTACGACGAGCAGGGTGCCTTCATCGCTGGCAAGTTTCCTCGCCCGGTACTCGGTGACCACTACAAGAAGCGCATTCTCCTGCTTGGCGACTCGGTCACTGCTCGTCGCAAGATTGAGTCTGCCCTGCGCAAGGAGTTTGGCGACAGCAGCCACCAGTTTTGGAACTGCGGCGTAGAGGGCTACAACACCTTTCAAGAGGTGGCCTACTACGAGCGCTATTGCCAGGAGATAAGGCCGGATCATCTCATCCTGACCTTTTCGCAAAACGACTTTGATGTGACACCGGTGGCCTTCTACGACGGTGAGGGGCGCATGGCGGTCTACAGTCCCGATCGCGCGTCTAACGGTTTGGACCCCTGGCTCTACCAGCACTCTTACATCTATCGGCTTTGGTTCAGTTGGCGGGTTGCGCAGGAGTCACCCTTCGATGATGCGGCTGGTGCGAAGAGCATTCGTGAGAGCTTGGCGCGCCTGCAAGCTCTCCTCGGTCCTCAGGGCAGCCGATTGACGGTGTTGGTAATGCCCCCTTGCAAGGAGGGTGAATGGAGCGATCGTGAGCGTGCGCGGCAAGAGATGATTCTGACCATCTTGCGAGAACTTGGTATCCAGCATGTCGATCTGGCGCCCGGATTGAGCGATGCCTTGGAAGACCGGGTTCCTGTGCAAGAGACCAAGGGCGATCATCTGCACCCGAGCGCCGAGCTCGCCGATCGCTTCGCCCGACAGCTGCAGCGCCAAGGCTTCCTGCTCTAGCTCAGGTCTGCAGTCGGAGCTCCTGGCCTTGGAAAACGCCGGCCTGGACGAAGGTCCAATCGAAGGAGTCCTTGAGTAATGCGAAGACACGTAACGCCAAGCCATGTTGGCTGCGGAACAGCGGGTTCCGGAGCTGGTCTTCCGCTGCGCGGCTAAGAAAAATCCGGCGGCCATCACCAGCACGATTGCTGAGCTGAGCTAGGAGCAGCGTTTCCATCGCTCCACCCTTGTGTTCCTCTGCGGCTCGTAATTCCGCGAAGTTGACGATGTTTTGGATCAGGCGGGCCTCGACTTCGGGCAGAGCCAATCGAACCAGGGCCAGCTCTTCCGGGCTGCCGAGAATCATCAAGACAGCGTCATCCGTATCGATCAGGCTCGTGATCCCCGATTGCAGCGATTCCGCCTGTGAGCTCTCGTCGTACATGCTCAGTCTGGCGATGCCCAGCAGAAGGCTCGTCAGGAGAAGCACACGGCAAGCAGTCGGGCTCAGCAGGCCCTTGCTGATCAGGGCAAGTGGCCAGAGCAGGGGCAAGAGGGTCCAGCCATCGTGCTGCCCGGAAAGCTCTGTGCTGCTGGCATTGGCCGCAAAGAGAATTGACGCGGCGAAGTACAAAGCAGCCGCAAATCGCATATGCGACGAAAAGAAAGCGATGCAACCGATCCAAGCCAGGGGTCCGATTCCTCGGAGTAGATCCGTGAGAAAGTACGCGCGTACCTCATCATCGATGAGAGCGATGGCTGAAGCAGCTGCCAGGCAGTAGACCGTGGATTGCAGGCCTTTGCGGATACCTTCCCTGCCAGGCGGTTTGATTAGGTGAAACAAGATCCAACCGACCGGTATCAGTAAGGCGCTGCGGTCAATGCTGAAGCTGAAGAGCAAGCTCAGCAGCAAGAGGGCCTGTCCCCTGTGCCAGTGGAATTGAGCCGCACGGGCCAGGGCAAAGAAGGAAAGAGCAAGTCCGAAGAAAAGCAGTCCCTGTGGACCGAAGACGTTGACGCCAAGGACCACCGCGGGGCAGAGAGCAATGGCAAGTGCCGACAATCGGGCTCCCTCGCGGGCATGCCCCTGGAGCCGGTAGAATTCGTAGCTGAGCAGGGTTGCCGCCGCAGCGGCTATGGCATTGCAGGCTGCGCCGAGGGTGACCAGGCTGACACCGGTCCAGGCGCTGCAGGCATGGAGGCCACCGAGCATGATCTTGTAGCCAAAGTTCGGTCCATCCAGATAGCGGCCTTGATCGAGCTCTGCGAGGATTCCCAGGCTTTCGATGGGCAGGCTGCGATTGCTGTATAGGGCGGAGATCAGCAGGTTGATGCTGAGCAGCAATAAGTAGTCCCTGCGTCGGTCCCTGTTCATCGTGCTTCCGCTAAGTGCCTGCGGATCGCTGCAGCGATCATGCGATGGGCAGCGGCATTCGGGTGGCCATCCCCGGGAACCGAATGCTCGCGGACGTCGAGTCCATGAAAGAGCGCAAGGAGATCCAGGGTGGGGACCCCAAGCTCCTTGCCCCAGCTCATCACCCGCTCATGGATGAGGGTGTATGGATAGCTGTCATCCAGAGTCATGATGAATGAGGGCAGGATCACCAGGTGGAAGGGGATCTGTCGGTCGGCGCAGAGAGCCGCCATTTCGTCGATTGCGGCCCTCGAGTCGTACCACTCGCGTCGTTCAGGAGCGAAGCCATCCAGGGGATCTGGATTAGGCATGACCTCCTTGCGCTCGAAGAGCTCACGGTCACCGACCACTGCCTTGGCGAGGACATTGATGGCCGGCTTGCTCCGTTCCCAGATCCATGAGTTGCAATGTCGGAAGCGGGTATCCGGGTGCAGTGGAAAATTGGGCGCAGGCTCGGCGTCGTTGATCACATAACTCAGCAGCACGCGATCCACTTCGAAGCGATCGAGCAATTCACGCAGGTACTCCAGTTCCTGCACCGAGTTGTAGCCTGGCACGCCCGCATTAATGGTCAAGACTGGAGGCCTCGAGATTGCGATCTCTGTCGCGACGAGGAAGGGGAAGGCCTCCTCGGCGGCGACGGCGTAGCCAAAGGTGTACGA